>JBARXH010000263.1:0-23144 GCA_049647245.1 Litorimonas sp.
CCCATGTCGCGCTTTCGGGCACGCGGGCGGAGAAGCTGGAAAACCTGAAGGCCGAGCTGGGCGAACGCGCGGTCGTCACGCCCGCCAACCTGTCCGACGGCGAGGCGGTGGACGCCCTGCCGGGGCAGGCCGCCGACGCGCTGGGCGGACCCATCGAGATCCTGGTCGCCAATGCGGGCATCACGCGCGACGGGCTGCTGATGCGCATGAAGCAGGCCGATTTCGACGATGTCATAAAGATCAACCTGGAAAGCTATTTCCGCCTCGCCAAGGCGTGCCTGCGGCCCATGATGAAGGCCCGCGCGGGCCGGATCATCGGCATCACCTCGGTCGTCGGCGTGACGGGCAATCCGGGCCAGACCAACTACGCCGCGTCCAAGGCGGGCATGATCGGCTTTTCCAAGGCGCTGGCGCAGGAAGTCGCCTCGCGCGGCATCACGGTGAACTGCATCGCGCCGGGCTTCATCGCCTCGCCCATGACGGACGAACTCAACGAGGCCCAGCGCGACGCCACCCTGGCGCGAATCCCGGCCGGGAAACTGGGCGCGGGCGCCGATATCGCCGCCGCCGCGCTCTATCTGGCGTCGGACGAGGCCGCCTATGTGACGGGCCAGACGCTGCATGTGAACGGCGGGATGGCCATGATATAGGCTGGTAAGGCCTGAATTTTGTTGGGGATTTTGACCGTCCCGCGGGGTGGCGTCCCATTTTGGCCTGTGCTAATCGCGGCACGGCAAAAAACCTGGCTGGGGTTGCATAACAAGGGACGAACCCCGAACTAGCCGCATGATCGGCCGGAATCATCCGGCGCCACTCAAGGGAAAATCTATGTCTGACGTAATGGCTCGCGTGAAGAAGATGGTCGTCGAGCATCTCGACGTGGAAGAAGACAAAGTCGCCGAAAACGCACACTTCATCGACGATCTGGGCGCGGACTCGCTCGACAATGTCGAACTGGTCATGGCCTTCGAAGAGGAATTCGACATCGAGATTCCCGACGACGCGGCCGAGCATATCCAGACCGTCGGCGATGCCGTGAAGTTCATCTCCGAGAAAGTCGGCTAAGGCCCTCTCTCAGGGACACTTCCTATGAGCAGACGGGTTGTCGTTACAGGCCTGGGCCTCGTCACACCCGTCGGCTGCGGGGTCGAACCCGCATGGAAAAACCTCCTGGACGGGCGTTCCGGCGCCCGCAGGATCACCACCTTCGAAACGGATGACCTGGCGTGCAAGATCGCCGCGCCCGTTCCGCGCAAGAGCGAGTTTCCCGACCGGGACGACGCCTTCGATCCCGACAGCGTGATGAGCGCGCGGGACGCCAAGCGCATCGACGATTTCATTCTCTACTCCATCGCCGCCGCCGACCAGGCCCTCGCCGATGCCGGCTGGGCACCGAAAGAGCTGGGCGAAGAGGCGCAGCACCGCACGGGCGTGATGCTGGGCTCCGGCATCGGTGGCCTGCAGACCACCTACGACGCCTCGATCACGCTGCACGAGAAAGGCCCGCGCCGTCTCTCGCCCTTCGTCATCCCGGCCATGCTGATCAACCTGGCGTCCGGCCAGACCTCCATACGCCACGGGCTGAAAGGTCCCAACCACGCGGTCGTCACCGCCTGCGCGACTGGCGCGCACGCCATCGGCGATGCAGGCCGCCTGATCGTTCACGGCGATGCGGACGTCATGGTCGCGGGCGGCGGCGAAGCGGCGATCAACCGCCTCGGCATCGCCTCGTTCGTCGCCTGCCGCGCCATGACGACCGGCTTCAACGACACGCCCGAAAAGGCATCCCGACCCTATGACGTGGACCGCGACGGCTTCCTGATGGGCGAGGGCGCAGGCGTGGTTGTGCTGGAAGAATATGAGCACGCCAAGGCGCGCGGCGCGAAAATCTATGCGGAGCTGCGCGGCTACGGCCTGTCCGGCGACGCCCACCACATCACCAGCCCCGCGCCGGAAGGCGAGGGCGGCTACCGCGCCATGAAAGCGGCGCTCGACAATAGCGGTCTGGCCCCGTCCGACATCGGCTACGTCAACGCCCACGGCACCTCCACCCCGATGGGCGATGAGCTGGAGATCATGGCGGTGGAGAAGCTGCTGGGCGACCAGGCGGCCCGCGCGCTGATGAGTTCCACCAAGTCCGCGACCGGGCACCTGCTGGGCGCCGCCGGCGCGGTGGAGAGCATCTTCTCCATTCTCGCCCTGCGCGACGGCATGGCGCCGCCGACCCTGAACCTCGACAATCCCAGCGTGGAGACGCCGCTTGATCTCGTCCCGCATACGGCCAAGCCGTTCGAGGCCCGCGCGGTGATGAGCAACAGTTTCGGCTTCGGCGGCACGAATGCGGCCGTGATCTTCGCCAAGGCGGAGTAGCCGTGATCCACAAGGAGGGGCAGGGGGAGTCCGCGCCGCGCGCCGACATGCGCCGCCGCAATGGCTGGACGCTGTTCGTCATCGCGCTCGGCGGACTGATCGTTCTGGCGCTCGGCCTGCTGGTCGCGGGCTGGTCCTACCTCAACAATGCCTATGATACCGCGCCCGACCCGACCGCGACGGAGACGGTCGTGTTCGATGTGCCGCGCGGTTCCGGACTGTCCTCCATCGCCGCGCGACTGGAAGCGGACGGCATCATCCGGGACGCCGATATCTTCAAGCTGGTCACGCGCCTGCGTGGCAACGAAGCCAACTTCAAGGCGGGCGAATTCGCCCTGACGCCGGGTGCGTCCATGGCCCAGATCTATGACGACCTCGCCAATGGACGGCCCGTGCTCTACCGCTTCACGGCGGCAGAAGGCGTGACGTCCGCCCAGATCGTCCGCGCGCTGGACGGGATGGCCACGCTGGTCGATGACGACCCGGCCGTGCCGGCCGAAGGCACGCTTCTGCCCGAGACCTACCTGACCCCGCGCGGCATGCGCCAATCCGCGCTGCTGGCCCGGATGGCGGCGGCGCAGGACGCGCTGCTCGATGACATCTGGGAGGCCCGCGCCGCCGACCTGCCGTTCGACACGCGCGAAGAGGCGATCATTCTGGCGTCCGTGGTGGAGAAGGAAACTGGGATCGGCATGGAGCGCGACAAGGTGGCGGGCGTGTTCGTCAACCGCCTGCGCCGGGGCATGAAGCTGCAATCCGACCCGACCATCATCTACGGCATCACGGGCGGCGATCCGATCGGGCGGCGCATTAGGCGATCCGAGATCAATGCGGTCACCCCGTGGAACACCTATCAGATCCCCGGCCTGCCGGAGACGCCGATCTGCAACCCGGGCGAAGCGGCGATCCGTGCCGTGCTGAACCCGGCGGAGACGGACGCGCTCTACTTCGTGGCGGACGGGACGGGCGGACACGCCTTCGCCCGCACGCTGGCGGAGCACAACCGCAACGTCGCGGCATGGCGGAAGATACAGAGGGAAAGAGGGCTGCGCTGAAATGAGTGATCTGGACAGGCTGAAGGAACAGCGCCGCGGGCTGATGATCGTGCTGTCCTCGCCCAGCGGGGCGGGCAAGACAACCATGACCCGGCGTCTGCTGGCGCAGGACCCGGCGCTGGCCATGTCCGTGTCCGTCACCACGCGCCCCCCCCGTCCCGGCGAACGCGACGGGGAGGACTATTACTTCATCACCAAGGACCGGTTCGCGGAGCTGGAAGCGGACGGGCAGCTGCTGGAACATGCGCGCGTCTTCGACAATTATTACGGCACGCCGCGCGAGCCCGTGGAAGCCGCCCTGTCCGAAGGCAAGGACATCGTCTTCGACATCGACTGGCAGGGCGCGCAGCAGCTCACGGAAGCCGCCGCCGACGATCTGGTGAAGATCTTCATCCTGCCGCCCAACATGCGCGAGCTGGAACAGCGCCTGCGCACCCGTGCCCAGGACAGCGACGCCGTCATCGCCAAGCGGATGAGCAAGTCGGAAGCTGAAATCAGCCACTGGGCCGAGTACGACTATGTGCTGGTCAACGAGAACATCGACCGCGCCATGGGCGAGTTGCTGTCCATCGTCACGGCCGAGCGGATGCGCCGCCGCCGCCAGCCCTGGCTGTCGGGCTTCGTGAAGCGCCTAATCGAGGGGAAGTAGGCGAATCCCTACGCGCGGCCTTCAGGGCTGCGCGACCGAACGGCCATAGTCCCGCGGTCCGCCGCGCGGGATACTCATTATCGTGCCAGTATCCGGGCCTTCCGTGATCAGCATGATGCTCCGGCCGTCTTCCAAGCGGTTCAGCAGGCGGACGCCTGCGAACTCGGTCGGTGTCCCCGAACCGGGCGTTTCCGAACCGGGCATCTCCGAACCGGGCGTCTCCACGCCATCCGCGACAGGCTCGCCCAGGCGGCCCGTATCCTGTTCGCCAAGCTCCAGCTCCGGCCCGTAGGTCATGCGCACGGCCTCCGCGATGAAGGCGTGGGCCCCGTCCAGAGCCGCATCGAGGCGCGTCCGGCCGTCCTCCCCGGCCTGCCATTCGGTCATGGCCAGCAGCAGACGGTCCATCTTGCCGACGGGATCGTCCGTCTCCTGGTCTTCCATGTCCCCGACGCGCGCCAGACCGTCCTCGAACAGCTTGTCCGCCCTGGCGAGGGCGCGGTCACGGCGGCGTTCCACGCGGGCCTTGCGCCGGTCGTCGTCCGCCGTCGCAAGCGCCGTATCATAGGCGTCCTGAGCCGCCTGCCGCCGCATCTGGCGTTCCGTGTCCAGCGCGGCCCGGACCTCGTCCGCCAGCATCGGCGCGGGAACGGCCTCCATCGGCAGGTCGACCGGGTCGGAATGATATTCGATCCGGGCGCGGTAGAGCGCCTGAAGGGCTGCGTGGCGTTCCTGCAGGCGGCGGATTTTCCTCAAAGCACTGCGGGCGGCCGCGCTGTTCTGGGCATTGTCTAGGGCATCCATTTCCCGCCGGAGGTCTGCCTCGACCTCCAGCAGCTCCGCGTGGCGGATCTCGGCGGTGACCCGCAGGGCGGAGCCGTCCAGAGCCAGCGCATATTCCGTTTCCACCACATAGCCCTCGTTGCGCAGGTCGGCGGCCCGGTCGAACCCCTTGATGCGGATGACGGCGGGATCGTCCTCGCTCAGCTCGGCTGGCGGAATGTCCACCATGTCGGCGTCGAGAGCGGCCGCGATCCGTCCGGCGAGGTCCGCGTCCAGCGCGTCCGCATCGATCTCCGCGTTCAGGCCCAGCGACAGGCGTCTGGCGCGTCCGCGCGGGGCTGCGTCCGCCGCCATCATGACGCCGACCGCACCCAGCACGATGGGCGCGCCGCCGAGGTTGGAGAGCTCCGTTGCCGTGCGGACGAGCGGCGATTCGGTGACGGACGCCCAGGACACGCCCACCCCGTCCCCGTCCGCGGCGATCACCATGTCGCCGGACCGGTCCACGACGGGCATGTCCAGCAGCGCCTCCTCGGAGAGCGTGGCGCAGGAGGACAGGAAAGACGACAGGAACAGGGCCGTGGCGCAAGCCGTCATAGGCAGTCTGACCGGTGCGCGCATGGGACCTCCTGTTCTAGGGCCAGAGTGTTGCGCGGGGGCGGGGCGCGTCAATGACGCGGTGCCTAACCTGTGTAAACTTTGTGCCGCGTTCGAAAGCCGGGAACCCGAACGGCTTACAGGCGCTTATGCTGCGTGCCGACGGAAACGCTCACCAACCGCACGCATAGCGTCTTCACCTGGGTCAGCTGGCTGCTCCTGCTGGGCGCGGCCGCGTTCGGCGTGTTCACGCAGAACTGGAACATGGTCTTCCTCGCAGGCGTGGTGACCGCGCTGACGCTGATGCCCTTCCTGTTCGAAAGCTGGACCGATCTGCGCCTGCCCAAGAGCTTCATCGGCGCGGTCACCGTCTTCATCGTCGGGACGATCTTTCTCGGCGAGGTCGGCAACTTCTACGAACGGTTCTGGTGGTGGGACGTGGTGATGCACACCGGATCAGCCGTCGGTTTCGCCATGATCGGCACGGTCATCATGCTGATCTTCGTGCGCGGAGACCGGCTCTCCGCGCCGCCGCTCCTGCTGGCCGGAATGGCGTTCTCCTTCGCCGTGTCGATCGGCGCGATCTGGGAAATCTTCGAGTTCGGCATGGACCAGATCTTCGGGCTGAACATGCAGAAATCCGGCCTGATCGACACCATGTCCGACCTGATCGTGGACAGCATCGGCGCGCTGATCGGCGCGGGCGCGGGCTACTGGTATCTGAAACGCGGCGGCTCGGCCTTCCTGCCGCTGACCATCGAGAAGTTCGTGCAGGACAATCCCCACGTCTTCGAGGAAAACCCTACCCGGGTGGAGCCGCAGACGAACACAGAGCCTGGAACTGCCTGACGCTCAGCGTTTCGGGCCGAGCCTGCGGGTCCACCCCGGCCGCCTCGAACCAGGCGGATAGCTCCAACCCCTTGCGCTTGGCGTAGGGTTTCAGCGACGCACGCAGCATCTTCCGCCGCTGCCCGAACGCGGCCTGCGTCAGCTCTCCCAGGCCTTTCAGGTCTTCGAAGGGTTCGTCCAGCGGGTCGATCACCACGACGGCGCTGTCCACCTTGGGCGGGGGCGTGAACAGCCGGGCCGGGACTTCCATGGCGATCCGGCACTGGCCCACGCTCTGGCAGAGCACGGCGAGACGGCCATAGGCGCTCTCGCCGGGTTGCGCGCAGACCCGCTGCGCCACTTCCAGCTGGAACATCAGGACAAGCTGCTCCCAGAAACGCGGCCGCGCCGTGATCCAGTTCACCAGCATCTTCGTGCCGACATTGTACGGCAGGTTGGCGACGATCTTGCGCGGGGCGGGCAGCTTGTCTGCGATGTCGAGCCGCAGCGCATCGCCGTGATGGACCGACAGGCGGCCCGAAGCCTGGGCGATGTCGTCCAGCGGCGGAAGGAAGCGCGCATCCATCTCGATGGCGAGGACTTGTTCCGCGCCTTCCAGCAGGAGCGCCCGCGTCAGTCCGCCGGGTCCGGGACCCACTTCCGCGACATGCACACCGTCGAGCGGCTTGGCGAGCCGCGCGATGGAGCGCGTCAGGTTGAGATCCAGCAGGAAGTGCTGCCCCAGCGACTTGTCCGCGCGCAGTCCGTGGATGGCCACGGTTTCATGCAGGGTGGGCAGGGCGTCGAGCTTATCCATGCCGGTTACGTCCATGCCGGTTTCATCCATGACGGTTTTGGGCGATCTCGCGCGCGCGCCGCAGCGCTTCGATCAGGCTGTCCGGCCGGGCGATGTTCCGACCGGCGATATTGAAGGCGGTGCCGTGGTCCGGGCTTGTTCGCACGATGGGCAGGCCCAGCGTGACGTTGACGCCCCGGTGGAAGTCCAGCGTCTTGACCGGGATCAGGCCCTGGTCGTGATACATGGCCAGCACCCCGTCATAGGTCGCGCGCGCTTCGGCGTGGAACAGCGTGTCGGCGGGCAGGGCGTCCGTGACGTCATGGCCTTCGGCGCGCAGCAGGCGGCAGACCGGGTCGATGATATCGTGTTCTTCCGTTCCCAGCGCGCCGCCTTCGCCCGCATGGGGGTTCAGGCCGCACACGGCGAGGCGCGGCTTGGCGATGCCGAAATCGGTCTTCAGCGCGCCGAGCATGGTGCGGGCGGCGGAGAGGACGACCTCGGGCGTGATTGCCTCGCAGGTCTGGCAGACCGGAATGTGGATGGTGGCCAAGGCGACCCGCAACGCGCTGCGCATCTTGTCCGGAGATTGAGCATCCGGGGCCGTCAGCATCATCACCGGGCCGGGCGGGTAGGGCGCATCTACCCCTTCGCACAGCGCGCCCAGATATTCCGTGTGGCCGGGAAAGGAGAAGCCCGCGCGGTAGAGCACGTCCTTTGCGATGGGATTGGTCACGACGGCGGCTGCCTTGCCTCCGAGCGCGAGCCGCACGGCCTCCGAAATGCTGCGCGTGATCGTGTCCGCATGGGCGGGATCGGGCCGGCCCGGAACCGCATCGAAGCCGGGAATGGGCAGGACGGGCAGGGCGTCCGCGAACACGGCGCCCGCTTCGGACAGGTCCGCAATCTCGCGCAATGGCAGGTCGGGGCGAGCGGTCCGGAGCGCTTGCGGCGGAGCGATCAACGCGAAGGCAAGATCAGACTCGCCGCGGAGACGCTCCCATGCCTTCCAGCTGATTTCGGGGCCGATCCCGGCCGGGTCGCCCACTGTCACCGCGAGAGGGGCGAGGGCGGGCGGACGCACCGCTACCCGCGCACGGAAATGGCGGCCTTGCGGCGCAGGTCGCGCAGATGCCGGCGGGAGGCTTGCGCCAGCTGCGTGTCCATCAGGCGGTTCTCCACCTCGTCGCGGGTCGGAATTTCGCTGCCCGTGACTTCGCTTTCGCACACCACGATCCCGGCGCCGCCGCCAGGGCGTTCGATGACCTCGGACATGGCGCCGATTTCCGTCGCCGCGACCATGCCGCCCAGCTGTTCGTTCATTTCGGACAGCTTGATCTCGCCCATGGATACCGTGCGGATGTCGTCATTGGCGTCCGCGATGGCGTCGAGCGAGTCGCAGCCGTCAATGTCGCCGCGCACGGCCTCGAGCCTGGCCGTCGCCGCCTCCAAATCGTCGGCTTCCGCGGAGAGCTGCTGCAGGCGGTAGAGCGTGTCGTTCTCGGAGACGCGGCGTTCCAGCAGCGCCACGACATAGACGCCGCCCGGCACCACGATGGGTTCGGACACTTCGCCGTCATCCAGTTCCGGGATCACGGCGGCGATTTCGGACCGGACGTCCCCGGCCTTGACCCAGCCCATGTCCCCGCCCGCTGCCGCGGACGGCGCGCTGGAGAATTGCTGCGCGAGCACGGCGAAGGGCGCGCCTTGTGCCAGCTGCGTGATCATGGCGGTCGCGCCTTCTAGCGCTCCGGCCGGTCCGCCGACTTCCGGTGTCGCCTCGATGTAGATTTCGGACATGCGGTAGGATGGCTCGTCCGCGCTGGCCGTGATGCGGCCCAGCGTTTCGTCGATTACCGTGTCGGAGATGCGGATGCGCTGCCCGAACAGGCCGTTGACGATGCGTTGCCAGGCGATTTCCGAGCGGATCTGGTCGCGCAGCGTTTCGATGGACACGCCGACGGCGGCAAGGCGCTGCACCACTTCCTGCGGGTCCAGCCCGTTTCGGCCGATCAGGCGGCCGACCGACTGGTTGATCTCCCGGTCGTCGATGGTCAGCTCGAACCGCTCCGCTTCCTGAAGCTGCAGGCGTTCGTCGATCAGGTTGCGCAGGGCCTGGTTCTGCACGCGCAGCAGGTTCTGCTCGGTCCGCTCCACGCCCGTCGTGGCGAGGATGAAGAGCACGCGCTGGCGCAGGTCGTGGCTGGTGATGATGTCGTCGTTGACGACGGCCGCGATGGAGTGGGTGGGGGCGATCGGCGCCTGCTGGGCGGATGCGCCCGAGCCGAGCAGCATTGCTGCGCCGAACCCGGCGACCGACGCTTTCAGAAGCGATCTAAACGAGGATGTCACCACAGCCATTCTTGCCTTCCCGAAGCCGTCAACCACCCGGACGGGCAGAGCGGCGGAGTTGTTTCCCACGGGTCATAGACGGTGCCGGACGGACCCGCAATCGCGGCGCACGGCTCGAGCGCAGGGTCCTTTTTCGTCCCCTCCCATACCGCCCGGTAGGCCGCGCGAGACTTAACTTTCAGTCATCCGTCCTCGATCCGGGACAGGTAGGCAATCCCCGCCAGCATCACGGCGACAGGCACGGACCAAGCGGCCACGATGACGGGCAGGACAGCAACTTCGCCGAAGGCCACGACCAGCGAGTCGGCGAAAAACACGCCGAACCCCAGCGCCGCCCCGGTGATGAGCAGGCGCAACGTCCCGCCTTCGCGGGCCAGGCTCATCGACACGCCCGCCGCGATGAAGGTCATGGCCACCAGCATGACGGGCAGGGACAGAAGGCGGTTGAGCTGCAGGTACAGCCCGCGTGCGGAAAATCCCGCATCCCGCTTGTCCCGGATCGCGCCGGGAATGTCCCAGAACCCAGCGGGCTGGTCCCCTTCCGTCTGCTCCACCCGGGAGCCCGCATCCAGCGTCGTCGGGAGGTCGAGCGTATCCTGCATCCTGGGGGTCTGGCCTGGCGCATTCGACGTCACGTCCGACAGACGCCACACGCCGTCGCCCAGTTCGGCATAGGCGGCGTCGAGGCGCCGGACGAAGCGGGTGTTTCCGTCCGCTTCCACTTGCAGGAACAGGAATGTGGCCTCCGACAGGGTCTGCGTCGCCAGGTCGGTCTCCCCGGCGCGGATGACGATCTGCTCCGTGCCCCGCCCCTCCCGGAACCAGCTTTCCCCGCCTTCGGTCCTGACCTGCTGGCCGAACCAGTCCGCCGACAGCGCCTCGAAGGCATCGTAGAGCCGGGTCGCCAGCGGGTTGACCGCGCCTGCCCAGAGCAGGCCGACGAGGGCGGCCAGCCAGAGAGCGGGTTTCAATATGCCCCAGGCCGAACGGCCGGAGGCCCGCATGACGATCAGCTCCGACCGCCGGTTCATGCCGTGGATCGCCCCCATCATGCCGAACAGAACGACGAAGGGGATGGTCTGTTCGATCAGGCTCGGGGTCTTCAGCGCCGTGAGGGCGAGCAGCTGGAGCGAACTGACCTGCTCGGCCGCGCCGAGGTCGCGGTTGGCTTCCACGAAGTCCACCAGCATGATGATGCCCGTCACCACGATCAGCGCGACGGCCAGGCTGCGCGCCGAGCGGGCGAAGACATAGCGGAACAGCGTGCCGGGCATCAGGCCGGCGCGATCTTCAGGGACGGCCCGGTCGTTCGGCCCACGCGGCGACGGCGCGCCAGCACGAGCAGGCAGACCGCGATGGTGGCGAGCGGGATTGCATATTGCAGGGCGTTGACGTCCGGATTGTCCTCCGCCGCCGAGGTGGCGATGAAGCCGAGGATCCGGATGAAGAAGCCCAGAGCCGCGCAGGCCACGATCTGCCGGCCGTACCCCAGCCGTCTGTGTTCGCCCCGGATCATGAAGCAGAGCGCCAGAAGCACCAGCGCGACATTGTAGAGCGGCGCGGACAGGCGCGCATGGCCTTCGGCCGCGAAGGCCTCGCGCCGGGGTTGAGGCAGGAAGGAGCCGGGGTCCGGCCGCAGCAATTCGTTGAGATACAGGTCGGACGGCTTGAAGCGCATGCGCGTATCGAAGGCGAAGGCGTCCGAAAGGTCGAGTTGGTAGGTCTGGAAATGGACCACGTCGAGCGCGCCGTCGGGCAGGACCTTCTGCACCGCGCCGTCGCGCAGTTGCAGAACCGCGCCGATCGGCGTGCGCTGCACGTCCCCGGTCTTGGCGGTGTGGGTGATGATGTCGGACGGATCGCGCGCATCGTGGATCAGCACGTCCTGCATTTCCCCGCCGGGGCCGAGTTCGCGCGCATAGAGGGTGAGATTGCGAGACGGGCTGACGAAACTGCCCGTCTTGACCAGTTGCGACGCGAGATCGGTTCGCACCTTGAAGACCTCCACCCGCATCTGGCGGAAGGAGGCGGGCTGCACGAACAGGGTGATCAGCAGGTGGACGATCATGGCCATCACGCCGAGCCGCACCAGCGGCGACCCGATCTGCCAGGGTGACGCCCCGGCCGCCTTGGCGACGATCACTTCCGAATCGCCGTTCATCCGGTTCAGCGCGTAGAGCGTGGCCATGAACACGGCGAGCGGCAGGATGATGCCGACCAGCTGCGGCAGGGCAAGGCCCGTGATCTTCAGGAAGGTCAGCGCGCTCTGGCGGTTCTCCACGATCAGGTCGAGCGTCTGCAGGGATTGCGTCAGCAGGGCGAGCAGCGCCAGCGCGCCCAGCGCCATCACGGTCGGCCAGAAGGCCTGCCGCCAGAGATATCGCTGCAGAAGCCGCATGTCGTGCCGCGTCATCCCCTTATCGTCGCAAGATCATGTCCGGCACAGTCGCCAGCCGGAACAGCTTGCTGCAACAACCGGCCCCAGCAGCGCGATTGCGGTTTCCTTTGCCCCGGGGGCGCTATACCAGATGCGACCCGGTTGCGAACCGAACAGACTCACTAAACGTAACGAGCACTATGGCATCCACAGATAAATCCTCCGCGGCCCTGACTGAAACGGTCGACGTTACCTTTGTTGCGGAGGGTCCGGCCACGGGCGGTGCCGCACTGGTCATCACCGACGCCAAGGGCGGCGGGTATGACGCGGTCTATCCGGGCGCAGGCCTGGCTGAGGCAGCCGGCACGACCGGCTTCAAGGGCAAGAGTGGGCAGAAGTTCTCCAGCTTCGCCGTAGTGAACGGCCAGGCCGTGCAGGTCTTCGTGCGCGGGCGCGGTTCGGATGACACATTCGATTACGAAATGGCGGTGGCCGAGACGGCGAAAGCCATGAAGGGCTCCAACGTGGACGCGCTGACCATTCATCTGGGCGGCTCCGGGGCCAGCGCGGACGATGCGGCGCGGGCCGCGCTCGGTGCACGCCTCGCCAGCTACAGCTTCAACCGCCACAAATCCAAGGCGACCCTGCCCAAGACCAAGCCGCTCTCCGAAGTCAGCGTCGCGACGGACGACCCGGAAGCGGCCCGGAAAGCCTACGACAATTACTACGGGCCGGTCGGGGACGGCATGATCTTCGCCCGCGACCTCGTCAACGAACCGCCTAACGTGCTCTACCCGGAGACCTACAAGGACCGTCTCGTGTCCCTCGGAGACCTTGGTCTCGAGGTCGAAGTGCTGAACGAAGCGCGCATGGAAGAACTCGGCATGGACGCCCTGCTCGGCGTCGGCAAGGGTTCGGAGCGCGAGAGCTTTCTCGTCGTGCTCAAGCACCTGCACGGCCAGGAAGGCGACGCGCCCGCCCTGCTGGTCGGCAAGGGACTGACCTTCGATTCGGGCGGCATCAGCCTGAAGCCGGGTGCCAACATGTGGGACATGAAGGGCGACATGGGCGGGTCGGCCGCCGTTGTCGGCACCATGATGGCACTGGCCAAGCGCAAGGCGCAGGCGAACGTCATCGGCGTGGTCGGCCTGGTCGAGAACATGCCGGACGGGCGTGCGCAGAACCCGGGCGATATCGTCACCTCCATGAGCGGACAGACCATCGAGGTGCAGAACACGGACGCCGAAGGCCGCCTCGTTCTGTGCGACGCGCTCCACTACTCGATCAACGAATTCAAGCCCGCCGCCTGCGTGGATCTTGCCACGTTGACGGGAGCGATCATCATCGGCCTGGGGCACGAATATGCGGGCCTGTTCTCCAACGATGACGGTCTGGCCGAACAGCTGGATCTGGCCGGGGCGGCTTCCACGGACAAGGTCTGGCGCCTGCCGCTGGGCAAGCCCTACGACAAGCTGCTGAACAGCCCGAATGCCGACATGAAGAACATTGGCGGCCGTGCAGCCGGGTCGATCACGGCGGCGCAGTTCCTGCAGCGCTTCGTGCCCAAGGGCACGGCCTGGGCGCATCTGGACGTGGCCGGCACGGCCATGAAGCCGTCCGGACGCCACGATGCGCGCGAAAGCACGTTCGGCACGGGCTTCGGCGTGCGCCTGCTCAACCGCTGGATCGCGGCCAACTACGAGGCCTGACTTGTCCGACGCCGCCATGTCGGAGTCCGGACCGGAATACTGGTTCTACCATCTGGAAGCGAGCCCGCTGCGCGGCGTGCTGCCCGACCTTCTCGGCAAGACCCTGGCCAAGGGATGGCGCGCGCTCGTGCGCTTTCCCGACGGCGCGGATTTGGGCGAATGGGACGATTTTCTCTGGACCTACCAGGACCAGAGCTTCCTGCCGCATGGTCGTGAGGATCAGGGACGCGCGGATGTCCAACCCGTCCTGCTCGCCAATGCGGCGACGTCGGCGGACGGATTCGACGCGGTCTTCCTGATCGACGGGGCGGAGCTTGCGGACGCCTCCGCCGCGCAAAGGGTCATGGTCATGATCGACGGCCGTTCCGAAGAGGCCGTGCAACGCGAACGCGCGCGCTGGAAAGCGCTCAAGGACACGGGCGCGACCATGAGCTACTGGCAGCAAGGCGCTCGCGGGGGGTGGGAGAAGAAGGCCTCGACCTGATGTCTCTCGGCTTTGCGCGTTTCCGCTTTCTCGGGAACGAGCGAGGGTGGCGTCTCGAACTTACGGCTGCGGTGTCACTTCGACGTCCATCTCCGCCAGCGCGGCGTGGATGGCGCTGACCACGACGGAGCCCTGTCCCACGGCGGACGCGACCCGTTTGACCGACCCGGCGCGCACATCGCCCACGGCATAGAGGCGCGGCCAGCTGGTCTCGAATTCGGTGGGACGCCGGTCCAGCGACCAGTCGGCCGCGCCCAGCATGTCCTCTTCCAGGTCCGGCCCTGTCATGACGAAGCCGTTCCGGTTGCAGGCTACATGCTCGGGCAGCCAGTCCGTGAAGGGTCGCGCGCCCACGAACAGGAAGACGAAGGGCGTCGGAAGTTCCGACACCTCGCCCGTGTCGCCGTGACGGACGCTGATCCGCGTCAGACGGTCGTTGGCTTCGTCCGCGCCGTCAACACCATGGAGCGCCTCGATCTCGGTTTCGGGGTGGAGAATGATGTTGGGCGTCTCTTCAAGGCGGCGCACCAGATATTCCGACATGGTCTCGCGGATATCCGCGCGGCGGTAGAGCACGTGGACCTTTTCGGTGAACTGGCTGAGGAAGACCGCGCCCTGTCCGGCGCTGTTGCCCGCGCCGACGATGGCGATCTCCGTGCCCGAGCAGAGCTGCGCTTCCATCGGGGTTGCGCCGTAATAGATGCCCCGGCCTTCGAAGGATTGCAGCTTCTCGATGTTCAGACGGCGGTACTGCGCACCCGTGGCGATCACGACGGAGCGCCCGCCGATGCGCCGCCCGTCCGACAGGGTCAGGCAGAATCCCGTCTCGTCGCGGTCCATGGACGTCGCCTTGACGGGGGCGGCGAGGCGCGCGCCGAACTTCATGGCCTGCGTCACGGCGCGTTCGGCCAGCTCCTGCCCCGATACGCCGGAAGGGAAGCCCAGATAATTCTCGATCTTGGAGCTGGTGCTGGCCTGTCCGCCCGGATTGTGCGCGTCGATGGCGACCACGCTCAATCCTTCGGACGCGGCGTAGACCGAGGCGGCCAAACCCGCCGGGCCCGCACCGACCACGATCACATCCGCCACCGCGCCGTCCGGCAGCAGGTCGAAGCCGAAGGCGGAAGAGATGTCCTCGGCTGTCGGCCGGACCAGCACTTCGGAGCGCCCGCGCAAGACAACCGGAAGGTCGGCCTCCGGAATGCCGCGCGCCTGCATGATGCGGTGGGCGAGCGCGTCCTTGTCCGGCGACAGCCACATGTGCGGCGTTCCGAACTTGGAGAGCAGGTCGCGCGCCGTGAAGACCTTGCGGTCCTGCGCGTGGCCGATCACGATGACGGCGCTGTGGTTCTCGTCCCGCGCGAAGTTGCGCCGCGCGGTCAGCGTGTTGACGAACACGTCTGACAGCCCGCTGTTTTCCACCAGCAGGCGCTGGAAGTTCTCGTACGGAATGTGCAGCACGTCGCCTGCTTCGCCCATGACGATGTAGGCGATGGAGGCCTGGCCCGTCAGCACGCCGATGTCGCCCGAGAACTGTCCGCGCTCCATCCACCCCATGCGGCGCTGGCCTTCGGGCGCTTCGATGAAGATATGGGTCTCGCCCGACAGGGTCACCATCATGTCGGCGCGGGTCGTCCCTTCGGGGACGAGCAGCTCTCCCTGGCGGTGTGTGCGGACCTCGCCATACTCCATGAGCTGCTCGAGCTCTGCATCGGAGAAGGTGTAATTGATGTCCGCGCGTGTCGTTTCGCTCATGGCAGGTCCATGCGCGCAGGTCGCGGGAATTTCAATCCGTTATGACGCTAGGTCCGGCGGCGGTTGGTGCGGCGCCGGGCGCGCCGCTCGGCCAGCTTTTCGCGCAAGGGCGGCATGCGCGCGGGCAGCTCCGCCATAATGGCGTCTCGCTCGTCCTTCGTTCGCAGGGACCAGTAGGCGATCTCGTCCGTGGTCCGGCCGCACCCGAAGCAATGCCCGCTCTCCCTGTCCATGGAACAGATGAGCACGCAGGGGCTTTCCACGGGCTCCAGCGCGGCGATCTCTTCGGGGGTCATGTCGTTGGCCATGGGCCGTACCTAGCGCATTGCGACGCACATATAAAGAAAGTTTTATATCGACTTTCGGCGGCGGCTCCCCTACAGGCGCGCCATGTCCGACGAACCCGAACTGATCCTGGCCGACCTGTCCGACGACGACCTCGTCGAGCAGATGAAGGACGACCTGTATGACGGGATGGGGCCGGAGATCACGGAGGGCACGCAGATCCTGCTGGACCGGGGCTGGGATGCCAACCGTATCCTGTCCGAAAGTCTTGTCGAAGCCATGCGCATCGTCGGACTCGACTTCGCCGATGGCGTGCTGTTCGTGCCCGAAGTGCTGAGCGCAGCCAACGCCATGAAGGGCGGGATGGAGCTGCTCCGCCCGATCCTCGCCGCGTCGGACGCCAAGATCTCCACGGGCCGCGTCGTGATCGGCACTGTCAAGGGCGACATCCACGACATCGGCAAGAACCTCGTCGGCATGATGCTGGAAGGGGCGGGTTTCGAAGTGTTCGATCTCGGCATTAACACGTCGCTCGACGAGTTCCTCGAAGCCATCGACACCCACGACCCGCACATCCTCGGCATGAGCGCGCTGCTGACGACCACCATGCCCTATATGGGCGTGGTCATCGAGGATCTGGAAAAGCGCAACATGCTCAAGAACCTGCCGGTCATGGTGGGCGGTGCGCCTGTGAACCAGGAGTTCGCCGACGCCATCAACGCCCATTCCTACGGCCCCGACGCCGCCACCACGGCCGAGTTGGCCAAGACCATCGTCGGGCTCAACCATTAGGGCTCTGATCATAGCGTGTGGCGCGCTGGCGCGGGAGGTGAGGGCGGTCAGCGACCAGCTCCCCGCGTATCATTTGCGCTGCGTGCCCGCGACCCTGCACAACCGCCCGCAGGAGATCGTCCCGGCCATCGAGGCCATGCTGGACGAGACGGACGGGCAGTATGAGCGCACGCTTCTTGCCTTCGGCGACTGCGGCACGGGCGGCGGGCTGGACCGGCTGTGCAAGGCGCGGGGTCTGGAACGGCTTCCGGGTGCGCACTGCTATGCTTTCTTCGCGGGCCTGCCGGAGTTCGACGCCATGATGGAGGAGGAACTCGGGACGTTTTTCCTGACGGACTTCCTCGCCCGCCAGTTCGACGCAATGGTGATGCGCCCGCTCGGTCTTGACCGGAATCCCGAGCTGAGGGACCTCTATTTCGGCCACTATCGCCGCCTCGTCTTCCTGTCGCAAACACAGGATCCCGACCTGATCGTTAGGGCCGAAGCCGCTGCCGGCAGGCTCGGCCTTGCCTTCGAACACCGCCCGACCGGGCTGTCACCTTTCGCGCGGGAACTCGCGCGCATCGCCGCCTAGAGGAGCCGCCCATGGCCCGCACCGTTCTCGCTTCGCCCACCCGGGACGTCGTCATCGGCTTCGATCAGCCCTTCGTCATGATCGGAGAGCGCATCAACCCGACCAACCGGCCGAAGTTCGCGAAGGAACTCAAGGACGGCAATTACTGGCGTGTCGAAAAGGAAGCGAAAAAGCAGATCGAGGCGGGCGCGCAGGTGCTGGACGTCAATGTCGGCGTGCCGCTGACGGACGAGGCCAAGATCATGTCCGAGGTCATCGCCATGCTCCAGGACGGGGTGGTCGATGCGCCGCTCGTGATCGACAGCTCGGTCAAGCCCGCGCTGGAATCCGGCCTCGCCGCCTACAAGGGCCGGCCGCTGGTCAACTCCGTGACGGGCGAGGAGGAGAGCCTCGAATTCGTGCTCCCTCTTATCAAGAAATATGACTGCGCCGTGGTCGCCATCTCCAATGACGACACCGGCATCAGCGAGGACCCGGACGTGCGCTACGAGGTTGCCAAGCGCATCGTGGAGCGGGCCGAGGATCACGGCATCTCGCGCGAGGACGTGGTGGTCGATCCGCTCGTCATGCCGATCGGTGCCGTGAACTCGGCGGGCAAGGACGTGTTCCGCCTCGTGCGGCGCCTGCGCGAAGAACTGGGCGTGAACACGACCTGCGGGGCGTCCAACGTCGCCTTCGGCCTGCCCAACCGCCATGCGGTCCATAACGCCTTCCTGCCCATGCTGCAGGCGGCGGGCATGACCAGCGCGATCCTGAACGTCTACGATGAAGGCCTCGTGCCGGCCATCAAGGCGGGCGACATGCTGGCAGGCAACGACCCGGACTGCGCCAACTGGATCGGCATGAACCGGCCCAAGCCTGCGGAAGGCGAGGGTGAAGGCCGCCGGGGTGGCGGTCGCAGAGGCGGTGGACGGCGTGGTCGTCGGGGTTGAAGCCCATTCCGCTCAGGCCGACTGGATCGGCCTGTCCATCTCCTGCCGTCTCGGCTGGTCGATAGGTTTGGGTGTTGGGTTCGCCGATCAAGTCGGCGAAAGCGGAACTTGACGCAATGACACACACCCTCGTCTTCACCCCGTCCGGCAAGCGTGTGTCCGCCAAGGCGGGCGACTCCGTCTACGACGCCGCCCTGCGCGCGGGCGTGGACATCCAGTCCATCTGCGGTGGCAACGGCATCTGCAAACGCTGCCAGTGCTCGCTGGAAACAGGCGACCATGCCAAGTTCGGCCTCTCCGTGACGGACGACGCGTTGTTCAAGCTGCGCCCGGCGGAGAAGAAGGCGATCCATGACGGCGACATGAAGGCGGGCTACCGGCTGGCCTGCCGGGCCAGGGTGATGGGCGATGCGGTGATCGACATCCCGCCCCATGCCCGCCACCGCGAGTCCGCAATCCGCAAGGCGGCCTTCGACCTGCCGGGTCCGCCCGGTCCTCTGGCGAACCCTCCGGTCGAGTTGAAGATGGTGAAGCTGCCCGAGCCGACCCTCCATGATCACCTGTCCGACACGGAAAGCCTGATCGCGCAGCTGGGCGGCGGGGTACGGGTCGCGCCGCGTGTGACGCTGAAGATCCAGCCCATGCTGGCTGCGAACGACCGCACCGTGATCGCCGTTCTCCGGGACAAGGCCGAGGTGGTGGACCTGTGGCCACCGGACCGGGACGGTCTCTACGGCGCGGCGGTCGATATCGGATCGACCTCGGTCGCGCTCTACCTCTACGATCTCCGCTCCGGTGCGCTGGTCCACCAGGCGTCCGCCATGAACCCGCAGATCCGTTTCGGCGAAGACGTGATGAGCCGGGTCAGCTTCGTCATGATGAATGCGGATGGGCGCGAAAAGCTGACCCACGCCGTGCAGGATCAGCTCAAGACCATGATCGCGGACGCCCGCGACGCGGTCGGAGCGCAGGCCGACCAGGTGCTGGAGCTGGTCTGCGTCGGCAATCCCATCATGCACCACACGCTGATCGGCGTGGACCCGACGCCGCTCGGCCAGTCGCCCTTCACGCTCGCCATCAAGGACTGGCTGGACCTGGAGGGCGACGCGCTGGACCTCGGCCTGACGCGGCAGGCGCGCGTGTCGCTGCTGCCGCTGATCGGCGGGCATGTCGGCGCGGACACGGCGGCCGCCTACCTGACGCAGATGGACCGCATGGCCGGGCGCTCGACCCTGCTGGTGGATATCGGGACCAATGCGGAAATCGTGCTGACCCATGCGGGCAAGGTCGCAGCGGCCAGCTCCCCCACCGGCCCGGCGCTGGAAGGCGCGGAAATCAGCTGCGGTGTGCGGGCCTGCGAAGGCGCAGTGGAGCGCTTGCGCATCGACCCGCAGACGCATCAATGCCGCGTGAAGATTATCGGCCATGACGACTGGCTGACGGACGAAACGATCGGCGACCATGCGGTACCAGGCCTGTGCGGTTCGGCCATCTTCGAAGTCATGGTGGAACTCGCCCGTGCGGGTCTCATCGACCGGTCGGGCCTGTTCCGGCCCGAGGTCGCGCCGGACCGGTTCACGGAAGAAGGCGGCGTGACGACCTACCGGCTGATCGGCGCAATCACGCTGAAGCAGACGGACATTCGTGCCGTGCAACTCGCCAAGGCCGCATTGTGGGCCGGAGCGCGGCTTGTGGCGGAAGAGCTGGGTTGCGAGCGATTCGACGAGGTGCTGCTGGCCGGCGCGTTCGGGACGCATCTCGATCCGGCCTATGTGGCCGACATCGGGATCGTGCCGCATGACGGCGCGGACACGATCAAGGCGGTCGGCAATGCGGCGGGCATGGGCGCGGCCCTATGCCTGACGGATGTCTCGCAGCGCGCCCGCATCCGCGACGCCGTTGCCGAAGTGGTGAAGATCGAGACCGCGCTGGAACCGCGTTTCCAGACCTATTTCGTGGAGGCCATGGCCTTTCCGACCGCGCCGGAAGGCACAGGCAATGCCAAGGGTCGGCGGGGCGGTCGCCTGTCCGGAGGACGCAGGCGCGGCTGACGCCTAGCAGGCCCCGTCCGGCAGGCTCAGCACCTGTCCGGCCGCGATGCGGGACGGGTCGCCGATCCCGTTATGGGCGGCGAGCCTGTCGACGCTGAGACAATGCTCCCGTGCGATCCCGCTCAGCGTCTCGCCGACCGCCACGCGGTGCGCGACGGCAGCTGAGGGCGTCCCGGCGACGACCCGTGAAAGGACCTGCGCATCCGACGGGTGAGAGGTCTGCGACGGTGTCCAGACTTTCGGTTCCGCCGCAAGAGTCTGCATGGGCGGAGGTGCGACGGGCGTCAGATCGGCGGAGCGCAGGCGCGCCACGAAATACTCCCGGCAGTCTATGTCCACGTCGGTCAGCATGCGTGTGCCCTCGCCGACAGTCCGCATCAGCGTGATCGATGCCACGTCGTTGTGGATGTCCCTGTCGAGGATGCGGCGTCGCATCTTGCGCGTTTCGCACGCCGCTGTCGCTTCGGGGGTCGTGAACTGCGCTTGCAGCACGGCACCGGGCATGGGATCTTCGACGGCGATGACGGGGCGCTTGTCAACGCTCGAGCAGGCCGCCAAGACGGCAGCCGAAAAGATCAGGATGGTTCGCATGTGGCCCCACAGTCACAAGATTGAATGTGACGCTCCTGTGACGGACCGAACTTACCGGGGTGTAAACCGTTTTGACATTTCGCATACTCCGATGGGTCCGCAAGACTCACTACTGGGCGGGCTGGGGACTGGGTCTCTTCGCGCTGAGCTGGTTCGCGTCCGGCTTTTTCATGACCTTGAAACCGGTCGAGGAAATTCGCGGCAGCCATCTCGCGGCCGAGCCCGCCTTCGATCTCATCGCCGCCGACTACGCGCTGCCCTTGGTGAGCGGGGCGCGGTCCGTCAGCCTGATCGACGCGCTGGGCACGCCGGCCTTCGTCATCAACCGTCCGGACGGGCGGGAGGTCATCGACGCGCGTACGGGCGAACGCCTGCCGGGCTTCGGTGAGACGCAGATCCGCGCCAAGGTCGGCGACGTGCTGAAGATCGACAGCGAGGTTGCCCGGATGCGCAAGCTGGAGGCCGCGCCCATGGATTATTCCGGTCCGCTTCCGGTCTGGCAGGTCACGCTGAGCGAGCCGGCCAATGCGCGGCTCTATATCGATGCGACGACGGGGCAGCTCGTGCGCGTGCGCACCACGCGGTGGCGCTGGTTCGACATTGCGTGGCGCATCCACATCCTCGACGTGTCGGGCGAAAACTTCAACAGCTGGTGGCTGAAACTGGCCAGCGGCCTGGCGGCCCTGTTCGCAATTAGCGGCCTCGTCCTGCTCTGGCGGCCCCGGCGTCGCGCCCGGACGGCGGAGGCCTAACCGAAAAGCGCCTGCCGTGCGCCTCTTGCCCGGGCGATCAGCGGGACTTCGATCCAGCGGTAGGTCAACGCGGCGACCCCCACGGCGATGAGGGTTGCGGTGCCCAGAAAGACAAGGGTGGGCGCGCCTGACAGTCCGGCCAGGACCCAGAGCTTGCCGATCAGCGCGAGGCTCAGCAGGTGGGTGAGGTAGAGCGAGTAGCTCCAGTCGCCGAGCTGCACGGCAAGGCGCGGTGCAGCCATCCCGTGGCGGTCCAGCCAAGCCGCGCCGAGCACCAGCGCGCAGCCGGGCAGGGTCAGCCGCCAGACGCGCGGACCCTGGTCCTCGAACGTCCCCCCGATCCCGAACCAGAGCAGCAGACCGGCCAGCCCGGCCACGGCAAGACCGAGGCCCAGCCGCCGCGTTCCCTCGACGCGGAGGAAGACGAACCCGCACAGAGCACCCGCGATAAACTCCAGCACGAGCGGGCTGAACAGGTGGAAGAGCAGGGCGGAACCGGACTGCGCCCCCGCAATGTAGCCGGTGGCCACGATGGCGGCCCACGCCAGGAGACCCATGACCCGGAGCCGCGCGGGCAGGATCAGCAACAGCGCGAACAGGATGTAGAACATCATTTCGTAGACCAGCGTCCAGCCGACCTCGAGCATCGGATAGGCATAGGCCGGGACCAGCAGGACCGAGTTTAGGAGCTGCGGTTCGTTGGGAGAGCTGGAAAAGACGAGATCGGGCCGGACCAGCCAGACTCCGAGCAGCGCGGCGCTGACGATCCAGTAGAGCGGATAGATGCGGCTCGCGCGGGCGAACAGGAACTCCGGCACGCGCCGCCCGCTAGCGCCCTGCCAGTCGCGCGTGACATAGACCATGATGAAGCCGCTGATCACGAAGAACAGGTCCACCCCCATCTTGCCCCATTCAGCCGATGGCGGGAGCAGGGGACTGGCAACCGACCGGGCTTCGATCTGGGCGAGGTGGGAGACGAGCACGAGCAGGGCCGCCAATCCGCGCAGGGCCTGCACCCAATCGAGTCTTGTCGGCGTGGCGAACGACATGCGCGTCTCTCTGGCAGCGCGGGGGCGTGAAAGCCAGTCTCCGCGACGACCCCTTCAACATGACACGGGAGTCATTCACTTCACGTCCTCGTCAGCGGGAGGTCCGACCGCGCGTCATGTCCCGTATCGAGTTCAGGTCCGCATCATCGGACCTTGCCATTATCCCTGGCCATCATCATCCGAAGAGAGACCGGACATGACCTTCAAGCCCCTGATCGCCGCGACGCTGCTCGCTGCCACCGCTATCGCCACGCCTGCCTTCGCCGGCGACTACAAGAAAAAGGACACCGCCGTCATGGGCGCGATGGAGACGGGTCCGAACATCGTCGAAACCGCCGTCAGCGTGGACGCGCTGTCCACCCT
>JBARXH010000264.1:0-15399 GCA_049647245.1 Litorimonas sp.
GGCGTGTCACAGGATCTCCGCACGCTGGAGGCTCTGCTGTTTGCAGCATCCGAAGCGATCGACGTGGCGACCCTGCGAGACCGTTTGCCCGAAGGCACGGACGTCGGCGCGCTGCTCGCGCAGCTGCAGGCGCATTATGCGGGGCGGGGCGTGAACCTCGTTTCCGTCGCGGACCGATGGCGCTTCCAGACCGCGCCCGACCTATCCGAAAAATTGGTCGATGTGCGCGAAGCCCGGCGTAAGCTCTCCAAGGCCGCGCTCGAAACGCTGGCCATCGTTGCCTACCACCAGCCTGTCACGCGGGCGGAGATTGAAGACGTGCGGGGCGTGGCCGTGTCCAAGGGTACGGTAGACGTGCTGATGGAACTTGGCTGGCTGCGCATCCGCGGTCGCCGCCGCACGCCGGGGCGTCCCGTGACCTACGGGACGACGGATGGCTTTCTCGGCCATTTCAACCTGGAGCGCATCACCGACCTGCCGGGCCGCGACGAGCTAAAGTCCGCTGGACTGCTCGATCCGAGATTGCCCAAGGACTTCGAGATGCCCGAGCCGTCCCTGCTCGACACGATCGACACGGACGAAGACCCGCTGGAAATGGATCCGGAGGAAGGGACCTTCTTCGAGGACTTCCTCGCAGACGACGATGATTGATCTGCCGAATCGACAGGTCCGCAACCGATCGACAATGACCGCCTTGCTGATGGATGGACGACAGAGCCGCTCCCGAGCAGATGGTGGCTTTCCGTGAAGTTTCTGCGACGCACGGCCACCCGCGATTGACCCTCCATGACCCGGCGCGTAGAGGCAGGCCATGTTTACGGCACATCCCATCGGCATTATCGCGATCCTCGTGATCGCCGTTCTGGTCTTCGGGGGTCGTGGCAAGATCAGCGCGATCATGGGCGATCTCGGCAAGGGGATCACGTCTTTCAAGAAGGGCCTGAAAGACGAAGTGTCGGACGCCAAGGTCAAAGCCGAGGCGACCGATCCCGCCGACGACGCGCTCGACGTCACGCCTCGCAAGAAAGACTAGACCTCTTCCATGCTCCCGTCCTTTGGATTCGGGGAGGTGATTATCATCGTCCTGCTGGCCGTCATCGTGGTCGGTCCCAAGGACCTGCCCAAGGTCATGCGCACGCTTGGCGGCTTCATGGCTCGCCTTCGTATCATGGGGCAGGAGTTCCGCGACGCCTTCGATGAAATGGACGCGGACGATGAGATCAAGTCGCTCAGAGCGGAAATCGCGGAGATGAAGAAGCTGGGCCTCATGGATGAAGAACTCGACAAGGACCTGCGGGACCTGAACACGGATCTTCGAGACGCCACAGACCTGTCCTCCGACAAGACATGACCACACCTCCCGCCTTTGAAAGCGACGAGGTCGAGGCCTCCCGCGCACCGCTGCTGGACCATCTGAACGAGCTGCGCTCCCGACTGATCAAGTCGGTGCTCGGCGTGGTGGGCGGCATGATCGCCTGCACGCCGTTCCTGTCCCAGATCATCGCGGCGCTGCTCTGGCCTTTCGAGCAGGCGCTGTTGCGCTACAACGCCCGGATGCTGTCCGCGGGGAAACCGCCCCTCGACATGGAGATCATCGCGACGCAGCCACTCGAGACCTTTTTCGTCAAGCTGAAGATCGCGCTCTTCGGCGGGGTCGTGCTCGGCTTTCCCGTCCTGGCCTATCAGCTCTACCGTTTCGTCGCCCCGGGTCTCTACAAGAACGAGAAGAGCGCCTTTCTCCCATATCTCATCCTGAGCCCCGTTCTGTTCGTCGCCGGGGCGAGCCTTGTCTTTTTCTTTGTCTTTCCGTTCGTGATGGAATTTGCGCTCAGTCAGCAAGCGCTCGGGGGTGACCAGGAGATCAAGTTGCTGCCGCGCATCGCGGACTATCTTAGCCTGTCGACCACGTTGTTCCTCGCGTTCGGCCTTTCCTTCCAGTTGCCCGTCGTCCTGTCGCTGCTGGGCCGGGCCGGTATCGTCGATTCCAGCCAGCTCCGCCGCTGGCGCAAATACGCCGTGCTCGGCATCGCCGTATTCGCCGCCTTCGCGACGCCGCCCGATCCGATCACCCAGTTCATTCTCGGTGGGGCGATCTACCTGCTTTACGAACTCTCGATCCTCGCTGTCCGACTTGTGGAGCGTCGCGCCGTTCCCGTGCCGGACTGAGCCGCTTCAACCTTCCTTAACCCCGTTCCCGCAGGCTCGGCGCTCCGTCGATTTGGGGTCGCCATGCGTTTCGTCATTCTTTCCACGCTCGCATTGTCCATTGCTGGTGCCAACTCCGCTGCGGCCTCTGCCGATCCGACCGATCCCGATTACAAGGCTGCCGTGGAAGCGCAGGCAGAGCGGATCCGGGCCTATCGGCGCGCCGTCATCCGGCAGGGCAGCGAAGCCCCGGCCGACCCGGCTCAATCGCCCTCGAAGACACTCACAGTGGAAACCGAAACTGACACGCGCAGCCATATCGTGGTCAAGAAAGATACGCTGTTCAGCCTGTCCAAGCGCTACGGCGTCTCTGTTTCAGCACTTCAGAAAGCGAATGGGTTGGCTGGTAGCGCCATCAGTCTCGGTCAGAGTCTGGTTATTCCGGCAAAGCCAGCGCCAACGGGAATTACCGTAGTGATAGAGCAGGAGAGCCGGTCCTCCAATCCAGTGTCGTCTATAGTGGGGGAGACATCGGTGCCCAAGGTCTATGCCGTGGTGAAGCGCGATTCGCTGTTTGCCATTGCACGACGGACCTGCCTGTCCGTGGACAGTCTGGCGTCGGCGAATGCGCTGTCCGCACCCTATGTTCTGCAGCCCGGGCAGAGACTGACTTTGCCGGATGGACACTGCCTGACGCGCTGAGCCGACTTTCGCCAGCCTGCGTGCCGCCATTGCTTGCGGTTACGCCGCGCCCTACCTATAGGCCCGGAACTTAGCTGGCCGGCCATGGGGGCCCGGCCCCATGCAGGCGGAGCCCAACATGTTCTTTTCGCTGATCCAGCAGGCCGCTCCCGCGGGCGGCGCCGGTGCCGCCGTCGGTGGCCAGTTCCTGATGCTGGCCTTGATCGGCCTGATCTTCTACTTCCTCCTGATCCGGCCGCAGAGCCAGCGCATGAAGAAGCACAAGGCCATGCTGGAGGCCATCGCGCGCGGGGACACGGTCGTCACCAATGGTGGCCTGATCGGCAAGGTGAAGAAAGTCACGGACGAGGAGCTGACGCTCACGCTCGGGACCAACAATGACGTCAAGGTCGTCCGCGGCATGATTGCCGACGTGCGCGACCGCAAATCCGCCGCCAACGACTGATCTGAACGAACGGGGCGCCCCACATGCTGTTCTTTTCCCGCTGGAAGATGCTGTTCATCATAGGGCTCGTCGCCCTTGGCCTCCTCCTGGCTGCGCCCAATGCGATGAAGTCCGATACGCGGCAGAGCCTGCCGGGCTTCATGCAGAACACGATCAATCTCGGCCTCGATCTTCAGGGCGGGGCGCACATGCTCCTCGAAGTGGATCTGTCCAGCGTGTTGCAACAGGCGCTGGTGAACGAGCGTACGGCTATTCTAAGCAGGCTTCGCGACGAGAGTTTGCGGGCGGAGAATGTCCGCATCGTGAACGGCCGCGTGGTCGGCAAGATGCGCCGATCCGAGGATCAGGCTACCGCGCTTGAAATCGTCAATTCGCTCAGCGTTCCGGTCGACCCGAGCCAGATTGGCTCACCCAACACCACGATCGTCACCCCGGTCGGCAATGACGGCTTTTCCGTGGAGATCACGGACGATCAAATCGAATTCATCCGCAAGCGCACCATCGACCAGTCCATCGAGGTCCTGCGCGACCGGATCGACCCGTCGGGCACGACGGAAATGACGCTGGTCCGCGAAGGCGACGACCGCATCCTGTTGCAGGTGCCGGGTGCCAAGAACATCGACGAGATCAAGGCCGCCATCAACAAGACGGCGAACCTGTCCTTCCATCTCGTCCACCCCGACAGCAACAACGAACGCATGCTCAGCCAGGCGATCAGTTCCTTCGATCCGGAAACGGGCGATGCGCGTCTGGCCAGCATCGGAACCCGTTACTTCCCGCATCAGGATCAGGGCGGTGGCCTCATCGTCAACGAGAGCACGCGCATTACAGGCGAGTGCCTTGAAAACAGCTCGCCGGGCGTCGATCCGGACCGGGGCAACCCCATCGTGAACTTCAAGTTCAACTTCCGCTGCTCGGTCGAATTCGGCGAGATGACGGCCCGGAACATCGGTCGTCCCTTCGCGGTCGTGCTGGACGGCGAAATCATCACCGCCCCGAACATCCGTTCCGCCATCACGGGTGGCCGAGGCTTCATCGAAGGCTCCTTCACCCCGGATAGCGCGTCCGAACTGTCGCGCCTGCTGAATGCCGGTGCGCTGCCCGCGAAACTCCTGATCGTCGAAGAACGGACTGTGTCCGCCGAGCTGGGCGAGGCCTCCATCCGCGCTGGACAGGTGGCCTCCATAATCGGCCTGATCGGTGTCGCGCTGTTCATGTGGCTGTCCTACGGGCTACGCTTCGGCACCATCGCCGTGCTGGCGCTGGCGACCAACATCGCCCTGATCGCAGCCGCGCTGACGGTCCTCGGCGCGACGCTGACCCTTCCGGGCATCGCGGGCATCATCCTGACCATCGGTATGGCGGTGGATGCCAACGTACTGATCTTCGAGCGCATCCGAGAGGAGACCCACAATGGCCGGCCGCCTGTCAACGCGATCGAGACAGGCTACCGCCGCTCGCTCGCACCGATCCTCGACGCCAACATCACCACGTTGATCGCCGCGATCACGCTGTACTTCGTCGGCTCCGGGCCGGTGCGCGGCTTCGCCGTGACGCTGGCCATCGGTATCGTGACCTCGGTCTTCACCGCCGTGGTGTTCGCCCGCCTGCTGACCGCGACCTGGCTGCGCGGGACGCGGCCCAAGACGCTTCCCATCTAGGAGACCGACATGCGCGACATTTCCATGGTCAAGCTGATGCCGGTCGAACCGCGCGTCCCTTTCCTGAAGCTGCGCTACATTGCGGGCGTCATCTCGCTGATCGCCGTGATCGCTTCGCTCTTCATGTTCTTCACCAAGGGTCTGAACTACGGGATCGATTTCAGCGGCGGCGTCGTCACGGTCGTGGACTTCGGCGAGGCCCCGCCCGACACGGCGCAGGAGTTCGTCCAGAACCAGTTCGCCGGCTCCACCGTCCAGAATATCTCCCAGCCTGCCGGATCGGCCGTGACCTACGATTATCTTCGCATAGGCTTGCCCCTTCAGCTGGAAGAGCCGGACGAAGAGGTATCCGACGAAGAAGCCCGCGAAACCCAGACGGATGCGCAGCAGGTGGCGCAGGCGGCCCTGATCGATGCACTGCAAGCCGAGTATGGAGATATCCGCATCGACGCGACCGAGACCGTGTCCGGCAAGGTGTCCGGAGAACTCCGGCGCAAGGGTCTGCTCGCCGTCATCCTCGCGCTCGGCTTCGTGCTGGCCTATATCTGGTTCCGGTTCGAATGGCAGTTCGGCGCGGGCGCGGTTGTCGCGCTGCTCCACGATGTCATCCTGACGCTGGGCGTGTTCGAGCTGTTCCAGATCGAATTCAACCTCGCCATCATCGCGGCTATCCTGACCATTGTGGGCTACTCGCTCAACGACACGGTGATCGTCTACGACCGGATCCGCGAGAATTTGCGCAAGTACAAGAAGATGCCGTTGGAGCAGGTGATCAACATTTCCATCAACGACACGCTGTCTCGCACCATTCTGACGTCCGTCACGACGCTGCTCGCGCTCAGCGCGCTGTTCTTCCTGGGCGGACCGGGCCTGCAAGGCTTCTCGTTCGCCATGATCTGGGGCGTGCTGGTGGGAACCTATTCGTCCATCTTCGTAGCCAGCCCGATGCTTCTGGCGCTGCGGCTCAAGCGCGGGTCCCGGATCGACGGCGTGAAAGACGCCGCAGCCCAGCCGGCGTAACGGCAAGGACGGCGACGCCCACGAGCGTCGCCGGATCGAACGGACCGAGCGCATCGGAGCTGTCGGGTCCGTCTCCCGACAAATGCCCGTCCGGGCCGATCCGCTTCACGATAATCCCGTGGCGGGGATGCTCGACCACTACCACGTCGCCGCGCCTGGCCCCGCGACGCCGGAGCAGCAGGACGTCGCCGTGCGAGAGCGTCGGGACCATGGAGTTTCCGCGGACGCGGTAGAGCTTAAATCCGAACATCGGCGTGTCTAACATCAGCTGCCCGACCGAGAAGGCAAAGGGCATGAAAAAGCCCCGGTCGCGACCGGGGCTCTTGTCTGTTGAGGGGGTGCGGTATCCTAGAGATCCGGCTCGACCACCTCGACATTGGGCGCGTAGGGCGTCGTGACCGTCTTGGTCTTCACGCCCTTGGAGGCCCAGAAGACTTCCGCGAACTGGTTGGCCAGATCGACCAGCTTCTCGCCGTCTTCGCGGTGCAGATCCTGCTTCACGGCGGATCCGGCAAGCATGATGCCGTGTGCCAGTTCGTGGCCCTTGGCGATGTCGTCCTGGTTCTTGGGCTTCATGAAGTCACCCCAGATGACGCGGGTCTCGTGCTTGCACTTCTCGGCCATCTCTTCCTTCTTGGCCGTGTTGCGCGCGACCTGCATGGCAAAGGCGGTGTCGGACAGTCCCTTGTCCTTCAGGCCAAGCAGGATGTCGATCTGGCGCAGGGCCGAAACCGCGTAATACTGCACGATGCGCGCATCATAGATGCCGCAGGGAATGTCGCAGTGCGCGTCAGCTTCGGGAAGATCGAGCGAGGAGAGAAGGGAGTGCAACATGATCTAGCCTTTCCGCTTGAGGAACAGGATGGTCGCGACGGCGATGACGGCTACGCCGGCGATCCCGGCCGCCAGGCCGTGGTCAGCGAGCAGGTGCATCGTCCCATTGCTGCCTTGTTCGCCGTGGTGTGCGAGGGCGGGTGTCGCCAGCAGGGCGGCTCCGCTTCCGAGAAGTGTTGACAGACGGCGCATAAGGTGACCTTTCACATGGGCTAAACTTGCAACGGAGTCCCGCGATAGGCATTCGGCCTTCGTTCCGCAAGCCGAAGCAAGGCCGCACATGGCAATCGATATCGACAGTTCTGTGCTCGCGCGCCTCGACGAGATAGATCCGGACCGCATGCGCGCGGCGCGGCTGGCAGAGCCGGATATGCGCGACCGGCTATTCGCGCTCTACGCTTTCCATGCCGAACTGGCCAAGGTGCCGGAGCTCGTCAGCGAGCCCATGTTGGGCCGTATCCGCTATCAATGGTGGCGGGATTGCCTCGACGAGATCTACACGGAAAAGCCCGTTCGCAAGCACGAGGTCGCGACTCCTCTGGCCCTCATGGTTGGGCAGTCGGACTTGCCGCGCTTTCTCCTCGACCGCGTGATCGACGGCCGGGAGCGCGACCTCGACCCGCGTCCATTCGAGACGATCGACATGGCCACCGACTATGCGGACGCCACGTCCGGCGCACTGGCCAAAGTCGCGGTGACGATCTGCGGCGGCGAGGGCGGGGAGGCGGCGGGCCGGGCTTGGGGACTGTGCGGCCTTGCGCGGAGCTACCGCTACTATGCGGATGGGATGCTGGCGAAGCTGGAGTTCGGAGACCTGCTCGCAGCGACCGAAGCCGCTCATGCGGAGGCCCGTTCCGTCAGACCCGGCGAAGGCCTGCCCGCCCTGGCCTATGTCACCTTGGTGCCGGGATTCGTGAAGCGAATGCGGTCCAAGGACTATGAGGCCACCCAGCATGTTCCAAGCTACGCGCCTTTCGCAAAGCAGGGACGGATGCTCCGCGCTGTGGTCTCGGGACGTCTCTAGGGCGGCTCAGCCCCACTCCTCGATATCCACCAACGCCCGTTCCGCCATGGCGCGTCGTTTCACCCGTGTCTTCTGCTTGCCTCTGGCCCGCGTTCCGTCCTGGTTCTTCATCACGAGATTCTCGACCGGCGGGAACAGGCCGAAATTGACGTTCATCGGCTGGAACTTGGCTTTGGGGCCATCCATGAAGCCGCCCGTCACATGCTCGACAAGGGCCCCGAGCGCTGTGGTCGCAGGGGGCGGGTCAAGCGTCTCTCCCTTGGCCTGGGCCGCCGCCATGCGGCCCGCGACGAGACCGAGCGCCGCACTTTCGACGTAGCCCTCCACGCCCATGATTTGGCCCGCGAAACGCAGGTCGGGACGCGACTTCAGGCGGAGTTGTCCATCGAGGAGTTTGGGGCTGTCGATGAACGTGTTGCGATGGATGCCGCCGAGCCGCGCGAACACGGCTTTCTCCAGGCCGGGGATCATGCGGAAGACTTCGGTTTGCGCGCCGTATTTCATCTTCGTCTGGAACCCGACCATATTGTACAGCGTGCCGAGCGCATTGTCCTGGCGCAGCTGGACGATGGCGTGCGCCTTGACCGAGGGATTGTGCGGGTTGGTCAGGCCGACAGGCTTCATGGGGCCGTAACGCAGCGTTTCCGGTCCGCGACCCGCCATGACCTCGATGGGGAGGCAGCTTTCGAAATAGGGTGTGTCCTTCTCGAAGTCCTTGAACTCGGTCTGGTCGGCGGAGACGAGCGCATCGATGAAGGCGTGATACTGGTCTCGGTCCATCGGGCAGTTGATGTAGTCCGCCCCGTCACCCTTGTCGTAGCGCGACTGCATCCATGCCACGTCGAAGTCGATGCTCTCATGATAGACGATCGGCGCGATGGCGTCGAAGAAGGCAAGGCTGTCCGTTCCCGTCTCCTTCAGGATGGCCTGCGCCAGCCCGTCCGCGGTCAGCGGCCCTGTTGCGATGATCGTATTGCCCCATGTGGCGGGCGGCAGGCCCGTGACCTCGCCATGTTCGACCGTGATGTTGGGATGCTGGCTGAGCAAAGTCGTAATCGCGTCCGAAAAACCGTCCCGGTCCACGGCCAGCGCGCCGCCGGCCGGAAGCTTGTAAACTTCGCCCATTCCCATGACCAAAGAGCCGTTGCGGCGCATCTCTTCGTGAAGGAGGCCGACCGCATTGCCGAGATGATCATCCGAGCGGAAGGAGTTGGAACAAACAAGTTCCGCGAAGCCGCCCGACTGGTGCGCGGCCGTCATGCGGTGCGGACGCATTTCATGCAGCACGACCGGTACGCCGGCTTCCGCGACCTGCCAGGCCGCTTCTGATCCGGCCAACCCGGCGCCGACGATGTGGACCGGCGGAATGGAACTCTTCTTCGTCATGCGGCGGACCTAGGCATGGCGCCTCCAGCGCGCAACAGGGCAGGGCGGCGCAGGCTGCATTTGCCCGATGTTGCGATTGGGCGGTCTCTGTTGTCCCCTGCCGGATTTCGGCCTAACGTTGCAATGAGGGGAGATAACCATGACCAAACTTACAGCGGCGCCCTACCACCGTGATTACGAGATTACCGATGCCATGTTCGGAGCCTTCCGAGGACCGGGCGGCGCGGCTGAGTTCTGGCGGTTGCTGTTGTGGAGCACGCTGTTGCTCACCATTTTCGGTGTGCTGGTGATACCGCCCATCATCAGCTCATACATCGAGACGATAAGGCTTACGGCCCTCTCCGAACTCGATCCCGCTGCGGCGGACCAGATCGTTGGTAATATCCTATGGGAGACGGTGAAATGGATCGGCCTGTCGATCCTCTATCTCGCCGTGTTCGGAATCATCCGGGCCGCTTTCTTCCGGAGCTACTTCTTCGGTCCCGATCCACAGATGATTCCGTTTCGTCTCGGACGGGACGAGCTCAACCAGACTCTCGCAGTCCTTGGATATTACGCGCTCTATATGGCCGTCACGATCGTGGCGACGATCGTGCTTGTCGTTCCCATGATCGCGCTGATGGTCGCGCTTGGGGTGGACAACCCGGCGGCCCTCGTCCTCGGAATGATCCTCCTCTATGTCGGCCTGGCGGTCGCGGTCGTCTGGGTGCTAGTCAGGTTCTGCTGCGCCGGATCGCTCACGGCCCTTCGGGGACAAGTCCATGTGCTGGGATCCAGGTATGTGACGCGCAACCGGTTCTGGGCGCTCTTCGGCTCGGCTCTTGTGGCCGGACTGATCGGCTATGTTGTCTTCTACGTGCTCATGGCCATGGCTGTGGGCCTTGCCTTCACCGGGCTGGGCGGCGCGGACTTGTTCACCCTGATGGCTGCCCAGGACCCCGAAGCGATCCTGGAGACCCTCGACGGACTGACGCAGACCAGCGCATTCCGCATCTCCTCGATCTTCGCCATCCTGATCGTCAGCGCGGGAATGGCCTTCTATTCGCTGATCCTGGCCGGACCGCAGGGCTATTTCACGCGGCAATGGGCGGATGCTCTGACAAGCATGGAGGATCCACAGTCATGAAGCAAATATTCCTCGGCCTTCTCGTTGCGACTGCGCTTGCGGCGGGAATGGTGTCACCCGCGTCGGCGAAGACACCGCCCGAAGTCCTTACGCCGTACAAGGCGTATCGTGCCGCATTGCAGAACGACGATTACGCGACGGCGATCATTCATGCCGAAGCTGCCTATACCGCAGCGCTGGAACACAAATCCGATGCGGCCGCGCTGATCGCGCCCTTGGCCCAGAACTTCGCCGACCTGCTGGATGACCCGAAACGGCGGGTCGAGCTCTACAGGGCCGCGATCGAAGCGACGCCAACGGATACGCCGGAGAACATCGAGATGGGGGCCGAGCGTTGGGTGCTACTGGCGCAGGCGCAGATGCTGCGAGACCAATCCAAGCGCCGTACCTTCAATCAGGCGCGCAAGGACATCGATGCGGGATGGAAATTCATTCAGTGGGCAGGTCTCGAAGACACGACTTTCGGCGGAGAGATCATGGTCGCCAAGGGCTGGGCCGCGGCCGGAAACGGCAAGGAAGACAAAGCGCTGGAATGGTATGACAGAGCGGACACTGTCTTCAGCGGTCCCAACCATACCTATTTCAGCGTGCTGGAGTATTCCAACAAGCTACTGCGCGGAAAGACATTGCTCGCCTACGACCGGGATATCGAAGCCGCGCTGAGTTTGCAGGAGGTCATGCAGAACAGCGAAGGCCAGTTGCCCGCAGAGCACCCCTACATACAGGATGCGTTCCAGAGCTGGGTGTGAGCCCGCAGCAAGATCGAGACATCCGGTGTCGTGGACGATGCGGAAGAGGCGGGCGTCTGCAAGTGCTGGCCTTATGACGAGATGTCCGCAAACGCGCCCGTTCCCCGGCAGCGCGTGCCGCCCACCATGCCACGTTCCGCGAAGCGGTCCGGTCGCGTGATGTTGAAATTCGACGTGTCCGCTGCAGGCCAGCCGGATAACATCACCGTGGTCGGCTACACCGACAAACGGTTCGTCAAACCCTCGCTGAAATCCCTCGAGCAGTGGCGTTATGACGTGTCAGAGGACCTCGCTCCGGAAGACCGGAAGTGTCTGGCTTCGACCATCACGTTCCGTCTGTCGAACGAGTTTGGAAACATCCTTCCGGAAGATCCGATCCAGATGGTCGGGGACACGCCGATCTGATGGCTACTCCGCCGCTTCGCGCCGCTCCATCGCCTTGTCCAGCATCGGCTTGAGGTAGCGCCCGGTCCAGCTGGCCTCGACCGTGGCGACCTGTTCGGGCGTGCCGACCGCGACGACTTCGCCGCCGCCGTCTCCGCCTTCGGGACCGATGTCGATGACATAGTCGGCTGTCTTAACCACGTCGAGATTATGCTCGATGATGACCATGGTGTTGCCGTTGCCGACCAGTTCCTGCAGCACGGAAAGCAGCTTGTTGACGTCCTCGAAGTGAAGGCCGGTCGTGGGCTCGTCCAAGACATACAGGGTGCGGCCCGTGGCGCGCTTGGCAAGCTCCTTGGCCAGCTTCACGCGCTGCGCCTCGCCGCCGGAGAGCGTCGTCGCCTGCTGTCCGACCTTGATGTAGCCGAGGCCGACGCGCTGCAGCGTGACCATCTTGTCGCGGATGCTGGGCACGGCCTTGAAGAAGTCGGCCGCCTCCTCGATGCTCATGTCCAGCACGTCGGCGATGGACTTGCCCTTGAAGGTGATCTCCAGCGTTTCGCGGTTGTAGCGCTTGCCGTCGCAGACGTCGCAGGTGACGTAGACGTCCGGCAGGAAGTGCATCTCGATCTTGATGACGCCGCCGCCCTGACAGGCCTCGCAGCGCCCGCCCTTGACGTTGAAGGAAAAGCGCCCCGGTTTGTAGCCGCGCGTCTTCGCTTCAGGCAGTCCGGCGAACCAGTCGCGGATGGGCGTGAACGCGCCGGTATAGGTGGCGGGGTTGGAGCGGGGTGTCCGCCCGATGGGCGACTGGTCGATCTGGATGACCTTGTCGAGCGCGTCGAGACCGTGGACGGCACGGTGGGGCATGGGCGCATTGGACGCCTTGTTGATGCGGCGTGCGGCCGCCTTGTAGAGCGTCTCGATGGTCAGGGTGGACTTGCCTCCGCCCGAGACCCCTGTGACACAGGTCATCACGCCAAGCGGGAAGTCCACATCGACGTTTTTGAGATTGTTGCCGTAGGCGCCTTCCACGCGGATCACCTTGTCGGGGTCCACGTCACGGCGGCGGGCCGGGATCTCGATCTCCTTGACGCCTGTGAGATATTGGCCCGTCAGCGACTTGCGGGAGCGCTTGATCTGGTTGGGCGTCCCCTTGGCGACGACTTCGCCGCCGTGGATGCCCGCTCGCGGACCCATGTCGATGACATAGTCCGCCGTGAGGATCGCATCCTCGTCATGTTCCACGACCAGCACGGTATTGCCGAGGTCGCGCAACTCCTGCAGCGTTTCCAGCAGGCGGGCATTGTCACGCTGGTGCAGGCCGATGCTGGGTTCGTCGAGGACGTAGAGTACGCCTGTCAGGCCGGAGCCGATCTGGCTTGCCAGCCGGATGCGCTGGCTTTCCCCGCCGGACAGCGACCCCGATCCCCGCCCGAGCGACAGATAGTCCAGCCCGACCGCGTTGAGGAATTTCAGCCGGTCCGTGATTTCCTTCAGGATCCGCTCCGCGATCTCCATGTCCTTGGCGGACAGGGAGGTCTTCAGCCCCTCGAAATGATCGAGTGCGTGAGCGATGCTCATCTCTCCCGGACCCGAAATGTCCATCCCGCCGACGCGAACGGACAGGGCTTCGGGCTTCAACCGTTTGCCGCCGCAGGTCTCGCAGGGGCTGTCGCTCTGATATTTGGACAACTCGTCCCGGACCCAGCTGCTTTCCGTTTCGCGGTAGCGCCGCTCGAGATTCGTCACCACGCCCTCGAAGGGCTTCTTCGTCTTGTAGGTGCGGCGGCCATCCCGGTAGTTGAACTGGATCCGCGTGCCTTTCGTTCCATACAAAACAACCTCTTGCGACTTGCTGTTCAGGTCGCGGAACGGGGTGCTGGTCGAGAAGCTGTAATGGTCGGACAGCGCCTTGAGCGTTTGATTGTAGAGCTTGCTCGGCGTCTTGCTCCACGGTGCGATGGCGCCGCCCGCGAGCGAGCGTGTATCGTCCGGGATGATCAGGGCTGGGTCGAACTTCAGCTCCTTGCCCAATCCGTCGCAGGTCGGGCAAGCGCCCTGAGGACTGTTGAAGGAGAAAAGACGCGGCTCGATTTCGGCCAGGGTGAAGCCTGAAACGGGGCAGGCGAACTTCTCGGAAAAGAGGAGGCGCGCGTCTGGGTCGTCGGCCTGCTCCGCCACGGCCAGCCCGTCGGCCAGACGCAGTGCCTGTTCCAGACTGTCGGCCAGGCGCGACTCCACGCCTTCGCGTACCACGACCCTGTCCACGACCACGTCGATGTCCTGCTTGAACTTCTTGTCGAGGTCCGGGGCCTCTTCCAACCGGACGAGTTCGCCATTGATCTTGGCGCGTTGGTAACCCGCCTTCATCCACTCCGCGATCTCCTTGCGGAACTCGCCCTTGCGGTTCCGCACGACCGGCGCGAGCAGGTAGAGCTTGGTGCCTTCCGGCATGGCCATGATGAGATCCACCATCTGGCTGACGGTCTGGCTTTCGATCGGCAATCCCGTGGCAGGCGAGTAGGGAACGCCGACCCGCGCCCAGAGCAGGCGCATATAGTCGTAGATTTCCGTCACGGTGCCGACGGTGGAGCGCGGATTCCGGCTGGTGGTCTTCTGCTCGATGGAGATGGCCGGCGACAGGCCTTCGATGGAGTCCACGTCCGGCTTGCCCTGCAGCTCCAGGAACTGGCGGGCATAGGCCGACAGGCTTTCCACATAGCGGCGCTGGCCTTCCGCATAGATCGTGTCGAAGGCGAGGGACGACTTGCCGGATCCGGACAGGCCGGTGATCACCACCAGCTTGTCCCGGGGCATGTCGACGTCGACATCCTTGAGATTATGCTCGCGCGCGCCGCGAACCTGGATGTTTTTCAGCATGGCCATAGACGACTAACCCGCAGCGTGAGGACTGGCTCCAAAGCTGGACAATTCCGTGAGAACAGATAAGGAACATTCGCGCTACTCGAAGTCCCGAGTCGCGGCAAGTCCGTGGCTGCAGCAGGTCCGTCCACCCTTCTATACGGTCTCAAATGGGACAGGAGGGCGAAAATGCAATGCGGTCCACAGATACGGTTCCTGTCCACAGTGACCGCGCCGCGCCGACAGGCCAAGAGACGCGCATCAACCCGCCCGCAACGCCTTGGATGTTGCGCACTATCAGGAGAAGATCATGGCAGGTTCAGTGAACAAGGTCATCCTCGTCGGCAATCTCGGCGCCGACCCGGAAGTCCGCACCTTCGGCAATGGCGGCAAGGTCGCCAAGCTCCGCATGGCGACGAGCGAGACGTGGAAAGACCGTCAAAGCGGCGAGCGCCGCGAAAAGACGGAATGGCACACGGTGGAAGTCTTTGGCGAAGGCTTGGTCGGTGTGGTCGAACGCTACATCAACAAGGGGTCGAAGCTGTATATCGAAGGGCAGCTGACCACGGAGAAGTGGCAGGACCGTGACGGCAACGACCGCTACACCACCAAGGTCAAGGTCGCTGGCCCCAACAGCAATCTCACCATGCTCGATTCGCGCAATTCCGGCGGAGGCGGCGGCAACTATGGCGGCGGCGGCGGTGGCGGTGGCTACAATCAGGACCGCATGGGCGGCGGTGGCGGCTACAGCCAGGGCGGCGGCTCCCGCTCGGCCGCCAACATGGACGGCCCGAAGCAGGATTTCGATCTGGATGACGAGATCCCGTTCTAGCTCTGTCCTAGCCCTCTAGATTTGCGTCCCCGGTTGCGGGCGCGAGAGCGGTCGCCGCATGCGGATTTTCGCCAGTGGCGAAAATGGCGTTTCGAGCGCAGCGAAGATGGCCGCGAGCCTGTGCGGATCGCGCCGCACCGTTGGGATGGGCGGGCTATGATTAATCCTCGCGAACACACTTAAGGACCGCAGCGTTCTCAGCCCCTTGGCGGAAAACCCCCCAAAC
>JBARXH010000265.1:0-22342 GCA_049647245.1 Litorimonas sp.
GGCGGGGACAGGGACGAGGCGTTGCCGGATAAGGCGGGTCATGCCGCCGACCTCCTGGCGCTCAGCCGCAACGCGTCGGCGCTTGCCCCTCTGGAAGCGGTGGCCGCGCGTGGCGGGCCAGCCGGGGCCTTGGCCAAGCGCACGCACGAAGCGCTCTCCCTGCGACTGAAGCCCCGCCCGCCGCAGGCCCCGGCACCGAACACCCAGACTTCCACCCTCGCCCTGCCGGGTCGTTGCACGAACATCCGCGCTGTGGACGCGGACGCCCAGCGCCGCGAAATGCCCTTCTTCGAAGCTGACGTGGCCCGACCCGACGCTTACGGCGCCTTCCGTCCCGGCGCACCCTATCGCCTCGAGGCCAAGGTCACCGACCGGGGCGCGCTGCGCAGTGCCGTCGCCGTGCGGGATGGCTGGCTGGCAGGCTATCCGGGAGGCCTGGTGCGCTATGACGGAACCACGGGCGAGCCCACGCTTCTGAGCGATGCGTCCGTCCTGAGCCTGCAACGCCGCGATCCCGACCGGCTGGATGGCGGCGTCTGGGCGGTGCTGGAGGCGCAAGACGGGCTGATCGTGGCGGACGCCTTGGCCCTGACCGTCACGGCGGGCCTGCCAGGCACGCTGAGCGCTCTTGGCCGGGGCGAGGACGGACAGCTCGTCGTGGGCAGCGCGACCGGCGTGATGATCGGACTGAGCCCGGACGGGTCGGTCCGTATGGAATGCGGATCCGAGACATGAGCACGGCCCCCTACTCTGAAGCCGCCGCCTTGCGCGCGCTTGCGACCGTGTCGGACATGACGGGAACGCACGACATCGTGGCGGCAGGCCGGTTGTCGGACCTGAGCTACGAGGCGGGACGCCTGCGCGTGATCCTCGCCCTGCCGCCGAAGACGACGCAAGCCCAGGGGCTGGCGCTGCGCGATGCTGCCGAAGCGGCTCTTAACGGCCTGCCAGGCGTGGATCAGGCGGCCGTGCTGCTGACGACGCACAAGCCCTCACCGCAACTCTCCGCCACCCAGTCCCGGCGCGCGGACCGCAACCCCCACCCCAACAAGCGGCCCGACGGCTATCAGGGCGATACACGGGTCGCGAAGACCCTCGCCATCAGCTCCGCCAAAGGCGGAGTCGGCAAATCCACCGTCACGGTCGGCGTGGCGCGCGCGCTTGCCGCCCGAGGCTACAAGGTCGGAGTCCTAGATGCCGACGTGCACGGGCCCAGCGTGCCGACCCTGCTGGGTCTGTCGGGACGGCTGGAGTCGCGCATGGTGGAAGACCGGCGCCTGATCGGGCCGGGCGAAGCGGACGGGGTGAAGACGGTCTCCATCGGACTTCTGACGGGCAGCGACGATCCCGTGGTCTGGCGCGGCCCCATGGTTCAGGGCGCGATCGCACGAATGTTGTGGGACACGGATTGGGGCGCGCTGGATGTGTTGCTGATCGACATGCCGCCGGGCACGGGCGACCCGCAGCTGGGACTCGCTCAGGACGTTGAGCCGGACGGTGCCGTCATCGTCACCACGCCGCAGGATCTCGCGCTTCTGGATGCCCGCAAGGGCGTCGCCATGTTCGGAAAGGTCGACATTCCCGTGATCGGCTGGATCGAGAACATGGCGGTCTTCACCTGCCCCGATTGCGGGGCGCAGCACCATATCTTCGGGGACGGCCAGCTGGAGCTGGATGTGCCGAAACTGGGCAGCCTGCCGTTGAGCCTGGAGATGCGGGCCGCAAGGAGCGGGTTCGACGCGGTCGCGTCGGCCCTGATCAAGGCGCTCGGCGAATAGGGCCGGCTAGCTCCGCTTGCGCACCGACCATTTGGCCCAGAGCCAGAAGATGGTGGGGCCTTTGACCAGGTAGCGCTTCCACAGACGTCTGGGTTCGGACGCCAGGCGGTGCAGCCATTCGAGACGCAGGCTCTGCATCCAGCGCGGCGCGCGCGCGACCCGTCCGCCGATGAAATCGAGCGAGGCCCCGACGCAGAGTCCCAATCCGACGCAGTCGCCTCGGTCCAGGCAAGCCTTGGCCACCATCTCCTGTTGCGGGCTCCCGACGCAGATGAAGACGTAGCGGGACGGATGTTCGGCCACGAAGCGCGCACATTCTGCAACCGCGTCGGGTTTGTGCCGCAGACCCATGGGCGGCTCGTGGTGATGGACCGTGCTCAGACCGTATCGGTCCTTGACGATCGCCACAATCTCCGCATCCGCCCCGATCACGGTGATGGGATCGTCCGCCGTGATGACATTGTCGAACAGCTGCTGCGACAGGTCGGACCCCGGTACGGCTGAGAGCGGCAGCCCGGAGAGTTTCGCCATGGCTTCCAGAATGCGCGAGTCGCAGACGGATAGCCAGGACGCCTCGTAGAGCGGCGTGTAGAGTTCGGGTTCGCGTGACAGCCGGACGAGATGGTCCACATTGGGCGTGACGATGTATCGGAAGGCGTGGCCCGTGGTCATCCACTTGGCGCGTTGCAGCGTCTGCAGCGGTGTCAGCGGGTCGAAGACCGCCCCGATGAAATCATAGTGTCGCGTATTGATGCGCCAGTCGACCGGATGGCCGCGCCCGTCCAGCTTGGGGCTGATGGGCCGCGTGCTTCGCGGCAACGCCGGCGGGACAAGCATGTCCGCTTCGCTGAGCTTGACCGGCGTTTCATCCGCCCAGTCCGGGACCGCCGCCTCTGTCGTTGCCTGTTTCACCACGCCCCGTTTCCCGGCCTGTCCCAAAGTGGGAGATGGACCGTCTGCATTCGGGGCGGGTTCTAGCGGATCGGGGTGAAGGGGGGGTTAGCGGGCCGCTCAGCTCCCGTTAACCCTGCAAGGCAAGGGTCCGGCCCTGTCGTGTGTCAGCCGCCCGTGCGACCGAACGCCACTTCCAGGCGGTTGATCTGGTCGGCGACGGTATTGCCGCTTTGTGCGGCGATGGTGCCGTAGAGCGAACGGTCGAGTCGCATGATGCGCTCATAGATGGAGTGCGACCGGGCCGACAGATCCAGAAGCCGAGCAGGCAGACCGCCGGCGTCGCGGGCCAGGGCGGCGAAGCTCAGTTCGCCTTCGGGACGCTCTTCCGGAACCAGGCGGTATTTGTCGGCGCGGGCCTCGGCCAGGGTCATGTCCCCTTCTTTGAGCGCGCGCTGGACGAGGAGCCAGCTGGCCACCTGCATCAGGCGCGTCGTCAGACGCATGCTTTGCGAGGCGTAGGTCAGCGCATCGTCGCGTTGCAGACGCTTGGAGTCCTCCCGGCCCGGCCCGTCCAGATAGGCCGCCGTTTCCTCCACCATGTCCATGCCTTCGCGGAAGGTCCGGGCGAACAGTTCGGAACGGGTGAACTGCAGAAGCCGGTCCTCGGCCTGAATGGTCATGGGATCGCGCGGTGTAGGCACGGCTAGCTTTCGTGTAGCGGTCATGGGTCGTCCGTCTTGTATGCTGTAGTCTTGTGAGGGCGGTTTGCAAGCCACGCGCCACTTGACCGTCACACCGTCGCCGAACGGCTATTTTATGGTTAATTCTTAGAGAAGAGCTGATCGGCGGCAAGCCTTTCGCGGCTTTTTTTCTCCTTTTCGGCCTCGAGGCGGGCAATCTCGGCGCCATAGGCGGCAATGCGCGCCTCCAGCTCGTGGAGCGACAGACCATAGAGCCCCTCCCCGATCCGGTAGGTCGCGGGCTCGTCCGGCGTGGGCGCGTCGTCGTCCATGGCGTGTCCTTTCGCGACGGCAGGTCTCGTCTCTTGCCAAGGCAGCTATAAACGCCTAGTTACAAATTTGTCGACAAGGCGTAGAGGCCGACCCGGCATCCCGACCCCGCAGTGAGCGGGGTTTTTCTTTGCCCGGATGGCGAAGGCCACGGGATCGTCCAGACAGGCCTCTCGTGAGCAAGGAGAGACCCAGAGAATGACACAGATCCTGATGCCCAAAGCGACGGCCGTCTGGCTGATCGACAACACGGCCATGAGCTTCAAGCAGATCAGCGAGTTCTGCGGCCTTCACATTCTCGAAGTCGAAGGCATCGCCGATGGCGATGTCGGCATGGGCATCCGCGGCGCGGACCCGATCGCCAATGGCCAGGTGTCCCGCGAGGAGATCGAGAAGGCGGAGAAAGATCCCAACTACGCCATGAAGCCCAACACGTTCGACGCGGACGAGTTGCCCAAGCCCAAGAAGCGCGGCCCGCGCTACACGCCGCTGTCGCGCCGCCAGGACAGACCCGACGCCATTGCCTGGCTGGTGCGCAACCACCCCGAAATGAGCGACGCCCAGATCAGCAAGCTGATCGGCACGACCAAGCCGACCATCAAGTCGATCCGCGAGCGGACCCACTGGAAGATCAACACCATCCAGCCCCAGGACCCGGTCAGCCTCGGCCTCACCAGCCAGGTCGCCCTCGATGCCGCCGTGAAGATCGCGGCCGAGAAGAAGGCGAAGGAAGACGCGAAGAATGCCGTCGAAGGCGGAGAGGCCCTCAAGCCTGCCCCGGCTCCGGAACCTGAAGAGGAAACGTCAAAGGCGGACCTGACGCTGGAGAACCTGTTCAAGCCGTCGAACTAGGACAACCCTGTAACCTGGCGACTGCGCGTGCCCACACGCGATGGGGCGGCGCGCGCAGCAAAGCGAGCACAGTGTTCCAGCGCGTCCCCGCAGCTGCAAAGCCGCGGTGAGCGGCAGCGAAAACCAGTTTTGTTTAGATCAAGACGCCGAGGTCATGCCTCGGCGCTTTGCGTTGGCAGGACCAGATTGTTTGCAGGCGCGGATTGAAGTTAGCGCGAGCATGTTCTCGCTGCCGCTCGGTACACGACACGTCAGAATCCCGTGCTCGCTTCGCTGCGTGCGCTGCCCTGCCGTGTAGGGCGATTTCTGAAGCTAGCCTTCGGCTTTGTCGGTCGGCATCGTGTAGTTCAGCGCCAACCGCCCCCCGTCCGCATAGATGCACTGCCCCGTGACGTAGCTGCTTTCTTCGGACAGCAGCCACGCCGTCACGGCGGCGATCTCGTCGGGCAGGCCGGGGCGGCCCATGGGGGTGCGGGACAGGATCTTGTTCATGGCGGCCGGATCGGAGTTCACCTTGGCGAGCATTTCCGTTTTGATGGAGCCGGGGCCGACGGCATTCACGCGGATGCCGTAGGGGGCCAGCTCGATCGCCATGGCGCGCGTCATCTGGCGCAGCCCACCCTTTGAGACTGTGTAGGCCAGATAGTCGGGGATCGCGACCGTGTCGTTAATGCTCGACATGTTCACGATGGCATAGGGCCGCTCGTTGAGGCGGGAGCGGTCGTCACGGTCCTCGATTTCCTTGACCATATGCTGCGCCACGGCACGGCTGACCAGGAACGGTCCGCGCAGGTTCACGGCGATGTTGCGGTCGAAATCCTCGATGCTCATGTCGAGCGAGCCGCCCTTCATGGCGATGGCAGCATTGTTCACCAAGCCGTCGATCCGCCCGAAGGAGGAAAGCGTCTCTGCGATCAGGTTGTGGACCTTGAGCGGATCGGAGACGTCGGCCTCGATGAAGACCGCGCGCTCACTGTCGGCCGCGAGATCCTTGGCCGCCTTGAAACCGGCGTCCGTATCCATGTCGGTTAGCACGACACGGTGGCCGTCCTCGACGAGGCGCTGCGCGCAGGCAAGGCCGATCCCCTTGGCGGAGCCGGTGACGATGATGACGCGGTCTGACATGTGCTAACCCAGTGTTGGCGAACCCTGCATCGACATTGCAGGGGTCAGTCGATCGGCAATCGCAAAAGCGATTGTCTCCATGATTTCGTGAAACGGCTAAAAATAGTCCCCCGGACTATTTTCCGGGCGCCGTTTCGCAAAATCACATCTGCATTGCCCAGCCTTCCACGTCCATCGCGGCCTGGCGAACGGATTCGCTCAGGGTCGGGTGGGCATGGCAGGTGCGGGCGATGTCGGCGCTGGCGGCCTTGAACTCCATGCCGAGGCAGACCTCGTGGATCATGTCGCCCGCGCCCGGCGCGATGATGTGCCCGCCGAGGATTTCGTCCGTTTCGGCGTGGGCGATGATCTTGGCGAAGCCGTCCGTTTCATGGTTGCAGCGCGCGCGGCTGTTGGCGGTCAGCGGGAATTTTCCGACCTTGTAGGGCACGCCTTCTTCCTTCAGCTCTTCTTCCGTCTTGCCGACATTGGCGATCTCGGGGAAGGTGTAGACCACGCCCGGAATGATGCCGTAATTCACGTGGCCCGACTGGCCGGCGATGGTTTCCGCCACGGCCACGCCCTCTTCCTCGGCCTTGTGGGCCAGCATCGGGCCTTCGATCACGTCGCCGAGCGCGTAGATTCCGTCCGCCGCTTTCCAGTGACCGTCCGTCTTCACGAAGCCACGGTCGGTCGTCGCCACGCCGACACTCTCCAGGCCCAGCCCGTCCGTGTAGGGCTTCCGGCCGATGGCGACGAGCACCACATCCGCCTCGAAACTCTTCTCCTTGCCGCCCTTGGCCGCTTCGGACTCGATCTTCACGGCCTTGCCGGACCCGTCCACGGCCGTGACCTTGCGGCCCAGTTCGAATTTCATGCCCTGCTTCTTGAAGATGCGCGCGCTGGTCTTGCGGACTTCCATGTCCATGCCGGGCAGGATCTGGTCGAGATATTCGATCACGGTGACTTCCGCGCCCAGACGGCGCCAGACGGAGCCCAGTTCCAGCCCGATCACGCCGCCGCCGATGACGATCATCGTCTTCGGGACCTCCTGCAGGTCCAGCGCACCGGTAGAGGAGACGATCTTCTTCTCATCGATCTCGATGAAAGGCAGCGAGGCGACTTCGGAGCCCGTGGCGATGACGATGTTCTTCGTCTCGTAGGTCTTCCCATCCACTTCGACTCTGCCTTTTCCGACGATCTTGCCGAAGCCTTCGATCCGGTCGACCTTGTTCTTCTTGAACAGATACTCGATGCCCTGCGTCAGCCCGCCCACGACCTTGTTCTTGGCCTCGATCATTTTCGGCACGTCGGCGGAGACTTGCGCGCTCATGCCCATCGCCTCGAACTCGTCCTCGGCCGTCTCATAGAGCTCGGTCGCGTGGAGCAGCGACTTGGACGGGATGCAGCCGACATTCAGGCAGGTGCCGCCCAGCGTCTTGCGCGTTTCCACGCAGGCCACCTTCAGGCCCAGCTGGCCGCAGCGGATGGCGCAATTGTAGCCGCCGGGACCGCCGCCGATGATGATGACGTCGTACATGTCGGACATGGGGAAACTCCAAGGGAAGATGCGGCGCGGCTTTAGAGCGGACAGCCGCAGAACTCAATGCAGGAGGGTCATGCGAAAAGGGGACGGGCGACCCGGCAATGGACGGGCCGCACCCGCTCTGATAGTCGCGCGCCCGAACGACCCCTCTTTCGAACCCAGGACCCCCGCCCCATGAAAATGAACGGCAACGAGATCAAGCCCGGCAACATCATCAAGCACCAGGACACGCTCTGGGTCGCGGTGAAATGTTCGCACGTGAAGCCCGGAAAGGGCGGCGCCTTCAACCAGGTGGAGCTGAAGAACCTCATGGACGGGCGCAAGCTGAACGAACGTTTCCGCGCTTCGGAAACGGTGGAGCGCGTTCGCCTCGACCAGAAGCCCCACACCTATCTCTATGACGAAGGCGAGATGGCCGTTTTCATGAACTCGGAGACCTACGAGCAGATCATGCTGGAACGCGAATTCATCGGCGACCGGGCCGTCTACCTGTCCGACGGCATGGCCGTGGAGGTGGAATTCTACGAGGACAAGCCGATCAGCGTCTCCCTGCCCGACCAGGTCACGCTGGAAGTTGCGGAGACCGAGCCTGTCGTGAAGGGCCAGACGGCGGCCAATTCCTTCAAGCCCGCCATCTTGACCAACGGCGTACGCACATCCGTTCCGCCTTTCGTCGGCACAGGCGAGCGGCTGGTGATCAACACGGAAGACGGCAGCTACGTGACCCGCGCAAGCGACTAGAATGTCGGCGGAGCCCATGGCTCAGCCTTTAGGATGACCGCCGAGACCCCATGGGCGGGGAAGGGACGCCCTGAGCACAGTCTGGAAGGACGCGACCCATGAGCCAGAACCTCGGCCGCCGGCTTGCCATCCTGCGCCTGATCCCGATCCTCATCCTCGCCGCCGTCGCTTTCGGTCTCGAATACGGGTTCGGGGTGGAGCGGCTCTGGGCGGCGGTTGCGGGACTTGTGGTCGCCGTGGCCGTGCGTCTCGCCCTGCCCAAGCTGCTGGGATGAGCGACCGGGTGAAAACGGCGCTGGCGGGCGCGGTCGGCGGGTTGATCCTTGCCTTGTTCGTCTTCCTGTTCTTCCGCGATCCCGAAGCGGGGTTCATGGGCAACATGCTGCTGCTGCTGCTCGCGCCGCTCGGCGGATTTGCGGGCGGATGGCTGGGCTACAAAAAGAAATAGTGCGCTGCCCCCTCGCACTGACCGCCCGACCTGCTAAGGGCGCGCCGCTTCACCCCATTGAGAGAAGAGAATTGCGATGAGCGGAATGTCGGCCATCATGGGCATCATGCAGGCAGCGGCGCGCAAGGCGTCGCGCGGCCTGTTGCGCGATTTCGGCGAAGTCGAAACATTGCAGGTTTCGCGCAAGGGACCTGCGGACTTCGTCTCGCGCGCCGACAGGAAGGCAGAACGCACCATCCACGAGGAACTGTCCCGCGCCCGCCCCGGCTACGGCTTCCTGATGGAGGAAGCGGGCGAGATCGAAGGCTCGGACAAGTCCCACCGCTTCATTGTCGATCCGCTCGACGGCACCACCAACTTCCTGCACGGCATCCCGCACTTCGCCATCTCCATCGCGCTGGAGCGCGAAATCGACGGCAACCCGCGCGAACTGGTTGCAGGACTGGTCTACAATCCCGTCACGGACGACATGTGGTTCGCCGAAAAGGGGCGCGGAGCCTACATCAATGACGGCACGCGCGGCGGCGGCGACCGCAAGCTGCGCGTCTCGCAACGCACGGACTTTTCGGGCTGCATCTTCGCGACCGGCGTGCCGTTCAAGGGCCGACCGGGCCATGCCAAATTCCTCAAGGAACTGCATCAGGTGATGGGCACCAGCGCGGGCGTGCGCCGGTTTGGCGCGGCCAGCCTCGACCTCGCCTGGACGGCGGCCGGGCGTTATGACGGCTTCTGGGAACGCGGCCTCGCCCCATGGGACGTCGCCGCCGGCCTCGTCATCGCGCGCGAAGCGGGCCTGCGGGTGGAAAGCCTGTCCGGCGGCGACCCGCTGGACACGGGCGACATCATCACCGCGAACGAGACGATCTTTCCCATGCTGAAGGAGCGGGTGAACTAGGGCGCGTCAGGCGTTTCGACGACCGTATAATCTTTGGGAAGGTTGGGCGGCCTGTAGCTCTCCAAGAGGCTCATCCGTTCGACAACGCTTCCATGCAAACTCACGCCCTCCGGAATCGGACGCGCCTGGAACAGGGGAAAGTGCCAGAAACGCCGGTCCTTGGCCGTTCGTTTCACCTTGCGAGACCGGAAGAGATCGATCTCGAAATAGAACCATTGCCACCACGATGCCCGATGCAGCTTCGCTGCCGGGTCTGGTGCCGGATAAAGATACCGGGTCGTTGAGGAATAAGGCTGCTGGCCGCTGACATAGCGAAACGTCCGATCATGGAGTTTCAGGCCAGAGCGTCGCGCGTTGCGCGCCATCCAGATCAATGGGATTTGCGACAGGCCGCTATCGGGTCTGGGATTGCCGCCACCAATGTCTCCGTGACCGCCTGCAAACCAGACCTCTTCGAGCGATTGGGCCACAGGGTCGGGATCATAGGGATTCGATTGGAAGACCTGCTCATTTGGCCACAGGCTGACAGGAAACATCTGACGCCGTTCATCGATTGACACCGCCTGTAGAACCTGCCGGACACTCGGATTGAGGAAGGTGTGCGGGTAGGCATCCTTGGTGAAAGGTCGTAGGGTCTTCTTTCCGAAACTCGGCGCGAAGACCGATCCAACTGTGTCGAACAAGCCCAGGAAATGTACCGGAACAGTGCGTGGCTGCACAACCCGGCGGAACGTGCGCGCTTTGCTTTCCTCCTTTTCGACATCCCTGACGGAGAACCGCACGGAATTTGCATTTTCCCTGGAAGGCATGTCCGCATAGCCGGGCTCGGAGAGGTAGGCCGCATAGGCTGCCCCCACGAGGTTGCCCTGATCGGGTCGGAGAAGGCCAACGGCATGGATCATTCCTGCCAGGACGCGGGCTGTGTAGGCCCCACGGCTATATCCGAAAATATAGATCCGGTCTCCCGGTTCATAGTGCTCGACGATGAAACCGTAGGCATCGACCACGCGGTCGTCCAATCCGAAACCCGTCATCTTGCCAAGCAATTTGTCGACCAGCGCCTGCCGAACCCGGGACCAGACTCGAACCCGCACAAGCGTTCCCACACCTTGGGAATAATATGTCCTCTGAGCATGGTTCTTTCTGAGCGACCGATAGAGCTTCAGGACGTTGGAAATATTCTCCTCGATCTCGTTGCCGGTCCCGTCGAGGCAAATCACGATGTTCTTGGCCATGCCCCCATCATGGGCGCAGGGCATGCAGAACGTCAAACCCTGCCCTGACGCGCTCGGTTGACCCAATCCCGCTTCGCCCCTATGTGCCCGCCTTCGCGGTGGACCAGCCAAAGCAAAGCCGTACCCAACACAGAGAAGACCCATGAAAAAAGACGGACATCCCGACTACCACACCATCACCGTGAAAATGGTGGATGGCACGACCTACGAAACACGCTCCACCTGGGGCAAGGAAGGCGACACGCTGACCCTCGACATCGATCCCAAGACGCACCCGGCCTGGACCGGCGGCGAGGCGCGCATCAGCGACCGCGGCCGCGTGTCCAAGTTCAAGGACAAGTTCAAGGGCTTTGCATAAGTCTGGCCCATGGATTTGCTTCCCCGGTAGGGGTCCAAGGCGCGCGAAGCGCGGCGTAGCAAATCCTGTCCGGCACGGACACGCGCCCCAAAGGGCGCGACGGAAACCTCCCGGCGCAAGCCCGGAACAGATGAAGCCGCTCCTTCCGGGGCGGCTTTTTCCGTTTGAGGGCGAGGCTCCTGCCGTTTGCGTGGCCTTGGCGTCCGAACTCCATCCGCTCATCCCAAGCGAAAGCTGGGATCTAGGGAGCGGGCTGGCCGGGGCGGTGATGCGCATTATCGGGCTTGACCCCCGCCGTGCGCAGGGGTGAGCGGAGTATGGGATAGGACAGGGCAAGCCAGTCCGGGCTCGCACGGAGAGGTCCCCGTCGCGCCCCTTCGGGACGCGCGCTCTCAGCCTGCCCCCGGCTTGATCGGGGGCGCAGGTTTGCGACGGACCACGTTGCGGTCCCTAGACCCCTAACGGGGACATAAACCTAGGGGGCCGGGTTTAGCGGCTGCGTCGCCACCACCTTGGCGTCCTTGCGCATGTCCACATATCCGTCCCGTCGCCAGGCAGACAACTCGCTGCGGGTCTTGCGGAAGCTTTCCGAGCGGATGAACTCCGTGCCGGAAAACTCCACCATGGTGATGACGACCTCGTCGGCGCTCACCTCGATATGATTGAAGGCGGGGTTGTTGTCGCGGCGGCGGGTAGAAAGCGTCCCGGAAGACACGCTGAGCAGCTCGCTGCCGCCGGGTTCGCGTTCCACCACGAAGGGCACGTGGATGTGGCCGGACAGGACCATGTCGCAATTGCCGTCCGCGAGCCGTTTCAACCCTTCAGGCCCGTTATCGGTTTCCTTCTGCAGCGGGCTTTCCGGCGGATAGACGAAGGGATGGTGGACGTTGAGCATCTTGATCTTCCGCCAGTCGCTCCGGCCGAACTCGGCGATCTTGGCGTCCAGATCGTCGAGATTGACCACGCCGACCGACCAGTCGAGCTTCATCTGCACGCCCCGGGCCGTGTTCATGGACAAGATGACGACATTGTTGTCCTCGAACCGGCCGGCGTCCAGCGGATCTATATAGTCGGCATAGCGGTCGAACGGTTTTAACACCCGGTCGATGACGCCGTACATGGGCGTATCGTGATTGCCGGGGGTGATCACCTTGGGTCCGGCCAGACCCTCGATCCAGCGCGCGGCGCGTTCGAACTCTTCTTCAGACCCCGTCTGCGTGACGTCTCCGGAAATGACGGACACGTCCGGCTCCAGCCTGTCGATGGTGGCGGAGAGACTCGCCAGGGCGGCTTCGTCCTCGACCCCGAAGTGGATGTCCGCGAAATGCAGAATGGAGGTCATGCGGGTATCTCCTGATATCTAGGATGCGGCGGAGGGAAAGCTCATGGCGGGCCAAGGCGCCAGTACCTGGCCACGGGCCTTGTCGAGGCGCACCCGGACTTCGCCCTCGAACGTGTGCGGCTCGCCGTCCAGCAGGGCCGCGATGGGCCGATCTGCGCGCAAGCGGAACTCGGCCGCTTGCACGGACTCGACTTCCTGGCTCTGCTTCAGATTGCCCAGCATGGCCGCGAGGCCCAGCGACAGGGTCGCCCCTCCCGTGACCGTGTCGAACAGGGTCAGGTCCAGCACGTCGGGATCCAGCGCTTCTCCGTCCATGAAAGGGCAGGTCACGTTCACCAGTTCTGTCGGTCGGCCGTCATAATCGCCGTCCTGGAGCGCGAAGAAGAGAGGGTCGGCTTCGGCCGTCTGCTTCAGCGCGTCGACCGCGCCCTTGGCAGCCTCCATGACGCGGCCTTCCCGCAACTCCTCGCGGGCTTCGCTCATCTGGGTCGGCTTTCCGAACATGGCACCGACAAGGAACGTGTGTTCCTGTCCGCTTTCATCCGACACGACGCCGGCCGTCATGGGCCGGGCCTGCGCGACGGCGAGGCCGCGCATCAGGCAGTCCTCCCACTGGGCCGAGCCGTAGAGCCCCTGCATCAGCATGTTCATCGTGCCGCCCGGCAGAGCGATGAAGGGCACGCCCTGGTCGCGCGCAATGGAGGCAACGGCGGCGGCCGTGCCGTCCCCGCCATAGGAAACCAGCAGGTCGCCCCGAGCGGCGCGCATGGCGTCCATCATCTCGCCCATCCGTTCCGACGGGCCGATGAGCACTTCAGGGCGGGCATAGCCGTAGCGTTCGAACATGGAGGTCAGCGGCCCGGAGATATCGTCCGACGAGGAGGAGGACAGGTTGGTCAGGACGACGGGCTGGGTGGGTCGGGTCAAAGCAGGGGGCTCGCGAGACGGAGGAGGTTCTCCTTCCAACGGAGGAACGGCCCGCGCCGTTCCCAGCTTTGCGGATCGAGCATCTCGGAGTCGGCGATATAGGCCTCGATCAGCGTTCCGACCTCCTGCGCGAAGTCCGGGTCGTAGACGGCCAGCGTCATTTCGAGGTTCAGGTAGAAGCTGCGCATGTCCACATTGGCCGTGCCGATCAGGGTCATCTGGTCGTCCACATGGACCAGCTTGGTATGGAGCATCCCGCCCGTGAAGCGGTGAATCTCTATTCCCGCACCGATCAACGAATCGAAGGTGGATTCACCTGCGTGGCGGGCCATGATGGAATCCACTCGCCGCGGCACGATCAGACGCACGCAGACACCGCGGTGGGCCGCGTTGACCAGAGCGAGCTGGATGGTCTCGTCCGGCACGAAATAGGGCGTGACGATGGTGACGGATTCGCGCGCACCGAAAATGGCGGCCGTGATCAGCTCGTGGATGACGGAGCGCCGCATTTCCGGACCCGACGGGACCAGCTGCATCACCACCCCGTCGCGGAAGCTCGCGGAAATGTCGCCGTCGTCCTTCAGCTCCGCGAGGTCCTCGTCGGAATAGTCGAGGCCCTGGCTGTCGAAGATGTAGTCCGTGTTGAACACGCAGGAGAGCGACGAGACGATGTGGCCTTCGAGGCGCAACATCACGTCGACCCATTCGCCATAGCCTTCGCCCTGCTTGAACTTGACGGGATCGGTCAGGTTGAAGCTGCCCGTATAGCCGATGTCCTGGTCGATCACGATCAGCTTGCGGTGGTTGCGCAGGTCCGTGCGCTTGGAAAAGGCCTTGATCGGATTCACCGACAGGGAGTGGACGACATCCACCCCGGCCTCGGTCAGCCGGTCGTCCCAGTCGGAGCGGAAGAACGGACGCCCGCCGAAATCGTCCACCATCAGGCGCACATCCACACCACGCTGCGCCGCGCGTTCCAGCGCCTCCATGACATCGACGATCAACCCTTCCGGATCGACGATGTAGAATTCGAGATAGACGCTGTCCCGAGCGGCATCGATGTCGGCTACCATGGCCTCCACCAAGGGCGGGGCGGTGGTGTAGAGATGGTAGCGGTTGCCGCCCGCCGGGAAGAAGCCCGTCTGGATCGACAGCATCCAGGACAGCTCCTGCAGATAATCGTGAACCGGCAGTTCCCGGCGGTCCACGCGCCGCTTCCCGATGCCGAAATCGCGCTGGTAGAACTGGCGGATCGCCGCACCGGTCTTGTGGCGCTTGCGGCCCAGCGACTGGCTTCCGAACAGCACATAGAGCACCGGACCCGCAACGGGCAGAACCGCCAGGAGGATGATCCAGGTCAGGGTGGTCGACACGCTGAGGTGCCTGCGGATGATGAGAAGCGCGAGGACCAGCGTCACAATGATGTGCAACAGGAGCAGGAGCGGGCTGGTCGGCAGCATAAATCTTCCCCCCAGCCCGTTTTGCGGCTCTATGCCCGTCCATGGCAGCTGGTCCGGATTGGAACGGCTGGCCGCGTGCGGGGTTCCTTGCCTATTGGCGGTGGGCCCGCAATGCTGCTCGGCATCCGCCAAGCCCCTTGAGATCGCGAAGGCTGACAGACACACATGAGCCAGACGATCTCCATCCTGTCCTACAACATCCAGGCGGGTATCGGGACGCAACGCGCCCACCATTACCTGACGCGCGCCCATCACCAGCTGATGAGCACGAAGGCCAAGCGGCAGCGCCTGCGCGCCATCGGCAAGTTCGTCAGCGGTTTCGATGTGGCCTGCCTGCAGGAGGTCGACCCCGGCGGCCGCCGGGCAGGTTTCGAAAACCAGGGCGAGCTGTTGCGGCAGGCCAGCCGCCACCCGCATCATGTCTATCAGGAGAACCGGGCCGTGCGCGGCGTTTCGCGCCATGGTAACGCCATCCTGTCCCGTGTGCCGATCAAGTCGTGCGAGGATCTGAAACTGCCTGGGCGGATCGGCGGGCGTGGCGCGCTGGTGGTGGAACTGGACATGGAACCCGCAACCGTCGTGGCCTGCGTGCACCTGTCTCTGGGTCCCGAAGACCAGACGGAGCAGCTGGAGTTCCTCGCCGATCACCTGAACCTGCCGCGCTATGGCCGGGCGCGCACCGTGGTGTGCGGGGACATGAACTGCGCCGCCACGGCCGCGCCGCTGGCGCACTTCCGCAAGATGACGGGACTGCGCCCCCTTACCTCGGCCCGGCACAAGACCTATCCCAGCTGGGCACCGCGCAACGGGCTGGACCACATCCTGACCGACGAAGGCCCTTCGGACCATGACGTGCAGGTCGAGGACGTCCCGCACTCCGACCACTTGCCCGTGTCGGCAGAATTCCGGGTTGCCGCAGTGCAACGGCATCCCCGGATCATTCGGCCGGGCTAGCTCCTAATCCAGAATCTCGTAGTCGATCGGCTTGTACTTGAAATTGTTGCTCTGTCCGGCGGAGCAGGCCGTCAGGGCGATGACGAGGTCCATCTTCGCCGTGAACTCCGTGCAGTCCCCGGCGCGGCTCTTGGGTGGCAGGACGCGGATCTCTCCGGACTGGGAGTCCACATCCACATACATGAAGACGTTGAAGGCGATCGGCACCCGGTCCGGGCCGATCCCGTAGGGCGCGAGGGCCGTTTCCAGATTGCCCTGACAGCCCGGCACGATCGGGTGGTCGTCATAGAGGATACGGAACGTGTCGCGCGAGCACGGCGTCAGCGTGAAGTCGTGCCGCCCCACATCGTCGCGGCCTATTTCCAGCATGGGGTTGGAGCGGTTGGAATAGAGAAGGTCTCCCGTGGTGAGGAACATGCGGGAGGCATAGTCGATGGAGCGGCCCGAGGAGATGAACTCCTCCCGGTCGTGCAGGTTGAAGGCCACGAGATCGGACACTTGCTGCCCTTCCGGGTCGGTGACCCGCAGGCGCTGGCCCTTTCGCAACTCGAAAGACGCTCCGCTGCGAGGCGGAATCCGGATCACACTCACTCCGCCGCCTCAAACAGGACCTGTGCGTCCGGACGGACGGGCAGCGTCACGGCGCGGCGCGCCTTGAAGGGGCAGGACCAGTCATCGCCGACCATGCGGCCGCTATATTGCGCGGCCTCCGATCCTTGTCCGAAGTCCCGGAGCATCGGGTTGATCGATCCGGCCAGCGCTTCGTCGCGCTCCCGGATGATGCGTTTCATCTGGTCGTAGCGGCCATCCGCGCGCAGGGCTTCGAACTGGGCATTGCTGTTGAAGACGAGTGCGGCGTGGTCGAAGCGCCGGGCCGGACGTGACGCGCCCGGGTGCAAGCCGATGACGAAGAAGCTCTCGCCCGCGATCGACAAGGAGAAATTGTTCTCGCCCGGATCGTTGGTGGTGTTCTTAGACCAACCCTGCCCCATTTGCGTGTCGATGTAGTGCAGGCCCTGCAGACGGCTCCAGAGTGCGTGTTCGAAACCCACTTCGGAGAGTTGCGGCGTGTCGGGGAAGATGACCACGAAGGACTGCACGACCATGCTGCCCGGCTCCAGGCGCTTGGCGAAATCCGACAGGGCCAGCCAGAGCGCAAGATCGTCCGCATTGGATTGAAGATCACCCAGAGTGCGTGTCTCCAGCGCGCCGCGCACGAGGGCGGCCTTGGCCCCGACACAGGGGAAATCCCTGGCCTGGACAAAATCTTTGAACCGGTCTTCGGCAACATCGGGCAGCGAGGCCGGGCCGGCCGTCGCAGCCGCATTGTGGGGGCACTCCGTCATCGCTTCACCTCGCAAAATTCGTTCCGGCATCGAGTCAACCGGAGGCCGTCAGGAGTCTTGTTACGGAAGGCTGAGCAGAACGTTCCGAAACTGCGGCAGTGTGCCCGAGACTCACGACTGGAGGCAAAACACGACCGTTCCGTCCACAAACGAAAGCGGACCCAGCTTTCGCCAGGTCCGCAACTCTGGGACTCGCAAGGGAACGGGGAAGGCCAAGACGAGTCCCGTATCAGCAATCGTCGCCACTTTCGACTTCACTGATGTCGAATGACTACGCTCTGCTGGTCAAAGCCACAATAACCGCAGCTATGCCTTTGGAAGTTCTGGGCTGGACGGTCGGAGGGATGACCCCAAGATAATCTTGTAATCAAGCAACATCCCGAACAATTTTTATCCTAAGCAAAGAAATCATTTCACGGACTTAACCGCAATCACATGGCCATTGCATAGCGATTAACATTAGTTAAGCGGTATTCGGGACGTTTATGATAGGGAGAGACCCAACGGCAAGGGTTCCACTTGGACCCGCCAAATGGGACACGGCCGTTTCGCCTCAGGACGGACATCGCTGGCCGCGATGAAGAGAGAGCGAAACGGGCGGTTGAAGACTGACATGGCCACAACAAGACAAAGCCTCGCCAATACTCTCGTGGAACCCGCCTCGTTCCGCAAGCTGGCCGCCCTATCCGACATCTCCCGCGACGACCTGCAGGCCTTGTCGTCCATCCCGTACACGGACCTGACGGTCGCGCGGAACCGCGCCCTGGTCGACCACGTCACCGACCCGCTGAAATGCTTCATCGTCGCGACGGGGTGGGCCTACTCCTTCGCCGTCATGCCCAACGGCCGTCGGCAGGTGTTCCAGATCTACCAGGAAGGCGACGTGATCGGCTTCGAGGACCTAATGTTCAAGAAGAACGTCTTTTCCGTCAATGCCATCACCAACTGCCGTCTGGCCAACATCTCCACGGAACAGATGCGGTCCTTCCTGGCTCGCAATGTCCGCCTGTCCTCCTACCTCTACGCCATGAGCAACCTGAACCAGGTCGTTCTGATGGACCGGATGCAGGTCATCGCGCGGCTGGAGCCCAAGCCGCGCATGGCCCACTTCCTCATGGAGATCATGAGCCGCACGCGCGTGACGTCCGAGTTCCACAATGGCCGCCGCGCCAGTTCCATGGTGTTCAACCTGCCCATGCGGCAGGGGCTGATCGCGGACTGCATCGGCATGAGCGCGGTCCACGTGTCGCGCACCCTGTCCTGGTTCGTCGACGAGAAGATCATCTCCCGCCCTGCCCGGCATATCTTCGAAGTCCATGACGAAGAGCGGTTGCTGGAGATGAGCGGTTTCAAGAACCGCTACGAAACCATCGCCCGCATGGGGTAGTTGGCACGCTGCAAACGCTACGACTTTCTGGCTTTAACGGACATTTCAACCATTAAAGTCCACTTTATCCGAAGTTAAAGTGCGTCAAAACATAACTGCAAGCATATGCGCTGTCTTAACGTATTATAACGACAGCCCATACCAGTTCAGCCAGTAGTGACGTTCATCGGACGAGTCATGGACGGGGCTCTCCAAAGGGGACTGGAAACGCAAGCCTTTATGCATCCGTTTATAAAAAAGATCTCGAACTTCGCCGACGTCTCGCCGGCCGAAGCCGATATGTTGCTCGACCTGTTCAGCCATGAGAAGTCCTTCGAGGACGGCGAGTCCGTCTTTGCGGAAGGCGAAGACCAGTCGACCTTCTACGTGGTCATGGAAGGGTGGTTCTATTCCTATGCCATCCTGCCCGACGGATCGCGCCAGATTCATGACGTATATCATGCCGGCGACGTGATCGGTCTGGACCATCTGTCCTGGTCGCGTTCTACCATGTCCGTCTCCGCGGCATCCAGTGGCCGGCTGGCCGTGGCTCCGCTCCTGCCCGCGCGCCGGATGATGTTCCGGAACCCGCACCTGTCAGCCATCTTCTACAGCCTGCACATGCTCACCAACGTCCAGCTGCTGGACCGCATCACGGCCGTCGCGCGTCTCGGTGCGTATGAGAGCCTCGCCTACTTCCTGTCCGACGCGATCGCGCGCCGACGGGTCATGGAATCGGACTACCCGTCCGAGCTCTACCTGCCTCTGTCGCAGAAATTCATCGCGGATTGCTTGGGCCTCAGCGCCGTCCATGTCTCGCGGCAATTCAACAAGCTGATCGAGAACAAGCTGTTGCGGCGTTTGTCACGCTCCTCTATCCAGATTCTGGACGAAGCCCGTCTTCGCAAGATCGGGGACTATAATGACAGGTACGCCAATCTGGACCGGCAGCGCTTCGAGCGCGAGCTGGGTCGCGCCCTGTCCGACCAGCTTCATAATTCCGTGGCGGAATAGGCCCTTCGCATCGTGACGGGTCCTCGGGACATCACCTTGGACAGTCAGCCGCCGGATCTCGGTGTCGACATGACGGGCTTCTTCAGCGCGACGTCGATCTCCTTCGTCGTGGCGGACCCGACCCGGCCTGACACTCCGATCATCTATGTCAACCGCGCCTTCGAGCTGACGACGGGTTACTCCCACCGTTTCGTGGTCGGGCGGAACTGCCGCTTCCTCCAAGGTCCGGACACGGACCCGGAAGCGGTCAAGAACATCGCCATTGCCCTGTCGCGCAAGGAAGGGGTCCGCCAGCGCATCCTGAACTACCGTGCGGACGGCTCGACCTTCGTCAACGATCTCGTCATCACGCCGATCAAGGATGCCGATGGAGAGGTCGCCTATTATGTCGGGGTGCAGCGCGAGCTTTCCAGTACCGACACGGAGGATGAAGACCTGAGGCTTCAGACGGTCGACTTCGTCCGCCAGCAGGTCCAGATCCACCTGTCCGTCGTCATGGAACTGTCTCGCCTCCATGCGGAAGGCGAGGACGGCGGCGGAACGGTCGATTTCATCAGCCTGCTGCGGCGGCTGGAAATCCTCGATCTGCTGTATGAGAATCTCAACGAGTCGTCCCTGCGCCGGGAGCTCCTCGACGCAGGAGCCTATCTGAGCCAGATCGCGGCCAAGCTGGTCGCCAAGAAGCCGCAAGCCGGCATCCGGGTCAACATCTCGACAGAACCCGCCGTGGTGCCCTTGGACATCGCCGTACGTTTGGGCGTGGTTCTGGCGGAACTGCTGGACGACTCGCTGAGCCGCTCGTTCGAAGGGCTGGACTCAGGTCAGCTGGAAGTCACGCTCCGGAACGAAGGTCACCAAGTGGAACTATCCGTCTACGATGACGGGCACGGCGATCCGTCTGCGGCCGACTGGCTGGCGTCGGGCGACCTGACCTTGCGTGTCATCCGCCGGCTTCTCTCTGACATGGATGCGACGATCGACGCCCCTCAAGTGGGTGAAGGCCGGGAGATCCGCGTTACCGTGCCGATTGCGCCGACTTCAAAGACGTGACGCTGTTGGGCGGGGTTTCCGCCGGTTCGTAGGTCACGATCTCTTCCGGGTCCATGCCGCAGATTTCAGACAGGGCCTCGACATTGTGGACGACAATGCGGTTGCGACCGTAATCGATCAGTCCCTCGCGGCGGAAGGCACTCATCATCTTGGAAATCGACACGTTCGTCAGGCCGAGCATGTTGCCGATCTCTTCCTGGGTCATGGGCAGCCGGATGATCTTGTGCGTCATGTTCCGTCCGGATTGCTGCGACACTTCCAGAATGCGGAGCATGGCGAAAGCGAGGCGGCCACGGGCGGGGAGCTGACCCAAGGCGGTCAGGTGGCGTTGCATATGCTGCGTCTGGCGCGCGAGCGTTTCCGCCAGCCAGAGCGACAGGGCCTGGTCCGACGCACAGATCGACTTCAGCTGCTCAACCTCGATGCGGTAGGCCTTCACCTCCTGCAACGCGACGGCGGAATAGTCGCCCGGTCCGGGATCGTCGAGCTGCGAGAGACCGGCAAAACTGCCTGCGCCGAGAATGTCGAGGATTTGCGTGTCGCCCGTGTCGATCGACATCTTGGAGACGGCCCATCCTTCGGAGACCAGAAACACGGCCTGAACGGACTGCCCCTCCGCGATGATGGAGCGGCCGCGCGCGATGTCGGAACGCCTGTGCCGGGACAGCTGCAACGCGTCCACGAGGGCGGTCGGGAGCTGTTCGAGGACAGGGTCGATTGTATAGCTCTGGTTTGCGGCAGTCATAGGTCTAGCCCGTTTGCGCCTTCCGGACACGCCGGAGAGGCGTTAAAATGGTTTATTTCAAATGACGAACGCACGCCGCGGTGACTCCGTTCCCGTTTCTTATCCCCGGGCAAGGATTTTCGGTGGCTTGTGTCTTGTGGAGCTCTGGACCGATCGGATCTATACAAGCCGCAGGGTTTGGCCCGACGCGCGCTGCGTCCTTTGCCTGCCGTGACGTCCGGGCACGGGCCCGAACGCATCGAGATAGGCGTTCGCCTCGGCCAGATCTTCTTCCTGGAACAAGGCCTTCACGCAAAGGATGGTATGGCCACGCCGACGCGCCTCCGCCGATCCCAGGCCCGACTGGCCGATCCACAACCCGCGCCCCCCTTCCGCCAGGCAGGACCGGTCGATGGCCGTGAAGGGGTGTTTGCCCCGACCGTCCGGCAGAACGGCATCCCGCAAAACGTCCAGGAGCGAGGCCGACCAGTCGCAGATGACGTCCATCCGCGCGCTCCGTGCGATCAGGCCGCCGACCAGCGCGGCGATGGCCGGGTTGACAGGGGGTGGCCGGAGCAGGAGGTGCGTGCCCAATTCAATCTGGAAATGCGCGTTCACCCGGGGCCAGATCTCCGCCCAGTAGGCGCCCTGCCGGGTTTCCGACTGGGCCAATGTGCGGAGCAGGTCCAAGCGGTGGAGCAGCGGAATGTCGCTGTCCAGGATCCGGTCGATCGCTTGGCCGAGATGCCCCCGTTCCAGCTTGAAAACGCCGCGCGTTGCCGACAGCGCGGCAGCATGGGCGCGGTTGAAATCACCGAGCACATAAGGTGAGGCGAAGATAACGCGCGGAACGGTTTGCATCCGGGTCGGAAGGCTTGAACGCTGCTTCATGGTGCGCTTTCGGGGACGGGTTCCCCACCCTACCGTCTTGCGGCGCGACACGGCACGTGTCCTTAACATCGATTACGATTTTACAGGGATTATTGGGACAAAAGCCCTATTCGCCCACGCATCTCGGCATAATCTATCGCCTGTAGCCTTAGACGTCCGGCAGGCTTGCAAGATTATTCCGTAGATTGGAATCCAACGCTTCGGTACGGATTTCGTCCCTTCTCGCGCAGTCTCGCAAGAGGGATGTCAGGAGTCACCCTCGAAGCGGTTGCCTTCCGGCAGGGTCTGTTTACCGGCGCCGCCACTATCCGTCTGCGCATCGTCATTGAGAGCCGGCGAACTGGTAAGTTCGGCCTCGTTGGCTTCATCGCGGGCTTTTTCGAACGCCTTTTTCTCGGTATTGGGCA
>JBARXH010000266.1:0-17743 GCA_049647245.1 Litorimonas sp.
CCTGCAGTGAAAAGGGCGCGTCCGGTTCGACCCGGACATAGGCCTTGTCCGACACGACGCGGTCAGGATCGGGCGCGGCTGTGAAGCGCAGGCAGACGGCGGTGGAGCCGTCCTCGCGAACCGCGCTCATGCCGAGATATCCGAGGCTGCCGTCCGCGGGCGGCGTGGGCTCCGTCCGGAGCGGTGTCACGGGGTCGATGGTGACAGCTTGGACGGGCACGGACTGTTGCGGCCTCTCGGCTACATTCTTGCCCGATACACCGAGGCCGTAGCCGATCAGTCCGGCCAGCACCGCGATGGCCGCGAAAAGACCCCAAACAAGACGATTGCCCATGTGCCGACTCCCCGGTTCTGCGCCACTCTCATGCGCTCTTGCGGCATGGCGGGCAAGTTGGACGGGACTGGGGCGGCCCCATGGCCGTTTCCGGTCGGTTTTACGCGCCCTTAACCGCGTCTCTCAGCGGCTTGGTAGGGGGTGGCGTCTATGAGGGTCGGGAGCGGTCGGAATGGCCGCACCGAACAGAGTTCACGCAAACTCTCTGTGACGCCGCCGCTCCCTCACCGGGGCGGCGGTGTTTTCGTTCAGGCGCTGAGGTCGCGCAGGCTCTGGCGATGTTCCCAGCGCTGGATCTCGGTCTTCACCTCGCCGATGGCGAACTCGATGTTCTGAACGGCCACATCCCGAGCGCCAAGGCGGTTCCGGTCGCCCACCAGCGCTTCCGCCTGCTCGCACAAAGATGCCAGACGCATCGCGCCGACGGCCCGCGCGGACCCTTTCAGGGAATGGGTGACGGATCCCCAAACCTCGTCGTCCGATGCGCTGTCCAGGCCGCGCCCCCACATCTCCGTCTGATGCGTGAAGAGCGAGAAAATCTCCCGCGTCAGCGCGACATCGCCTGCGACGTAGCGGTTGAGATGGTCGAAATCTATTTGCGTTTCCGGCACGATCGGCCCCATTCAGCTTGGAGGGCGCACGGATCTCGAATCCGGGCGGACCCGGTTACAGATCGAGCGGAAAGCTTCATGAATTATTACGACCGCGGTCAAAACGGCCATGTGCGCTGGGACGACTGGATTGCCGTGCTCTGGCTGACCATCTCGACCTGGGTGTTCGGGCAACTGGCCCTCACCTCCCCCTTCATGGGGATGCTGGTGGAACTGGACCCGGAGGCGTCCGCGCAACTGGACGTCGCCATGAGCAATATGGGCGCGGAGATGAACCTCGCCTTCATGGGGTTCGGCGTTCCGGCCATGGTGCTGGGATGGCTGGTCGCGGCCGTTGCCTACGGTGTCCACTATCTCGGACAGTCGGGACAGATCTCGCGCTTCATCGGACTGGGCGGCGCAGTCCTGATGTTCGTGGGCGCCGGCTTCTACATGGCCGGAATGGGAGAGCTCGGCGAGGTCAACCGGTTGATGCTCAGCGTGATCGGCCTTTCGCCCGTCGCCTACATGTTGATGCTGCTGACCTTCCCGGCTGCGCTGGTCGGCCTGTATCTGGGGTGGAAAATCGTCCACAAAGTGCCGCTGACCGCTCTGCATACCGCGCTGACATCCTTCCGCTGGGGCCGCGTCGCGCAATCCTTCCTCATCATGTGGGTCGTTCTGGCGGGCTACGGCATCGTCAGTTCGGTCGTGACGGGCAAGGCTCCCGCCTTCATATTCGATGCGTCGCGTTTCCTGCCTTTTGCGATCGTGTCTATCCTTCTGCTGCCAATCCAGAGCGCGACCGAGGAAATCGTTGTGCGCGGCTACATGAACAAGGGACTGGTTCACTGGTTAGGCAACAAATGGGTCGCCTTCGTATTGACCAGCGGCCTGTTCACGGCACTGCACCTGTCCAACCCCGAAGCGCTGGCCGGCGCGCAGGCGGGCAATCTGCCGCTCGTGATGAGCGGCTATTTCTTCTTCGGTTTCGCAGCCTGCCTGATGGTCCTGATCGATGACGGACTGGAGTCCGCCATCGGCGTCCATGCGGGAAACAACACGTTCGCCGCCATCTTCGTGAACTACGAAAACTCCGTTCTTCCCACACCCTCGATCTGGCAGGCGACACCGAACCCGTCGGTTGACGCCATTACGGTCATCTTGGTGCTGTGCATCGTGCTCGGACTGCTCTGGGTGACCCGGAAACCCTGCACGTCTTCGGTAGGCACAGTCGGCTGAGCGGGTTCGCCCACAGCGTTGCGCTTCCGAAACGGTCGCGCCTGTGATAGCCCCGACTCCCGGGGCATGGATTGCCGCAAAGCCGAGGGGACCGTGTCGGACATCACCAAGAAGATCCTTTCCATCGATCCTGCCGGCGACGACGACCCGCAGGACACCGACACGATGCCAGGCAATCTTGACGCCATCGACGCCGTCATTCCCCTGAGGCGCATGACCCGCGCCCCGGAGCCGGAATTCCGCCCCATGGTCCAGCTGGTCGAGCCCATTGGATACGAGAAAGAGGACAACGAGTTGGCTGACACTTCTGCCACGTTCCGCCCGATCCGCGAGCTGGACATCTCTTTCGAGGATGCCGACGATCTGTCCGACGCGCCGGAGGCTTCCAACCCCCAGACCATCGAACCCGGCCCGATTCAGCCCTCCACGCCCGTTGAGCGACCGTCACTCTCCGACATGGCTTCCGTTGCGCCTGCCGCCGCGTTTACCGAGCCAAGCATGACCCGGACAGGCATTGGCTGGACCGGTCTGGTGTTCACGCTCCTGACCGGGTTGAGCGTTGCGGCGCTTGTGGTGGCCTATCTGGGCGCGGCCGAGACCTTCACGCCCCTCGGTCTGGCGGCCCTGATCCTGGCCGCGAGCGTTCCCATGATCGCCGTCGTCACATTCTGGGCAAGCCTCCGGGCTTTTGGGGAGAGCCGCGCCGAGACGCTTCGCCTTGCCGCTCTGGCGGACCGGCTGACACGCGCCGACGAAACGGTCGCCAACGATGTCGCGCGCCTGTCTTCCTCGATTCGCCGCGAGCTTGCCCTCGTGGACAGCCGCCTGGCGCAGACCCGGTCGGAGATGGAGACGCTGTCCGCGGTCTTGCAACGCCAATCGACCGAAACCGATGCCATGGCCCGCAATATCACGGAGCGGACCGACGCCATCGCGCGCAACGCCAAGACGCAGAGAGACGCCATGGCCGCCACGAGTGCGGAAGTGGATACGGGCTTGCAGGGACTGTCCGAGACTGTCGGGGCCAGCAGCCAGGCCCTGAAAGACGCTGCCGATACCACGGCCGCGCACCTGTCCGAAGCCTCCGCCAAGCTCGGGCAGTCACTCGAGGCCGCCAGCGGACAAAGCGACACCATCGCCAGAACCACGCAGGAGGCCAGCCAAATCATTGCCGAGGCGGAAACCCGCCTTGCCACTCTCGCAAACGATCTGAAGGCCCAAGCCGATGCGATGGAGACCGTCTTCGAGGCACGGGCACAGCAGCTGGACGGTTTGCTCTCTCGCCTGTCGGCGGAGAAGACCGACACGGACCGCGCACTCTATCGCCAATCCGACCTGCTCAGCGCGGTGGACGCCCAGATCGAAATGACGGAAGCGCGCCTGACCGCCCTGATCGACAATTCGCGCGAAGTCCAGGACCAGCTGACCGCCCGGCTCTCGGACATCGACAGCACGCTGGACAGTGCGGACCGGCGGTCTCGCGCCTTTACCGCCGACATTGCCGACCGCGTGAGCGACAGCGTCGCCCAGACACGCCGCGAACTGTCCATCATGGAAAGCGAGATCCGCAGCCTACAGTCCCGCATGGATGAAAGCCGCGACAATGGGTTTTCCGCAGCGGCCCAAACATCCCAGCCGACGTCCAAGAGCATCGCTCATATTCAAGCGCCGTCAGAACCCGATCCGCATGATCTGTCGATCCCGGAGCTGTCGCAAGAAGCCGATGATGCCCTCGAAGACTTGCGCCCTTCGCTGACGCGGAATCTCGTCGCCGAAGCCGACCCGGACATAGTGACCCGGCCGGGGATGATCCCGGCGTCACCTTCCATCGATCCGATCCGTCCCCCGGATATGGGGACGACCTTCCCTCCGGTCGGAACGGACGCGCCTGCGCCCCCTAGCGACTGGCGCTGGCGGGACATGCTGGGATCGATCGAGCCCATCCCGCAAGGCGACGCGGAGGGATGGCCTACACAGCTCCAGATCCGGCCTTCGAAGGCGGAAGATTCCGTTCCCACGCAGCCTGTGGGAGACCAGGTTCAGCCCGCACCGCGTCCCGTCGACCGTCCCGGTCCCGGCGTCCCCCTGTCGCGCCCCGCCTTCGTACCCGCGCCTGACGCGGCTCAAGGGTCCGAGGTGGTCGCCCGCCTGTGCGAGGTTCAGCTCGCACCCAGCTCTCTCGTGGACGACGCGCTGGTCCAACTGGCCGTTGACACCCGACAGTCGGGCGGTGAAGCCGCCCAGTCCAAGGCGCTCTTTTCGGCACTCAACGCGCCCGTGATCCACCTGCGCGGTGTTCTCGCCGCCGATCTGGAATTCCGGTTGCGCGCGGAAAGCTTCCGCCGCAATTTCGACCAGTATCTGAGCGCGCAGCCCGACCGTTTGCAGCAGATCGCGACCCTGTCCACCGCCAGTGGCCGCGCCTACCTCCTCTGCGCCGCCGCCCTGACGGCCGGCTAGGAAAACCGAGCCTCCAATGACCGTATCCGATCCTGCCGGACGATGGCAGACCCGTACTGCCGCGCCTGAAGACGCCGGCATCCGTCTGGACAAGTGGCTGTCCAGTTGGACGGAACTATCCCGGGCGCGAATCAAGGCGCTGGTCGAGGATGGTCAGGTCCGGGCGGATAGCGACATTGTCGGCAAGGTCACGGGCAAGATCCGGGCGGACGTCGAATATGCCGTCTTCGTCCCGCCGCCTGTCGACGACACGCCCACGCCCGAAGACATCCCCCTGTCCATTCTCTACGAGGATGACCAGCTGATCGTGCTCGACAAGCCGTCCGGACTGACCGTGCATCCGGCACCGGGGTCGCGGTCAGGCACTCTGGTCAATGCCCTGCTCCACCACTGCGCGGACAGCCTGTCCGGCATCGGCGGGGTCATGCGTCCGGGGATCGTCCATCGGCTCGACAAGGATACGTCCGGTGTCATGGTTGTCGCCAAGACCGATGTTGCGCACCGCGGCCTGGCCAGGCAATTCGCCAAGCACAGCATCGAGCGCGCCTATGTGTGTCTCGTAAGAGGCCGCCCCAACCCTCGGGCCGGCACGGTTGCCACGCGGCTCGCACGGTCGGTCCATGACCGCAAGAAACAGGCCGTCGTCCGGGGGACGGACAATGATCTCGAAGCGTCGGATCATGGCCGCCACGCCGTTACGCACTACCAGACACTCAGAGGGTTCGGACAAGCGCGCAACGGGAGTGTCGGCACGCCTGTCGTGGCGGAGCTGGAATGCCGTCTGGAAACGGGCCGCACGCACCAGATTCGTGTGCACATGGCGCATATCGGCTGCCCGTTGCTGGGCGATCCGCTCTACGGCAACCACAAGGCGTTTGCCTCTGATCGCTCGCCGGAAGGCGTCGCCGTGCGGGAAGCCGTCGCCGCCTTCAAGCGTCAGGCTCTGCATGCACGCCTGTTGGGCTTTATCCACCCCGTGACCAAGGAAGAGATGGCGTTCGAGACGCCGCCGCCCGCGGACTATCAGGACTTGGTCGGCATCCTGTCGGGGCTGCCCCGGTCGTAGCGCGGCGCCCACGCCGCCAGCACCCGGCCGACATAGTCTGCGTCGCAGTCGTTCTTCAGAAGCAGATGGTCCGCCCCGTCCAGACTGACGAAACTCTTCGGATGTTTGGCGAAGCGGAACAGGTGACTTGCATTGTCGATCAGCACCACCCGGTCCTGCGGCGAGTGAAAGATGAGCAACGCCCGGTCCAGATCGCCCACGCCTTCGGCGATATCGTGTTTCTTCAGGTCATCGAGAAACTGGTCCTTTATGACGAAGGGGCGTCCCGCGAGCATGACCTGCGCCTCACCCCGTTCCACAATCTCCTCCAGCTTGTCCGCGAAATTATGAACGATATGGGTCGTGCTGCACGGGCTCCCGATCGTTGCGATGCCCGTGACGGAAGGCATCTCTTCCGCAGCCTTCAAAGCCGCCGTTCCGCCGAAACTGTGTCCGACGAGTAATCCCGGAGCCTCGTAATTGTCTTCCAGATATTTGGCCGCCGCCTGGATTTCCACGACGTTGGTAGAGAAATTCGTGTCGGAGAAATCGCCACCCGATCCGCCCAGCCCCGTGAAATCGAACCGCAGCATACCATAGCCTTCATCCACGAGGGCCTTTGCAATGGCCTGGAGCGGCTTGAAGTTCTTCCCGATCGTGAAGCCGTGCGCGAACACGACATAATCGATGATGTTCCCGTCCTCCGGCAGATCGAGCCGCCCCGCCAAAGGGTGGCCCAGCGCGCCGGGAAAGGTGAAGCGTTCGGTTTTCATGTCACGAGTATAACCGCTGCCGCCTGTCTTGGCGACAAGCTCGACAGAAGAAGCTGGCTTGCCAGCCAAAGCTTTCCAAAGGGAAGTGAAGGCTGGTGCGGGCGGCCGGACTTGAACCGGCACTTCCAAGAGGAAAACAGATTTTAAGTCTGTCGTGTCTACCAATTCCACCACGCCCGCGACGCCGTCGGACTAGCCCTCCGTCATTGCTGCGACAAGGGCGTCTAGATCGGCTTTCACACGCGCCAGCTGCTCTTCGTCGGCGCCCCGTGCGACGAAGGAGACACCACGCAGCGCGTCGTTGAAGAAGGGATAGCTGCCGAGGCTGACACCGGGATGGGCCGCTTCGATGGCGGCGAGCGGCTCGGCCGCGTCCCCTTCCCCGATACCCTCGCATGTCACGGTGATCTGGTGGATGGTCTCGCCGCCTTCGATCCGGTGGCCGATGTCGGCCAACATGCCGCGCATGATCTGCGGCACGCCGGCGAGGGTGAAGACATTGCGCGTCTGGAAGCCCGGGGCCTGGCTGACCGGATTGTCGATCAGCGACGCCCCGTCCGGTACGCGGGCCATGCGACGGCGGGGGGCGTTGAGTTCGTCGTCGCCATATCGATGCCGCAGCATGTCGAGTGCATCTTCGCGTTCCGCAATGCCCAGACCGAACGCCGCCGCGATGCAATCCGCCGTGATGTCGTCATGGGTCGGCCCGATGCCGCCAGTCGTGAAGACGTAGTCGAAACCGTCGCTGAACGCGCGCACGGTGCGGGTTATGACGTCCGCGTCGTCCGGCAGAACCCGGGCTTCACGGACCTGAACACCGAGCGGGGCGAGGAATTCGGCAATCGTCCTGAGGTTTGTATCCTGCGTCCGGCCCGACAGAAGCTCGTCGCCGATGAGCAGGACCCCAGCCGTGACGCGCTTCATCGCGAGGCCGACCGTCGGTTCAGCCCGGCCAGGACGGCGGCGTCGCGGTCGTAGATGTCGTCCACGAAGCGCACGCCGGACGGATCGCTCACGGCGGTCATGTAGAGGATGTGAACAGGAACGCCGTCTTTCAGGTTGACCCGGGTCTCCCGGTTGGTTTCCAGAACACCGTCGATCCGGGATCGGTCCCAGCCCTCCGTCTCGCTCAGCAGCCATTCCGTCAGGTCGATCGAATCCTGTGTCCGGATGCAGCCCGAAGAGAAGGCCCGCTGACGCTGCGCGAAGAGGCCGCGCGTCGGCGTGTCGTGAAGATAGACATTGTGCTTGTTGGGAAACATGATCTTGACCTGGCCGAGCGCATTGAGCGGTCCCGGGGCCTGCCGGATCCGGTAGGGCATGGTCCCGGCCGGGATCGCCGACCAGTCGATGGTCGAGGCGTTGACGACGCCTCCATTCCTGTCGAGCACCTGAAATCCCAGCCGCTGGACCGAGGATGGATCCTTCTGGAACGATGGCAGCTTGTCCCGGCGGGCCAGGCTCGCCGGGGTCTCCCACCACGGATTGAGCACGACATAGCTGATCCGGTCGGAAAAGACGGGTGTTTCCCGGTAGCGGCGGCCGACGATTCCGGCATGGATGCGCTCGATTTGCCCGCCTGCCCAAGCCTGTACGGAAAAGTCCGCAATATTGACGCGAACATGGCGGCGCCCGAGCTCGTCCGGCAGCCAGCGCCAGCGCTCGAGATTGACCTTCAGCTGGTCGATTGCCTGAGACCCGTCCCGGTTCAGCGCCCGCACCGTGGCCGGACCGACGAGGCCATCGGCGTAGAGACCACTTTGCGACTGGAAGCGGATAGCCTCATCCTCGGTCGCCACGTCGAACAGACCGGTGACCGCGACGCCGAGCCGGGCTTGCAGCGCTTCGACACGCCCACCCCGGTCGTTCAGCCGCAAGGTTGGGCCTTCGGGGATGGGGGTGGCGTTACGCTCCTGCACGGTCTGCAGCCGTGTCTCCAGATCGGTCCTGAGGGTTTGATAGGCCGCGTGTTGCGGGGCAAGACGTTCCAGGCTCGTCGCGAGAGTTCCGCTGGCCAGCGCGTCACGCAGATGCGCCGCGAGATCGGCCTGGCGGCCCTTTGCGGTCCAGTCCGGCTCGACCGAGGTCGGCGTCAGCTTGCCGAAAGCGACATGGGACGCCGCGCTCATCCAGGCATCGACGGCGTAGAGCGCCATCTCACCCTCCGTGCCGTGCTCCCGGATCAGGTCGAGATGATAGTCTGAAGGCCGTAGCCCATGGGCGGTCACGCCCTCCAGCGCGGCGATCAACTCGCTCTTGGCAATCGCCGGACCCGGAACTGTGTCCGATCCCCCCGTGTAGGCCAGCAACGCTTTTGGCGCGAGGGGCGAGACCGGACCCGGAGCCGTCGCGTAGACGGCAGAAGACAGGATAGCGGCGAGAAGGCCGCCGAGGCATGTGCGGGATAACATTTGTCGGTGATGACAGGTCCGATCAAGACGGGCAATCACTCCCGCGATGAGAGCGCCGAAATCATGCTCCGAGATTGACGCTCAGAAAGTCCGGTGCCACGCGCGCCTTTGTGACGACGACCCCGCTCCCCCGCCCCGCTTTCCTGGCCCTGTCGGCCGCGCTGATCCTGATCTGGGGTAGCGCGTTCAACTTCGTCGGCGTGGCCGTGGATCACATCAGCCCGTTCTGGCTGACCGCATGGCGGCTTGTCGTCGCGGCCTTTTTCCTGACCGCCTACACCTACGCGACGGGGGCGCGCCTTCCCGCGCTGTCCGACACGCGCTGGCTCTGGTATTCGGGCCTCGGCCTGACCGGCGCCGTCATTCCGTTCCTGCTGATGGCGAAGGGCCAGCTGACGGTGGATAGCGGGCTCACGGCGGTCATCGTCGGAGCCATGCCCCTGCTGACCATCCTGCTGGCGCACTTCTTCACGGAGGAGAAGCTGACGCCTTTCAAGGTGCTGGGCTTTTTCATTGGCTTTCTGGGAGTCGCGGTTCTGTTCATGCCGGAAGAGTTCGGTGTGGGCCTCACGGGCGATTGGGGCGCGCAGCTGATCATTCTGGGTGCGGCCTTCTGCTATGCTTTCACGACCGTCGCCGCCAAGCGCGCGCCTGCCACGGCCGCCGCCACGGGTTCGGCCATCATGATGATTGCGGCCGCGATCGCGGGTGTGGCCTCTGCGCTGATCTACGATCCGGGCGGACACGTGCCGAACGCTACCGCACTGACTATGATCCTGCTGCTGGGCTTCGGCTCCACGGGTGTGGCGACGATCCTCTATCTCGTCTTCATAGATCGGGCGGGGCCGAGCGCCATGGCGCGGCTCAACTACTTCCCGCCCGTGATCAGCGTGATCTTCGGCGTCTGGTTTCTCGGCGAACCCTTCACCTGGAAGCTGGTCGTCGCCTTCGTCGTCATTATCATCGGCGTGATGGTCAGCCGGATCGGCCTCAATCGGAGCGCGAGCCCAGACCTTTCAGAGCTGCAAACGGATTCGACGGATCAGATGGATCTGGGCCGTCCCCGCCCCCCGATCCCGGCTGTTCGGAGCCGGCCTTCAACGCCAGGCCGTGATTAAGAGGGCCATGTCCCTGGCCGAGCTTGGGCGCGGTCCGAATCGCTTCGAACACGAAGTCGCGCGCGGCCGAGACGGCCTCTTCCAAGGGCGCACCCAGCGCCAGAGCCGCTGCAGTCGCGCTGGCCAGCGTGCAGCCCGTGCCGTGAGTGTGGCGGGAATGGATGCGCGGTCCCGTCATCACGCTGGCCCCGTCCTCCGACACGAGCACATCCACCACGGATTTCATGTCCAGATGCCCACCCTTCATCAGCGCGGCATAGGCGCCCATGTCGAGCAGCGCCTGACCCGCCTTCGACAGATCGTCCGTGTCTTCCACGGCCAACCTGGTCAGCAGGGCCGCTTCCGGCACGTTGGGCGTCACGAGGTCGGCAATCGGGACCAAAAGCTCTTTGAGGGCCGCCACCGCGCCCTCCTCCAGCAACCGGTCACCACTCGTCGCCACCATGACAGGGTCGAGAACGACCAGCGCGTCGAGCGGCTCGACGGTCTCGTGCACGGTGCGGATGATCTCTTCCGAACCCAGCATGCCAATCTTCACCACGTCCACGCCGATGTCGCCGACACAGGCGTCGATCTGGGCGCGGATCAGTTCCGGTTCCATCAGGTCGACCTGGCTGACGCCCTGCGTATTCTGAACCGTGACCGCCGTCACGGCCGTCATGGAGTAGGCCCCGAAGGCCGCACACGCCTTGATATCGGCCTGGATCCCGGCCCCTCCCGAGGAGTCGGAGCCGGCGATGATGAGGACGCGGCCGTAATTGCTATATATAGTCATAAATTAAAACACTCACTGTCGGGATCGCTAAACCCGTCAGAAATGACGCTGATGAAATGGCAATCATCAGCAGCATAATCTTCTCAGAAAACGAAACTTGATTGCTAAGTTTCTGCGCAAGCTCTTTTTTTGCAAGAAACTCCAACTCTGCGTCAGCCAACATTCCAGCTACATACGATGTGATTTTTTCTCTATTAGCATCATCTATATTCATTCGGCTGCTAATCTCACCAAAAATGATTACTTCATTACGGAAGTCCGCGAGTTTTTTTGTAGCCGATTGAGTAGAGTGATAATTGGCTGCATTTGATGAATAGCTAACGTATGCAGCTATCGTAATATATGAAAGAATTAAGGAAATTATAAACCAGGGAGCACTATACATCGCTAGTTTGCGTATATGGATTGCGACACCACTATCCGCAAATACTGATGTTGCAGTGACGAAACCTAATCCAGAGGCTGCTATCAATATAAATAGGAATGCTTTTCGAAATGAGGTCTCTTCCCCTTCGTGTTTAGCAGAATATCTGTCATGTTCATCGACATAGATCTGTTGAAACTTTGATCTATTCTGAGCTTGAAGTTTGAACAGTTCAAGATCACTCATTTTCTATCGTCTCCCAGACCCGTAGCGCTTGCAGCGTTTCCGCCACGTCGTGTACCCGCAACACGTCCGCACCCCGGCTGGCCGCGTAGAGTGCGCTGCTGAGCGATCCTGCGAGGCGCTTGTCGACCGGACTGCCGTCGATCGTCTGGATGAAGCTCTTGCGCGATGTGCCGATCAGCGTCGGGGCGAGTGCGGCGAAGCGGTCCGTGGCGCGCAACAACGCCAGATTGTCCGAAAGCCGTTTCCCGAACCCGATACCGGGATCGATCGTAATAGCCCCTCTGTCCAAGCCGGCCGCGTCACACGCTGATATACGATCCTGCAGGAAGGTCAGAACCTCGTCCACCGGATCGGCATATTCCGGCTTCGCCTGCATGATGTCCGGCGTCCCCTGCGCATGCATGAGAATGACGGGGCATCCTAGTTCGGCCGCAAGCGACAGGCTGTCGTCCGAATAGGTCAGCGCGGAAACGTCGTTCCAGATGTCTGCCCCCGCGAGCACCGCGGCTTCGGCCACTTCGGGTTTGCGCGTGTCGATGCTGATGACGGGGCCGGGGTCGTCGTCCCGCGTGGCGTCGCGAAGCGCATGGATGACGGGAACGACACGGTCTCGCTCGACCTCCCACGGAACCGTCTTCGCTCCGGGCCGCGTGCTTTCGCCTCCAATGTCGATGATGTCCGCTCCGTCGTCGATCATGCGCCGGGCCTGCCGCACCGCCGTGTCCAGGCCGTCATGCTGCCCGCCATCGGAAAAGCTGTCGGGCGTCACATTCAGAATACCCATGATCCGGGGTCGGCGAAACATGCGCGCGCCTACCCTGCGCCCGCCTCGGCCTCAAGGGCGTCGGATGCGCGGGGTCTGACCAGACTGTCATGCAAGCTCAAGCCCCGCGTAAGGTCGGAACGATATTGCAGCGCATATGGGGGATGTTGGGATATCGGCCCGTCGCGGCAGTCTGGCACTGTTTGCCTCGATACTGTTGCACGTCGTCGGGTTCGGCTTGCTTCTGGCCTATCGCGGACCAAGACCGCTCGGACAGCCGATGTCCGTGCCCGTCACGGTGATTGAACGCGCACCCGTTCAGACGGCAAGGATCAACCCTCCTGTCGAACGGCGAACGTCTGTCCCCATCAGCTCGGATAAGGCGGAAGATCCGCCGACGAAGCCCGCGGACGCCCCCTCCCTGACCGACCCTGCGCCGCTGGCTGACACAGGTCGCCGAACCGCCGATGACAGCACCTCCGCCAAGACCGATCATTCCATCGGCGAGCGATGGCGGGCAGACGTGCCGCTGTCCGGACAGGACCCGGTGTTGGGCACGCTTGTACGCGATCTGGATTGTGTCGACGGCTTCGCACTGGACTGCGCCCAACGGCGAAAGGAAGTCTTCGCGGCCTCTCAACTGAGCGAGAGCGACAAGGTCTGGATGCCGACCCGCGCCCACTCCGGCCTCTCCGACGCCCGTTTCCGAGGCCTGAGCGAGGCGCAGATCCGTGCCGAACTGGGTATCCCGACCGCAGGCCAGAACGGGTTCACGATCCCTTTTTCGCCGGTCCACATCAGCAGCTGGTGGCTTGATCCGCTCTACGGCGTCAACAAACGCTGCAGTGTTAAGGTCAGCAAGAATCCGACAACACAGCAGCTCGGCGAAACGGAGATGGTCCAGGATTGCGACCCCCTGAAACCTGCGCAGGACGCCCTGCCCTCTTGGAGACGCGCCGACTGGAACCCCGGTGGCCAGACCCCGGACCCCGCCGCATGGCTAAAACGCGAAAAGCCCGACGGGTAGCCGGGCTTTCCAAAGCAGTTTGCAATCCGAGCGCTACTCGGCGGGATCGAGATCCCGGGCCGGAGACGCACCGCCGATGGGGCGGGGTTTCGGCCGCTTGGTCGTCGGCACCGCACTGACGGACGGGCGGCCACCGCCCGTGCCGTCCGGACGCTTGGGCTTGGTGCCGTCTTCCAGCAAAGCCTTGATCTCGTCACCCGACAGCGTTTCGTATTCCAGCAGAGCCTCTGCGAGCGCGACCCAGTCATCCTTCTTCTCGGTCAGGATGTCGCGAGCCTTGTCGTGCGCTTCCGTCACAAACCGCTTGATCTCTTCCTCGATGATCTTCGCCGTTTCCGGGGAGATGGAAGAGCCACGACCGATGCCCGGCATGAAGCTCTGCTGGTCCGTGTCCTTGTAGGCGATGGGACCGACCTTGTCGGACAGGCCCCATTCCGTGACCATGGCGGTCGCGATGCGGGTGACCTGCTCGATGTCGGAACTCGCGCCCGACGTGACCTTGTCGTAGCCGAAGTGCAGCTCTTCCGCCGCGCGGCCGCCCATGGCCATGGCCATACGAGCGATCATCTCCTCGCGGCTCTGGCTGATCTGGTCGCGCTCCGGCAGGTACTGGACCATGCCCAGCGCGCGCCCGCGCGGAATGATGGTCGCCTTATGGATCGGCAGGCTGCCCGGCATGTTCAGGCCGACGATGGCGTGTCCCGCCTCGTGATAGGCCGTCATCGCCTTTTCCTCGTCCGTCATGGCGAGCGTGCGGCGTTCCGCACCCATCATCACCTTGTCGCGCGCATCCTCGAACTCGCGCATGGTGATCTTCAGCTTGTTGCGCCGCGCCGACAGGAGGGCAGCCTCGTTAACGAGGTTCATCAGGTCAGCACCGGAGAAGCCCGGCGTGCCTCGTGCGACATACTTCACATCCACGTCGGCCGCGACCGGCTTACCGCGCATATGGACTTCGAGAATCTTCTCGCGGCCATTGATGTCCGGATAGGGCACCTCGATCTGGCGGTCGAAACGACCGGGACGCAGCAGAGCCTTGTCCAGCACGTCGGGACGGTTGGTGGCGGCCACGATGATGATGCCCTCCTGGCCCTCGAAGCCGTCCATCTCCACCAGAAGCTGGTTGAGAGTCTGCTCGCGTTCTTCATGACCGCCGGATGTGCCGACACCGCGGTGACGGCCGACCGCGTCGATCTCGTCGATGAAGATGATGCAGGGCGCGTGCTTTCGCGCTTCGGCGAACATCTCGCGCACGCGGGACGCACCGACGCCGACGAACATTTCCACGAAGTCGGAGCCGGAAATGGTGAAGAAGGGCACGCCCGCTTCGCCCGCAACGGCGCGGGCCAGCAGCGTCTTGCCCGTTCCGGGCGGTCCGACAAGCAGGGCCCCCGTCGGGATACGCGCGCCGAGACGCGTGAACTTGCTGGGATCCTTGAGGAACTCGACGACCTCCTTGAGGTCCTCCTTGGCCGACTCCACGCCAGCAACGTCGTCGAAGGTGACGCGCTTCGTATTCTCGGTCAGCAGCTTGGCCTTGGACTTGCCGAAGCTCATGGCCCCGCCCCGACCCGCGCCTTGCATGTTGCGGAAGACGAGGAAGAACAGGCCGATGATAATCAGCAGCGGCAGGAGCGAAAGGAGCATGTTGGTCCAGATGGATGGCTCCGTGCGCTCGGCATATTCGTAGGGCACGTTGGTCTCGGCCAGTATGTCTCCGGCCGGGTCGGCGGAGACGGGCGGGACGTTCACCACGTACCGGTCGCCGCCACTCAGCGTGCCGGTGACCGTGCCGCCGGGGATGTCGATCTCCGCGGACTGTATCTGTCCGTTCTCCACGCGCTCGCGAAACTCTGAGAAGGTGAAGCTTTCATCGGCGTTGGGTGCGCCGGAATTCCCTTGCGACACGGCGAACACGATGAGCAGGAGCATCCCGATGATGCCCCAGACCGCGAACTGGCGCGGGGTATTGGGAGGCGGTGTTTTCTTCTCGGCCATGATCAATCCAGAGTGAAGGAAGGGTCGACTCCCAACATAGGGAGTCGCCGCGTCATTGAAAGCGCGCGATATGACACGTTCGCGGCTTTTTCGGGTCCGACCCCGTCGCAGAGGATCACGAAACCGCGATCATGCGAGCGCTAGCGCTGCGTCCAGCCGCGCACGAACGAGATTCTCGATCCGGACTCCGCGCCCGTACAGCACGCGGAACCCCACATGGACGCCGCGCCGTTCCGGGTGCAACTGCCCAGCCGCGCCGCTGACGAGGAAGCGTCCGTCCCAGACGATGGGCGTTTGCGGAATGGCAATGGGCACGGCCGTGGGAGCCAGCCGCCGGTCGCGGCGGCCCGTAATTGCCACGGGGTCGCGCGACAGGGTCAGGATTTCCCCGTCCCACTCCCCCATGCAGCCTTCGCCCAACGCCACGGCCCGTCCCGACGACAGTTCACCCTGACGCTCCGCGATGCGCCCTCGATCCGCCGGACCGCTCTGCCCGCCGACGATCGGCGCAACCAGGGCCAGCACGGCGGGCGGAAGCAGGCGCGGCACGGAAAACTGGCCTTCATGCGTCAGATGGTGCCCGTCCAGCGCCCGGCGGAAGAGCGCGCGCTCGGCGCGTAGCCCGTCCGTCATAGCCTCGGACAGTGCGAGCATGTCCCGGGTCAGATCGTCCCGGCCCGCCAGTTCCCGGCGCGCACGGACTCGAGCGAAGTTCGTGTCCGAATTGGACCGGTCCTCTATCGGCTCGAGGTCTCCGAGGACGTCACGCAGCGCTTTGCGCCGCAGCATCAATGCCGGTCGCAGAAGCGTGAGCCCAGCCAATTCCGGCCAGACGGGCGCATAGCAGCGCGTCCGCATTCCCGCCGCGCCGCGCCAGCCGGAGGCACGCTGCACGCGCATCAGCACGGTTTCCGCCTGATCGTCGGCATGGTGGGCGGTGACGAGGGCTTCGATCCCCTTTGCGCGGCAATAGTCACCCATCAGCCCGTAGCGCGCCTGGCGGGCCTTTTCCTGCACGCCCGATGTCGGCCCGTCATGGGTCCAGCGCAGGACGGTCAGCGCATGCCCGAGTTCGACCGCGAGAGCGGCGGCGCGTTCGGCGTCGTCCTGCGAATCTTCGCGCAAGCCGTGATCGACATGGAGGACCGCTTTCAGTCTTGGATGGTCCTTGAGGAGCGAAAGGAGTGCGAGGCTGTCGCCGCCGCCGGAAAAGGCGAGCGCAAAGGGCGGCGTGTCGGACGGCAGAGCCGCCGAAAGGGCCGACGCCGGATAGGTCGTCAACAGCCCGTGCGGGAGAGTTCGCGCGCCGCCTTGTCGCGTGCCGCCTGTGACGCACCCGGGAACTGGTCATCGAAACTCTGCAGGGCCGTGCAAGCCTCTCCGACCTGTCCGAGTTCCCGCAGGGAAGCTCCGAGCTTGACCAGCGCGTCGGGTGCCTTGTCGCCGTCCGGGGTCGCGCGCATGGCGGCGATGTAGGCCTCGGCCGCGGTGTTGTACTGGCCCCTTACGAAATAGCTTTCGCCGAGCCAGAACTGCGCCTCGCCGGCTTCCGGCGACAAGGGTGCGGCGATCAGATAGTCCAGAAGAGCCGTCTCCGCACCGACATAGTCGCCTTCGGCCAAACGGGTCTTACCGGTGGATAGGAGAGCGGCAGCCTCCGCCGGGTCTGTCACGGGATCAGGGGTCAGAACGAAAGGCTCGGCCCGGTTCGTCGGCGGCCCCTGTATTTGCTCCAGCGTGCCAGGTCCGGGAACGTAGCTATCGTCCACGCGCGGGGCATTCTGGGCGGCGATCAGGTCGACGGCGTCGAGATGGATCTGCGTGCGCGTCGCGAGCTCCTGCAGAATGCGGATGTCCGACTCCAGCGCATCCACCCGGCCCTTTTCGAGGTCGCGTTCGTAGGACAGGCGTTCCACCTCTCCACGCAAGGTCCGGATGGTTGTCTCCAGCGTGTCGACGCGCGCCATCAGCCGTTCGGCCGCCGGGTCGCCCGTCAGCATGCGCGCTTCCAAGCGGTCAACGCGCTGGCGGAGCTGCTCGTTCTGAGCGGCCAGCTCCGCGCGGCTCTGGGCGAGCGCGGGCGCGGCGAAGCTCAGCGACAGAGCCGCCGAGAGAATGAAACGGGAGATTCGCATGAACCGGACCGGCGCGACCTAGCTGCTGCCGAGCGGGCGCAGATTGGTGTGGCCGTTGCGATTGCGCGCCCAGCCTTCATCGTTGCTGCGCGGATCGATCGGCCTTTCCTTGCCGTAGGACACGGTCGTCAGGCGCTCCGGACCGACACCCTGGCTGACGAGAAAGGATTTGACGCTGTTGGCCCGGCGGGCACCCAGCGCGATGTTGTACTGACGCGTGCCGCGCTCGTCCGCGTGGCCTTCCACCACGGCCGAGTAGTTCGGATAGGCCTTCAGCCACTCCGCCTGCTGGCGCAGGGTCTGACGGGCTTCCGGGGTCAGCGTGTGCTGATCATAGCCGAAATAGACGCGGGGTTCGCCGCCGGTCTGGAAGGCGAAATCCTCGATGGAGCCGGCGATGGGGCCTTGAGCGATGGGGGCGGGGGCGGGCGCGATGACGCGCGGCGGCGGTGCGGGCTGCGG
>JBARXH010000267.1:0-5067 GCA_049647245.1 Litorimonas sp.
ATGTCAGGACGAGAAAGACCGATAGCGCGAGCGCCGGAACGGCCAGGTCTGGCGCGTAGCGTTCCCAGACTAGGCGCAGCCGCGAAAGCGCCGCCAGTCGGCGCAGGCGCGCGGGCAGGACGCGGTTCGGATCGGATGACGCGGCGGATGTCACGGGGAGTCGCCTAGCGCAGAGCCGCGCGGGATGTCGCCTGAATTATCAGTTACCGATGCCGCAGCGCGGGCAGGGTGGGTGGCTGGCCTCTACCGCCGTCTGCGTCCGCCGCTCCGACCGCTGCCGCGGCGGCCCGTCGTGCCCGCTTCCAGAGGCGGATTGACCAGAGCGCCGAGGGCCTCCTCCAGGCTTTCTCGCGTGGGGCGCGGACCTGGTGCGTTGCGGGCCACAGAGTCGTCGATGGACTTTCGCATGGCGGCCACGTGCTCGGGCGCGTTCCCGCAGCATCCGCCAATGATGCGCACGCCCGCATCGGCGGCCAGCTGAGCATAGTCGTACATCAGCTCGGGCGTCCCGCTATAGACGGTCTCCTTGCCCATGACGTGCGGGATGCCGCAATTGGCCTTGCCGATGACGACCGCGTCCGGATCGGCTGCCGTCATGTCGAGCGCCCCCAGCAGCAGGTCCGACGCGCCGACCCCGCAATTCGATCCCACGGCGAGCGGCGGTTCGGTCAGGTCGCGGGCGATGTTGTGGATCTGCCCCGGCGCGATGCCCATCATGGTCTTGCCGGCCGTGTCGAAGCTCGCCGTATAGCAGTAGGGCATGCCGCAATCGATGGCCGCCTGCGCAGCGGCCTGGATCTCCTCGGCGGCGCTCATGGTTTCGATCCAGATCACGTCCGCCCCGCCGTCGCGCAGGCCTTCGATCTGGGTGGTGAAGGCGGCGACCGCGCTCTCCATGGTCATCTCGCCCATCGGCTCGAACAGCTCGCCTGTCGGACCGACGGAGCCAGCCACCACGACGGGGCGTTCCGCCGCTTCGGCGACGCGGCCCGCAATCTCCGCGCCTGCCTTGTTGATGGCATAGGTGTCGTCCTGCGCGTCGTGCAGCTTCAGCCGCGGGGCGTTAGCACCGAACGTGTTGGTCAGGATGATGTCCGACCCGGCCTCCACGAACTGGCGATGCAGCGTCTCCGGCTTGGACGGCTCCGTCTGGTTCCAGATGTCCGGCGGAAAGCCCGGCTCCAGCCCCATATGCATGAAGTTCGTTCCCGTCGCGCCATCGGCGAGCAGGAGCGGCTTCTCCTGCAGAAGGTCATATAAAGAAATTCGCATATGTGCCCCATGATGGGGTCGGGCGGGGATGTCAAAGGGGGATGTGAGGGGGTCGCCGCGCCTGGCCCATTAGCCCAACGGGTGCTCAATCCGTCGGCACGTCCGGCAGGTCGAGATTGGCGGGCTTGATGACGTCCTCGCCGAGAAAGGCGAGATAGCGGCCCACCGTGTGGCCCTTGTCCTCCAGCGCATCCTGCAGAGAGCCTTCGCCGAGCAGGTGCGAGACACCCACCGCCGCGAAGCCCGTGCCGGACCCGGCCATGAAGGTGTCGAGACGATCCGCCCAGCGTGCGTTGCGGTCGAGCAGCACGGCGGCCGCGTACCCTTCCGGCGCGGCCTCGAGCGGCGCGATGAGTGCGGCCTCCAAGGCCTCCACGTCGCCCACGGCCCAGCTGGCCGCCACGTCCGCCAGGGTCTGCCCGGTCGTATCGAATCGCTCCATCGTGTCGGTGAGCAGTTCCAGCTGCGTGTCTCGGGGCAGGTCGGCCATCTGGTTGACCTGGGCTTCGGCCGTCTCGAGGAAGACGAGGTTCTTGCCCGACCGGCGCGCACGAGACTTCAGCGCCTCGTCCGCCGACAGGTCCGGCGACAGCCCGGCCGCGCTCGCCGCCGCCAGGGTCAGATATTCGCTCGCCAGCCAGGGCTGCATGGAATCCAGCGCCGCCAGTTCGAGCTGGCCGTTATTGGCGACCGCTTCCAGCAGCTTGCTCTGATAGCCGTCGAGGAATTCCGTCAGGCGTCGGCCGTCCCGGCGCAGCCCGCGCTGCGTGGCGAGTGCCTGGGCGCGAAGCCCTTCGGGTCCGGAATGGTCGGCTTCGAAGAAGACGGTGCCGGCCTCGGCGAAGGTGTCGCGCATGTCGTCGCGCTGCCAGTCCAGGCCCGACGGCAGCAGGTGCACCGTGCCGTAGAGGTAGAGCGTGCTGTCCTCGTCCTGCACGCGCCAGATCGGCGGCCCGTCATTGCGCGCGCGCGCTTCCTCCACCTTGGCGATCGCCCCGTCCGTGACCGGCACGCGCTCGCAGGCGGCGAGCAACGCGGATGCGGCAAGGCAGGAAAGAGCGAAGCGGATCATGGCAGGGACCTAGGCGTGCGCCGGAGCGCTGGCAACGCACGGCATCAGGCGGAAGGCCTCAGGCGAAGTGCTTGGACAGGCGCAGGCCCTGGGCCTGGTATGAGCTGCCGTTCGCGCCGTAGAGGTCTTCGGGTGCCTCGGTAAGAGCTTCGAAGACGAGGTGGGCGACGGGTTGGCCATGGGCGAGGAGGAAGGGCACGTCGCGGCCGCGGACCTCCAGCACGGCGCGACTGCCTGCCCCGCCGGCCTCGGCCACGCCGAAGCCGGGATCGAAGAAGCCGGCATAATGCGCGCGGAATTCGCCGATCTCCGTGTCGATGGGCGCCATCTCGGCGGCCTGGTCGACGGGAATCTCGACGGACTCGCGGCTGGCGAGGATGTAGAACTCCTCGGGTTCGAGGATCAGCCCCCCGCCCGTCAGGCGGACCGGTTCCCAATAGTCGAGCGCGGCATGCGCGCCCACGCCGCGCAGATCCACAAGCCCCGAATGGCGGCGGGCACGGTAGCCGACGATCTCGGCGTCGGGCGACAGATCGAGCGACACGGTCTGGCGGCGCAAGGGCGCGGGCTCGCCCCGGCGGAAGCGCATCTGCGACAGCCGGTCCCCGGTCCGCACCAGTACCGGAAAGGTCCGGGGCGCGACTTCCAGCCAGAGCGATCCCGAATAGCCGGCTGGCAGGGCGTCGAACCGTGCCGACGCCTCGCCGATCAGACGGGCGAACACATCGAGGCGGCCTGTCGAGCTTTTCGGATTGGCCAGCGCGGAGATGTCCCCGGGCAAGTCGAGGCTCTCGCGCAGCTCGATCAGGTAGATGCAGCCCGTCTCCAGCACCGCGCCCGCGTCGAGGTCGATCTCGTGCAGGTGGAGCGCCTCCACACCGTCCGCCACGCGCCCGCCCTTGCCGGGCAGGAAGGACGCGCGCATCCGGAAGGCCCGGCGACCGAGCGTCAGGTCGAGGGAGGCGGGTTGCAGCGTCGTCGGCAGATCGGCCATGGGCGCGCCGACGCGCACCTGGCCGCGATCGATCAGCGCGGCGATCTGCTGGGAGGGCAGGATCATTCCGCAGCCGTAAGGGCCGCGCGGCGGCGGCTCAAGAGGCGCTGGGCGCTCTCGCGTGGATGGAATCCGGTCCCGAAGGCCGCCGTTTTCTTGCCTGATGTTGTCATCTTCGCGTGTCGGGCGACCACTGCGAAAACATGCGGACGGCCCGTCTAAACGTCTTGCCAGCCGTAATCCTTCGTGAAAACTTGTCGCAGTCTGCCGGAGAGCTGCCCCGACAGGGACGGATCATCATGCGGCCGGCATGGGAGAGGGGACGAATGAGCGATCAGACGGATCAGGACAGGCTCGAAGCCGCCGACATCCCCGCAGGTCTTCCCGGCCTGTTCGAGCAGCGCACGCGCGACGTGATCGTTCGCGTCGAACCCGAATATCTCGCCGAGCAGAGCAGCCCGTCCGATGGGCGCTTCATCTGGGCCTACACGGTCGAGATCGACAATCAGTCGGCCGACGATCTGCGCGTCACGGGCCGGTACTGGCACATCGCGGACAGCCGCGGCCAGGTGCAGGAGGTGCGCGGCTCCGGCGTGGTCGGCGAAAAGCCGGTCGTGCGTGCGGGCGAGCAGTTCCGCTATACGTCCGGCGCACCGCTCTCCGCCCCGTCCGGCATGATGAGCGGATCCTACCGGGTCGAACCCGAATCGGGCGACCCGTACGATATCGACATTCCCGTCTTCGTGCTCGACAGCCCGTTCGAAGGCACGATGTTCAACTAGGGGCTTTCCCGGTTTCCACGGGTCCCGCGTTCAAGGGCTAGTGGATATCCTCGATGCTGAATGACGGCTTCGCGGAGATGGACACCACGATCCGGTCACCCCGCTCCAGGCCGTTGCAGGACGGGTCGGGTCCCAGCACCGTTTCCACCCTCAGATAGGGCGCATCGCGCAGGTCTTTGGATCGGACGCGGTCCCGCACGTCTCCGCGGCGCCGGGTTCTGTCCACCGTCCAGTCGGGACGCACCAGCTCTGCGGGCGGACGGCTGCTCTGGCCGGCATGGATCTGGACGGCGGGTCCTGCATCATAGGCCAGCAGCAGCTCGCATTGCCTTGACCTTGCGCCCGGGTTGACAGGATCGACGGCCAGCACTTCCGCACCGACCCGGACAGGCGTTCCGGACAGGCGCGCCAGCAGGAACAACAGCCAGGCCAGGCCGACCAGGCTGGCAAGCAGCCAGACGGCCCTGTTCCTGACGTCGTTCGGGACTGCCATCGTCGTTCGCCTGCCTGGTTGCAGAGGGTGCGGGTGCGTTTAGCCTCCGTTTGAGAAGGTTGCGGGTGTCACGCAAGTCTCGCTTCCCCGACGGTCTTGCCCTATATGGGAGCGATCATGTCCACCACGCTTCTCGACTCCACGGCCGCGACACCGCTGGCTGGCCGCACGGCGGACGGCCGCGTGCGCCTGCCCGGGCTGAACCGGGCGGAAATCGCCGACCATCTGCGCGAGATGGGCGTGGACCCCAAGAAGGTGCGGATGCGCGCCAACCAGATCTTCAACTGGATCTACCATTGGGGCGTGCGCGACTTCGATGCCATGACCAACATCGCCAAGGGGTTTCGCGAACAGCTGGCGCGCTATTTTACGCTGGAGCGTCCGGAGATCGTGGAACGCCAGGTCAGCACGGACGGCACGCGCAAATACCTGATCCGCATGGCGCCGGGCATCG
>JBARXH010000268.1:0-2647 GCA_049647245.1 Litorimonas sp.
GCGTTGCGCGCACGGACCACGTCCTCGAACAGGCCGCGTTCATGCGCGGCATAGGCGCGGACGGTTTCGACCAGACGCGGAATCAGGTCCGCCCGTCGCTTCAGTTGCACCTCGATGTCCGACCAGCCATTATTGACCATCTGCCGGAACCGGACCAGCTTGTTGAAGATCAGGATGCCGCCTCCCAGGATGAGAGCGGCGATGAGAAGGAGAGTCCAGGCCATGGGCCCTGTCTAGGACCGGCGACTCCGGAAGGGAAGGAGCAGGGAAGGGAGCAAGCGGGCGGGCCGGTCGGTCTGGTGTTCGGACAGGCCCAGCACGAGCGGTGCGGCGGCCTCGCTCCGGTAGGTCCCGAACATCCGGTCCCAGACCGACAGGTTGAAGCCGTAATTGCTGTTGGTCTCCGGCTCGACGACCGAGTGGTGGACGCGGTGCATGTCCGGGGTCACCACGATCCGGCGCAAGGCCCGGTCGAGACTCGGGGGCAGGGCGGTGTTGCTGTGCGTGAAGATCGCGGTGGCGTTCAGCACGATCTCGAAAACGATCACGGCGACTACGCTGGGGCCGAGGGCGAGAATGACGAGCGCCTTCCAGAGCAGGCTCAGACCGATCTCGACCGGATGGAAGCGCACGCCGGTCGTTGCGTCCAGATCGCGGTCCGTATGGTGGACGCTGTGAAGCCGCCACAGCCATGGCACGTGGTGGAAGGCGACGTGCTGCGCCCAGATGGCGAGGTCGAGCAGCACCACGGCGATCATGCCCTCGATCCACGGGTCGAGGGAAAGCCGGTTGAACAGTCCCCAACCCTGCACGGAGGCGAAGGCCGCCACCGCGACGGCCAGGACGGGCGCCATCAGTGCGCCCGTGACGCTGCCCAGAACGGACAGGGACAGGTTGGTGCGCCAGCGTGCCATCCGCGGCAGGACCCGCCGACGCGCCGGGAAGAGGGCTTCCAGCGCGATGAACAGCAGCATCACGCCGACGAAGACGCCGAGGCGGAGGGCAGTCAGCGAGTCCAACTAGACGCAGCCCTTTTCGCGCATGGCCAGGGAGATGGAGCGGCGCTCGCGCGCCTGCTCGATCTCGTAGGGTCGGGGCCGGTCGAGAAGGCCGGACCCGCGATTGCCGATATTGCGGCGCTCCAGGTCGCTGACGTCGGCGAAGAGTTGGGCCTGTGTCTCGGGGCGGTAGGCCTCGGCCAGCTGGAAGAGCTGCTCGCAGTCATAGGCCATGTATTTTTCCGGTTCCGCATCGTTGAGGTCCATCGTGCTGCACCCGGACAGCAGGAGGGCGAGCGCGGACAGGGAGAGCATTTGCCGTGTGATGGTTTGCTCCTTCATGGTTTGCCTTGTCATGGAGCCGCGTCTAGCAAGCGGACCATCGGCGACAAAGTCACAAAGGGGACAGGTTATGACGGATGCGGCACGCACCATGTTGATCACGGGGGCGTCGGCGGGGATCGGCGCGGCCCTGGCGCGGGAATATGCGGGCCGCGGCTGGAACCTGATCGTGACGGCGCGCCGTACCGACCGGCTGGAAGCGCTCAAGGCCGAGGTCGAAGCCGCGCACGGCGTGTCCGTGGCGGTCGTGACGGCGGACCTGATGGCGGACGGCGCGGTGGACGGGATGATCGCCGACATCGCCGCGCAGGGTCTGACGGTGGACGGCCTGATCAACAATGCGGGCTACGGACATCCGGGGACGTTTCTCGACAGCAGCTGGGAAGAGCATGACCGGTTCAACCGCCTGATGGTCGACGTGGTCGTGGAGGCGAGCCGCAAGCTGCTGCCGGGCATGGTGGAGCGCGGCTATGGTCGCATCATGAACGTCGCGTCGCTGGCCGGGCACATGCCGGGCAGCAAGGGCCACACGCTCTATGCCGCCGTGAAGGCCTATCTGGTCAAGTTCAGCCAGAGCCTCAATGCGGAACTGGACGGCACGGGCGTGCATGTCAGCGCGCTCTGCCCCGGTTTCACCATCACGGAATTCCACGACGTCAACGGCACGCGCGACGGCATCGACCAGCTGCCCGATTATATGGTCATGCAGGCGGATGAGTGCGCGCGCCTCGGCGCGGACGCGCTGGAGGACAATCTGGATGTGTTCATCCCCGGCAAGGTGAACCGGACCATCGCCCGGCTGGGCCGCTTCCTGCCGCAGCAGACCGTCCGGTCGATCATGCTGAAACGCTCCAGCGGCTACCGCAACACGGACAAGACGATATGAGCGCCCGTGCCGAAAACCCGACAGACGCCCTGACAGACGAACGCGTGTTCGTCGCGCTCGACCTGCCCACGGTGGAGGAGGCCCACGCCATGGTGCGCACGCTGGGCGACAGCGTGGCGAGCTACAAGATCGGGCTGCAATTGCTGCCCATCGGCGGAGTGGAGCTGGGACGGATGCTGCGCGATGCAGGCAAGAACGTCTTTCTCGACTTCAAATTCCACGACATCGACGCCACCGTCGAAAAGGCCACGCGGTCCGTCGCTGGGCTGGATGCGCAGCTGCTGACCGTCCACGCGCGGCCCGACGTGATGCGCGCCGCCGTGCGCGGCCGCGACGGCAGCGGGCTGAAGATCTTGGGCGTGACCGTGCTGACCTCGCTCGACCGGCAGGCGCTGATGGACATCGGCTACAACGACAATGC
>JBARXH010000269.1:0-3262 GCA_049647245.1 Litorimonas sp.
AGACGGTGGATCTGCTGAAACGCAAGGGGTTCACGGTCGAGGACAATCACCTGACCAGCCGGTCTGAGACGGACGCCTTCAAGGACAAGTGGGACGTCAAGACGACGCCCCAGACCTTCATCGGCTCAGAGACAGCGCAGAACCGCATCGGGGGCCATGACGCACTGCGCGAACACTTCGGATATTCGGTCAAGGATCCAAACCAGAAGACCTATACACCGGTATTGGTCGTCTTTGCCATCGCCGCCTTGCTCGCCATAGCCGGTGTCTGGGCTCTGACGGGCGGGCTGTCAGCTGTTCTGACCATTGAATGGTTTGTCGCATTTTCGATGGCGATGCTCGCCATGTTGAAATTGCGCGATCTGGATGCCTTCTCCAACATGTTCCTGAACTATGACGTGCTGGCTAGGCGCGTCGTCCGCTATGCCTACGTCTATCCGTTCGCGGAAGCCTTTGCCGCCATTCTCATGGTGGCGGGCGGCGTTTGGGGCCTGATCGCCGCACCGGTCGCTCTTATCATCGGCACGATCGGTGCCTGGAGCGTGTTCAAGGCCGTCTATATCGACAAGCGTGACTTGAAGTGCGCTTGCACAGGCGGCGGCACGAACGTCCCCCTCGGCTTCGTCTCCCTGTCCGAAAACCTTGCCATGATGGGCATGGGAATCTGGATGATCGTCAAAGCCGTGATGTGACCCTCACACCTCATCTCTTGAACAAGGAAAAGACCATGAAACAAATGATGACATTCATTATCGCGACCGGCCTGACGGCCGGAATTCCGACTTATGCGACGGCCCATACATCCTTGTCCGCATCGAACATCGTCGCGGGATCGGAGGTTTCGCAGGTTCCGGACTCGCTCGAGCTGACCTTTGCAAAGGCGGTCGGCCTGGCCGAGGTCAAACTCACCAGCCCGGATGGTGAGGAACGCTCCCTTGAGACGGCGAAGGCCATGGAAAAGACGCACTCTGTTGTCCTTCCCGCCCTTGCTCCGGGTCAACACCTCTTATCCTGGCGCGCGGTGGCCAGTGACGGTCACGTCATGAGCGGCGAAATCCCTTTCACGGTCGTCTCCGACTGACATGACGGGCAGTCTCGTCATATCGGCCAAGGTTCTTTTTTATCTGGGCAGTCTATTCGGAATCGGAGCGGGTACGCATTACGCGGTCCGGATCGTCCCCTCACGACGGTGGCTTTGGGTCGGAGCCGCATCCGCCCTTCTCGCAATCAGCTTTCGGCTGTTAGGACTGAACCTGGAAATGGTCGGTGATCCGGTCCGAATATTCGACTTTTCCATGTTCAGCTGGATCTGGCCGGGGGTTCGGGACCAGGTCTTCGCCTTGGTTCTTGGCGCAGGCATATTGGCGATAGCCTCACTGATGCGTCTTCCCTTCGTCGCCTTCATTGGTGCGCTGTGTGTGGCTCACGGGTTCGGGCTCTCTGGACACGCCCGGAGCGAGGGCATGCCAGACCTGCTCTGGGTGCTGGTTTCGGCGCATGTGCTCATCGCGGGTTTCTGGTTCGTCGCACCGCTCACGCTCTGGCCAGAACAGGGAGACGATCGGCCGAACGTATCGCGCAGACTCCACGCCTTCAGCCGCATCGCGATCTATGCTGTGCCCTTGATGATTGTCGCGGGACTTTGGCTGGCTCTGATCATCGCCGACGGGCCCACCGGACTGCTCGGATCGACCTATGGTCGTCTGCTGCTTTTAAAGCTCGTCGTCATCGCCGCTGCCTTGGCGCTTGGCGCCTATAACAAGTTCCGGCTGATGCAACCCATCGATGCGGGCGAGGCCGGCGCCTTCGTCCATCTGCGCCGCTCGCTTTCGCTCGAATTCACCCTCTTCCTCGCCGCCCTGATCACCGTTGCCACTGCGACGACCCTCTTTGGCCCGCATTCCTAGAAAGAGACGAACTATGCTCATCCGATCGACAATCGGCCTTGCCGTGATAACCCTACTGGCCGGACAGGCTTCAGCCCATGTCGTCTTCAATGTTGACGAAGCGAAAGCCGGAGCTTTTCATACGGCCCAGCTTCGCGTCATGCACGGATGCGAGGGGCAACCAACGGACCGCGTCCGGATCGTTATGCCTGACGGTGTGACCCGTGTGACACCCAGAGTCGTGTCCGGATGGGACATTTCGGTGGAGATGCGCACGCTTGACGAGCCGATCCTCCTGCACGGCTTCGAGGTCGAAGAAGTCGTGGGCGCTCTGATCTGGTCGGGCGGATCCTTCCCGGACTTCGCTTACGAGCAATTCGAATTTCGCGCGATGCTGCCAGACGAGCCAGGCCGTCGCCTCGATTTCGTCGTCAACCAAGGTTGCGGCGACCTTAGGCTTGACTGGGACGACATCGCTGCGCCTGACGCCGACCCCTGGGCACTTGACGAACCCGCCCCCTACATCACGCTCACTTCTAAAAATGGAGACTGATCATGAAGATCGTTCCTCTTGGCCTCACCCTGTCCATCTTTCTCGCCGTGACCTTCACGCTTTGCATGATCTGGGGCCTGCTGACGCCCGAGACGCTGCATATGCACACAGCCTGGGAGGGCTGGCTGCCGGGCTTTAGTTGGTCACTCGGCGGCTATCTCGTCGGGCTGGTCTGGACTGTCGTTTACGGCTGGTATGCGGCTCTTGTTTTTGCGCCGCTCTATAATTTTTTTCACCGGAAACCACGATCATGACGGACGCGCACCCGAAGGATCATTGCCATCCTGATTCCGATCGCGAACCGGCCAAACCTGACGCGGCCTATGATCATGTTCCTGTTGGCTATGACGGAACTGTTTTCACCTGTCCGATGCACCCGCAGGTGCGAGAGATCGCAAATATAGGATGTCCAATCTGCGGGATGGCACTTGAACCTGAAACCGTCTCCCTCGACACTCCTGAGGATACGGCCGAACTGGATGACATGACCCGTCGGTTCTGGGTGTCAGCCGTTCTGTCGCTGCCGCTCTTCGTTTACGCGATGGGCGACCTGATTCCCGGCCGTCCGCTTGACCGCTTTGTATCATCGGACTGGTCGCAATGGGTCCAGATTGTTCTCGCCGCTCCCGTCGTCCTGTGGGGTGGCTGGCCTTTTGTCGTGCGCGGGTGGAAATCGGTCGTCACGCGCCGCCTCACCATGTTCACCCTGATCGCACTCGGGGTTGGCGTCGCCTTTCTCTATTCGCTGATCGCAGTTTTGCTGCCAGGTCTGTTCCCGGCCGCTTTCCGCAATGAAGACGGGCAGGTTGCCGTCTATTTCGAG
>JBARXH010000270.1:0-6260 GCA_049647245.1 Litorimonas sp.
GTGCTGAGCCTGCGCGTCACCGCGCCCAGCTGGATCGGCATCCGGGACGCGCGCGACCGGCGCATCGTCAACCGCGTCTTCGTGACGGGCGAAAGCTGGCAGATGGAGTTGGGCGATCCCTTCACCGCCGAAGTGCGCGACGCCGGGGCGGTGGAAGTCTGGATCGGCGAAACCATGCTCGGCCCGCTGGGTCCGGAAGGCGAACCGCGCAGCGGCATCGACCTGTCCCAGTTCCGCTCACGCGGCCGGAGTCCCGGCTGAGTGTCGCGGGCTAGTGTCGCGGGCTGCGCGCGGGCATCCGTTTCGCCTTCAAACCGTCATGTCCTTGGGCTAAGGCCCCGGCATGAGCGCCAATCCGACTTCCCTTCAGGCCGTCCGTCCATGGCGGACGATCGAACGCCGCCCCTGCCGCAAGATCAAGGTCGGCAGCGTGGAGGTCGGCGGCGATGCGCCCATCGCCGTGCAGAGCATGACCAACACGCTGACCCACGACGTCGACGCGACCGTGGCGCAGGTGCGCCGCCTGGAAGACGTGGGCGCGGACATCGTGCGCGTGTCGGTCCCCGATCCGGAAAGCGCGGCCGCCCTGCGCGCGATCGTGGACCAAGTCGCCGTGCCGATCGTGGCCGACATCCATTTCCACTACAAGCGCGGGCTGGAAGCCGCCGACAATGGCGCGGCCTGCCTGCGCATCAATCCCGGCAATATCGGCGGACGCGACCGGGTCCGCGAAGTGGTCGCGGCCGCGCGCGCCAATGGCTGTTCCATCCGCATCGGCGTCAACGGGGGCAGCCTGGAGCGGGACCTGCTGGAAAAATATGGTGAACCCTGTCCCGAAGCCATGGTGGAGAGCGCTCTGATGCATGCCCGCATGCTCGACGACGAGGGCTTCCACGAATACAAGATCTCGGTGAAGGCCTCGGACGTGTTCCTGACGGTTGCGGCCTACCACCAGCTGGCGGAGGCGACCGACGCGCCGCTTCATCTGGGCATCACGGAAGCGGGCGGTCAGCGCATCGGCACGGTCAAGTCCTCCATCGGCATGGGCAACCTGCTCTGGGCCGGGATCGGCGACACGATCCGCGTGTCGCTCTCCACCGAGCCGGAAGAGGAAATCCGCGTCGGCTTCGACATGCTGAAATCGCTGGGCCTGCGCACGCGCGGCGTGAACATCATCAGCTGCCCGTCCTGCGCCCGCCAGGGCTTCGACGTGATCAGGACCGTGCAGACGTTGGAAGAGCGGCTCGCCCACGTCTCCGAACCCATCAGCCTGTCCATCATCGGTTGCGTGGTGAACGGCCCCGGCGAGGCCATGTTCACCGATATCGGCTTCACGGGCGGCTCCGCCGGCTACGGCATGATGTACCATGCGGGCAAGAAGACCGGGAAGACCGACAATGACGTGATGATCGACGAGATCGTCATGGCCGTGGAAGAGCGCGCGGCCCTTCTGCGCTCGGAGCGCGACGGCCTGCTGGCGGCGGAATAGCCGGTCCCTTCCGGCCACCCGCCGCGGTCCGTCCATGCGTAACCGCGCCTTAACCCTGTTTCCATTTTCCGAGGCGGGATTCACGCTGTCTTGGGCGCGCGTCCCTAGGGCGGGCGCATGGATGTTCTGCGCTCCCGACAGTTCCAGGCCCCGCTGCCACGGCGTCCGCGCCGCGCGGGCGCGCTGCTGGCCAGCCTCATGAGCTTGCGGGCCTGGACCACGGAACGCGCCTTGCCGCTCTGGGCGGAGCGCGCACAACGGCCGGACGGTTCCTGGGTGGAGCATCTGAACCTCGACGGCACACCGGACCTGTCGGCGGAACGGCGCTGGCGCGTGATCGCCCGGCAGGCCGTGACCTACGCGCAGGCCACGCTGGGCGGCTGGTATGACGGGGCGGACATCGCGCGGCGCAGCTTCGACGCCTATTGGAGCCAAGGCTGGACCGGAACGCATGTGGTCCACCGCATCGCGGCCGACGGCACTGTCTCCGACCCCCGGCCCGACCTCTACGACCACGCGTTCGGCCTGCTGGCCTGTGCCCGGATGCTGCAGCTGACGGGCGAGACGCAATACCGCGATTGCGCTGCGGCCATCACGGGATGGATCGATACGCAGCGCCATCCGGCGGGCGGCTGGTTCGAGGGCGAGGTCAAGCCCGCCCCGCGTCGCCAGAACCCGCACATGCATCTTCTGGAAGCCTCCCTGGCCATGCATGAGGCGACCGGACGGTCCTCCGATCTGGGGATCGCGCGGCACGTGATCGGCCTGTTCGAGCGTCACTTCCTGCGCGGCGAAGTGGTGGGAGAGTATTTCACGCAGGATTGGCAGCCTCACCCGGATTGCGGCGATGTGGTCGAGCCGGGCCATGCGGTGGAGTGGATCTGGCTGCTGACGGCCTTCGACGCCGCGACCGGCGCGGACCACTCCGGTGCCTGTCATGCGCTCTATGACCGGGCGTTCCGCAACCGGCTGGGCGTGCTGTTCGACGAGGAAACGTATCAGGGCGAGATCGTGCGCCAAACGACGCGCGCCTGGGTCCAGACCGAAGCCGTGAAGGCGCATCTGGCCATGATGGAACGCGGCGTGGACGGGGCGGCCGGCATGGCAGCGGCGACGCTGGATTCCATGTTCGGCACGGTGCTTCAGCCCGACGGGACATGGGTGGATCAGCGCAATGCCTGCGGCGCGCCCGTGGCGCGGACCATTCCCACCAGCACCATGTATCACGTGCTGTGCATGGCCATGGAGGCCGACCGCGTCGCGGAACGCCTGCGCGGCCTCTGAAAAGGCGGATCAGGGTGTTTCCGCGATCACCTCGACGCGGATCGAAGCCAGCTCCATCTGCTGATTGGCGCCCTCCTCGCCCGGAAACACGGCGACGAGATCCACATTCGGGTCGGCGTCGGTTTCGGGCGGGACGAAATCGAAACTGTAGTCCCGCCACTCCAGACCGAGCGGAAACTCCGCCCAGGCCGAGGCGGGCGCTTCCACGGGGACATAGGCCGCCTGGAAGCGGGGCAGGGGATTGTTGCGCGAGGTGCGCGCCCGCACCGTGACACGCACGGGTCTGCCCGCGAAAACGCGCTCATGCGCCGGGCCCAAGGTGGCGAACACCCCGATGGACGGCGGGTCCGTCTCCAGCGGGACCTGCTGCGACAGGCGCATGTAACCGCCATCCGACGGCGAATAGGTCGCGCCGGACCCGGGCGACACGGTCAGGCTCGTCAGGTCCGATCCGCCGATCCGCCATCCCTCTTCCAGAATTTCCGAATCCGACAGGGGCGGGGCACCGCCGACGAACAGCGCCAGCGCCACGATGCCCGCAACCGCCGATGCGGCGAGGGGATAGAAGATGAGGTCCCGGAACATTTTTCCTGCAAGTACCCGCTTAATTATTTGACAATGATAAATCGAGGTCTAGTCGACTTTATCTCAGCTACCAAGAAAATCTTCGCTTATAAGAGAAACCAGTGAGCCCATTCGCGATTCCACCCAAAGAGTTAGTTTTACCGAGCCCTTTGCAGCATATAGCGGAAGATATTTTATCATGCTTGGAAAATGAGATATACTACTGCGCTCTTTGCACGGCCCTTACAATTCCAGAAATTTGCTCTGGTCTTGCCATGGAGTTAAGTGAGTTTGTTAAAAAGGGTCACTACGAAAATTTTGTTCGTGAGTATGTCAGCGAGTATATTGGTGTAAGCGAAAAGTACGTTTATGCACTACGTGGAGGAATAATTCACAGAGGAAGCGCAATAGGGCATAATAAAATTCCATATGGACAAATAGTCATGACTATAGATGATTGGCCTAATCCAAAGTTTCACGGTTTATACGTTGATAACACAACAGATATTCTTGCAGGGTTTGATCAGCAAGGCAGTAGAGTAATCATAAGTCTGCAAGCCCTCTGTCACGCTATGATAAAAGGACTAGAAAACTGGTACAAAGTGGAGTGGTCTAACCCTATTGTTATTAGTGGTCTCTCAAGGATGCTAAAATTTGACGAGGAAGGTATTTCGACTAACTATACAGGTAGGTCGATGTATTTTGGTAAAAAAAATATCTCCTAGATACCTAGATCAGGAACAGCACGGCGCGTTCGTCCGCCCGGTCCAGCAGGGCGCGGCGCAGCATGTCCGACAGGTCTCCGGCGAAGCGGTCGGACGCCGTGTCCGACCAGGCCGCGCGGACGGCTTCCACCAGTTCGGGACGCTGCTTGGCGATGGCCTGCTCGATGCGCTTTTCGGTCAGGACCTGCCGGGCCACCACGGGGACCTTGGCGCTGCGGAACCGGCCCGCCAGGGCGCGCTTGCCGTAGAGATAGGTCCCGCCCGCGACCGCGCCGCCGATGATGAGGCCCAGCGGGTTCATGAGCAGCGGCGCGAACAGGTTGGCATGGGCCAACAGGGCGCTGACGAGGATCGCGGCGAGCGACGTGCCGAGCAGCGCCGTGTCGGTTTCCAGATGGCCGATGGCGGGCGCGGACAGGGAGAGCCCTTCCAGGTGCTGGCCGACATGTTCGCTGTCGTCGAGGCTCAGCACCATGGCGGGCAGGCCGTGTTCGCGGCAGAGCGGGTCGGTGATGGTCTCGATGTCGCGTTGCAGCCCGGCGAACCAGCGGCCGATCACGGGCTTCAGCTTGGCCTGTGCCGTGTCGGAGCGCAGCCAGTCGGCGACCGACCGCGTCAGCTCCGCCTCCACCCCGTCGAGCGAGGCGATGTTGCCCGAGCGCCAGTTGCGGAAGGCGGGCTTGATGCAGTCCTCCGTCAGCCCGTCGACGAGCGCGGGCGCAAGCGTTTCACCGAGGCTCTCGGACGCCTCGCGGGCCAGCTGCGCCACCTCGCCGTCCGGCTGCAGCAGGGCGGCGACTTCGGACTTGAAACTGGCGTGGAGGAATTCGAACCGGCCGAGCCAGGCGAGCCCCCGGGCGATGGCGAATTCGGGTTCCGCGCCCCGGATGACGCGCGCCTCGGGGAAGGCGGCCTTGGTGGCGGGCAGGACCAACGGCAGGCGCGACGCCCCGCCCGTCAGCAGCACCGTATCCGGATCGCGTCCGCCCAGCTGCTCGATGGTCTCGCGCAAGGCGAAGTCGTAGGCGTCGCGCCAACTATAGCCCGACAGCGCGTCCAGCGGCTTCGACAGGATGGCGTCGGCGTCTTCGGGGTCGATGCGGATCTCGAAGAGCAAGCCGCCCTTGGCGTCATTGGGGACCGGAAGCCGCCGGATCATCTCGACGGGCTTGTCCTCCCCGGTGAAATAGGCCTCCTTGGCCTCGCGGCACCAGAACTCCAGAATGGGCCGGTAGGACGGGTGCGCCTCGAGCAGCGCCTCGATCCGGTCGCGCTGCGGCTGGCGGGCGAGATTGAGTGTGAAGATTTCCGTGTCCAGCAGCCCGGAGCCGAGGATGTTGTGCCCGACATCGTCGGCGGCGAGGTCGCGGCAATAAGTGAAATCCGAGGTGGAGCTGCCGATATCCACGATCAGCACGGAGGCGCGCGCATCCTCCATCGACAGGTAACCCTGCTCCAGCGCCGTCATCAGCGCGGCGCGCGATTCTGATACGATGCGGGCCTCCTTCAGCCCCGCGGCGCGCACGAACAGGTCGCGGTAGCGCGTGCGGACCGCCTCGTTCCAACCGGACGGGCAGCCGATCACGAAGCGGCTCTCGCGCGGACCGCGCAGGGAGCCGTCCCCGGCCAGCCCCTCGATCAATGCTTTGGTAAACAGGGTGAGCGGTTCGCGCACCTCCGGCGCGTCCAGATCGGGCGACTTGAACTTGGCCCAGACGCGCGCCTCCGACAGGCTCAGCGCTTCCGCGCCGATCTTGATGGTCGGTTTCGCCTTTCCAGCCTTGGAGACCGCCGTGACGAGCGAGCGCGTGCCGCGATATTCCAGCATTTCCGGCTCCGCATGGCCTTGGGCGAAGGCGCGCGCCAGCGCCGTTTCGCCGTGGCCGAGATCGAAGCCGACGAACTCCACATCCTTGTCCGTCAGGCTCGTCACGCGCCGACCCACACCGTGCCGCGCCGCACCACCCGGCCGTCCTCGGTGACGAGCGCCGGTGCGGCCGTCTTCGGAGCGCCCGTCTGTCCGGGCACGGGCAGGCGGTCGAACCAGTCGGCCGTGTCCGGGGCGTAGTCGACCTGCCGCAGCCCCGCGCCCTCGATCAGGGTCGGCAGTTCGCGACGGGCCAGTTCCAGCGCAAAGCCGCTATCGTCCGCCCGTCCGGCCTCCAGAAGGCTTTGCAGCAGCGCGGTCAGCCGGGGAT
>JBARXH010000271.1:0-8247 GCA_049647245.1 Litorimonas sp.
TACCAGGTGCAGCCGTCGGTCGTCAGGGTGAAGCCCGGCGGGACCGGCAGGCCGAGGCTCGCCATTTCGGCGAGGTTGGCGCCCTTGCCGCCCAGCAGGTTCTTCATGGAGGTGTCGCCCTCCGCCGACCCGCCGCCGAACTTGTAAACCCACTGGCTCATGCGTGATGTCCCTTCAGGCCCTCGACTCTCCCTGGACTGTGGGGGCGGGGCGTTCGTGTCCGCCCCATAGGCGACCGCACGGCAGGAGCAAGTCTGACAGCGTTGTCACGCATCAGCTCCGCCAGCCGCGATGCCTTATCCATCGAGCCGCGAGAAATCCGCGATGCGGTGGAAGGTCTCCACGACCGCCGACAGGAGCGCCAGCCGCCGCGCCCGCTCGTCCGCATCGTCGGAATTGACGACCACGGCTTCGAAGAAGGAATCGATGGGCTCGCGCAGATCGGCGAGCGCGGAAAGGGCAGCGGGATAGTCGGCGGACGCGAGGGCGGTGTCGATGGCGGGGCGGGTCTTGGAAAGAGCGTCGGCGAGCGTTTTGGCTTCGGGGGCGCTGTAATCCGCTCCGCTCATCCCAAACTCGATTTGGGATCCACCCTTGCTCCCGGCAGCGCCGCTATCTGGATCCCGGCTTTCGCCGGGATGAGCGGAGGGTTTGGAAGACTTCTTCTCCTCCGCCCGCAGGATGTTCGCCGCGCGCTTGTACCCCTGCACGAGGTCTTCGCCGTCCGCATTGCCGAGAAATGCGCCGAGCGCCTCGACCCGCTGCGAGATCGCCAGCAGGTCGTCCCCGCCCTGCGCGATGACAGCGTCGATCACGTCGTGGCGATAGCCTTGGTCGCGAAGATAGACGCGGAGACGGTCGAGGAGGAATGAGAGCAGGTCCACAGATAGCCCTGTTGCACTACCTATCTGTTGCAGTCTTACTTCCGACCTTTTGTCATCATGTTCATCAACGACTTCCTCAAATAATTTTCCATAATTTTCTTCAAGAGCGACAGTTTCTGAAAAAGAGACTGTGTAATCAGGAAGCCCAGAAAATCGGTAGCCTTCCCGTAAAAAGATAGTCATTGCGTGGCCACGCAGCCAGTATGGCAATTCAAGCTCTGCCTTCGATGAAACCAGCAATTTGATGACTCCCAACGCCGCCCGCCGCAGCGCATACGGGTCCTTGCTCCCGGTCGGTTTCTCGTCGATCGCCCAGAAGCCCACCAGCGTATCGAGCTTGTCCGCCAGCGCCACGGCGACCGCGACCGGCTCGGTCGGGATGGCGTCGCTCGGGCCTTGCGGCTTGTAGTGTTCCTCGATGGCGGTCGCGATCTTGGGGTCGCCGCCTTCGGCTTCATACATCCAGCGTCCCACCTTGCCCTGCAGCGAGGTCATCTCAATCACGGTCTGGGTGACGAGATCGCACTTAGCGAGGCGGGCGGCATTTTGGGCCAGGATCGGGTTGGCGCCGACATGGGGCGCGATTTCCTTGGCCAGCGCGGCGACGCGTTCGGCCTTGTCGCGCACGGAACCGAGCTTCTTGTGGAAGACGACCTCGTCGAGCTGATCGTAATAGTCCTGCAGTTTGCGCTTCCGGTCCTCGTCCTGGAAGAAGCGCGCATCGGCCAGGCGGGCGCTGATGACTTTGGCGTTGCCCGCCTTGATCGTTTCGCCGTGGTCCGGCGTTTCCAGATTGGCGAGAATGACGAAGTGGGGCGCGAGCTTGCCTGTTTCAGGGTCGCGCACCGTGAACGTCTTCTGGTGGCTCTTCAGGGTCAGGCGGATCACCTCGTCCGGCAGCTTCAGAAAGTCCGGGTCCATGTCGCCCAGCAGCGCCACCGGCCATTCGACCAGCCCTGTCACCTCATCCAGCAGCCCCTCATCCTCGACCAGCTCCAGCCCGGCATCGGTGCAGACCGTCCGGGCCTGCTCCAGCACGCGCGCGCGGCGGGCGTCGCGGTCGGTCATGACATGGCCGTCGCCGTTCAGCGCAGCGTCGTAGTCGGACAGGCTCGCAACCGTGAACGGTCCCGGCCCCATCTGCCGATGGCCGTGGACCTGATCATCGGAGGCGATGCCGCCCACGCTGATCCCATCCACGCTCGCGCCGTCCAGCAGCACGGTCAGGCCGCGCAGCGGGCGCACCCAGCGGAAATCGCTGGCGCCCGATGTCATGCTTTTCGGCCAGGGGAAATCGCCCATCACGGCCGGGATCGCATCGCCCAGGATGTCGGCCGTGTCGCGGCCGTCGCGGGAGATCACGGCGACGTAATATTCGCCCTTCTTGTCCTCGCGCGTCTCGGCCTGCGAGATGTCGGACAGGCCCGCGCCGCGCATGAAACCTTCCAGCGCCCGCTCCGCCGCACCGACGCGCGGACCCTTGCGCTCTTCCGACACGTCCGGCGAGCGGGTTTCGACTTCGGTGACATAGGTCAGGCGGCGCGGTCCGGTGAGAGCGCGGCTGCCGCTCGGCGCCAGGCCTGCCTCCTTCAGCGCGGCGTCCATAAGGCGGACCAGGTCCTGCCCCGCCCTCACCTGCATGCGCGCGGGAATTTCCTCGGAGAAGATTTCAAACAGCAATTCGGCCATCAGACGGCGCAGCTTCCCTTGATCTCGGTCGGTCCGGCCAGGCCGGGCATTTCCAGCATTCCGGCGTAGGTCCCCGGCACTTCGCTTTCGCTCAGCTGCACGCGCACATCATAGTCCGTATAGTCGATCACGGCATAGACGGTGTCGAGCGGCACGCCCGTCGCGTCCAGTTCCTGCCGCGGCACGAGCCGCAAGCGCTCCCCGCCATAGCGCACCCGCGCCTCGTTGGACGGGTCGTCCCGCAAGGTGGCGAAAAGGAGCGGACGCGCCTCCGGGGCGACGTCCTCGATCTCCGCATCGGCCGGGTAGAAGGTGCAGGCAAGCTGCAGGCCGCCCGCTTCGAACGTTTCGAACGTCTTTTCGCCGACGTCGGCGCGTTGCGGCACGCAGGCCGCGACTGTCAGCAGGAAAAGCGGAAGCAGCGGTCTCATGCGGCGTCCCCGGCGCGGGCTTTCTCGCCATCGACCCAGGCCTGGGCGCAGCCCTTGGCGAGGTCGCGCACCCGCTTGATATATTCCTGGCGCTGCGTGGGCGAGACGACCCCGCGCGCGTCCAGAAGATTGAACAGGTGGGACGCCTTCAGCGCGTGCTCGTAAGCCGGCAACGGCAATGGCCTGCCCAACCCGAGCAGCGCCTGGCACTCGGCTTCCGCCATGCGGAAGCGTTCCAGGATATTGTCCGTGTCGGCGTGCTCGAAATTGTAGGTGCTCTGCTCCACCTCGTTCTGGTGGAAGACATCGCCGTAGGACAGGCTCTGCGGGGTGCCCGGCGCATTGAACGGCAGGTCGTACACATTGTCGACGCCGAACACATACATGGCGAGGCGCTCCAGCCCGTAGGTCAGCTCGCCGGAGACGAGGTCCACGTCCAGCCCGCCCACCTGCTGGAAATAGGTGTACTGGCTCACTTCCATGCCGTCGCACCAGACTTCCCAGCCCAGCCCCCATGCCCCGACGGTCGGGTTCTCCCAGTCATCTTCGACGAAGCGTATGTCGTGCAGCGTCCGGTCGATGCCGATGGCATCGAGACTGCCCAGATAACGCTCCTGCAGATCCACCGGGTTGGGCTTCATGATGACCTGGAATTGGTAGTAGTGCTGCAGCCGGTTCGGGTTCTTGCCGTAACGCCCGTCCGCCGGGCGGCGGGATGGCTGCACATAGGCCACGTTCCACGGCTTTGGACCGAGCGAGCGCAACACGGTCGCCGGGTGCAGCGTCCCCGCGCCGACTTCGGTGTCGAAGGGCTGCAGAATCGCGCATCCCTGGCCTGACCAATAGGTCTGCAGACGCAGGATCAGGTCCTGGAAGGAGTCGGGTTTGGACGCAGATTTGGACACGGGGCCGGTCATGCGCGGGGCTTTAACCAGATGGGGTGGAAACTCAAGCCGCGAGGGCGGCTGCCCGTGACCGCTCGCACGCCGCAGGGCTGGCCAGCTCTACGCCTCCAGCTCCTTGCCCAGGCCCGCATCCGTCAGGGCGCTGCGCGCTTCGTCTTCATCCTCGCGGATGACCATCAGCCGTTTGGGAATCATGATGCCGGGTTCCAGCACGCTCATGTTCTGGTCCATGACGAAACTGTCGATGTCCGCATCCTTCAGCACGGCCTGCGCGAAGGAAATGGTGACGGGGTCGGTCGTGACGATAAGGGCGATCATGCGCCACGGTCCCGCGTCTGCGTCATCTTTGCAACCCTCCCCACGAAACCGTGTTTGTGTCTTGTAGTGGGTGGAGCGCCCTCTTAACTAGCGACAAGATCAACAAGGACCCCGCCTTGAACGCTCCGGCACAAATCCTGCGCGACGACGCCCTGTCTCCGGCCCAGAAACTGTGGGATTTCTGCCGGGACGACATGGCTTCGGTGGATGCGATCATCCTCGACCGGATGCATTCGCGCGTCGGTCTGATTCCGGATCTGGCCCAGCACCTCGTCGGCGCGGGCGGAAAACGTCTCCGTCCCCTGCTGACCGTCGCCGCCGCCCAACTCTGCGGGTATCAGGGCGACGCGCACCACAAGCTCGCCGCAGCGGTGGAGTTCATCCACTCCGCCACGCTGCTGCATGACGACGTGGTGGACGAATCGGACCTGCGGCGCGGCAAGAAGCCCGCCAACCTGATCTGGGGCAACAGCGCGTCCATCCTGGTCGGGGATTTCCTGTTCGCGCGGGCCTTCAATCTGATGGTGGAGACCGACTCGCTCGAAGCGCTCGGCATCTTGTCCAATGCCTCGTCGGTCATTGCCGAAGGCGAGGTCCAGCAGCTGGCCAGCCTGCGCAACCTGTCCATGAGCGAAGACGACTACATGGCCGTAATCCAGGCCAAGACGGCGGCCTTGTTCGCGGCGGCGACCGAGGTCGCGCCTGTCATCGCCGAACGGGACGAGACGGAGCGCGCCGCGCTGCGCGAATACGGCATGAAGCTGGGTCTCGCCTTTCAGCTGGTGGACGATGCGCTCGACTATGAGGGGCAGCAGGACGCGCTCGGAAAGTCGGTCGGGGACGATTTCCGCGAAGGCAAGATGACCCTGCCCGTGATCCGTGCCCTGTCAAAGGCGGACGCGGCGGAGCGCGACTTCTGGCACAAGGTCATCGTGGACCGCGACCAGGACGATCTGGACCTGCAACGCGCGCAGGCGATTCTCCGCCGCACGGACGCGCTGGAGGAGACCACGCGCATGGCCCGCCGCTTCTCCGTCGAGGCGATCGAGGCGCTCAACGTCTTCCCGCCCAGCGCGCTCCGGTCCTGCCTGCAGGATCTCGGCGCGCACGTGGTGTCGCGCGCGAGCTGAGCTAGCGGTCGTCTGGCAGCGTCGCCGAGCGCGCATAGTAGACGCACATCCACAGCCCCGCCATTAGCGCCAGCCCCGGCAGGGACCCGAGCGTGCCCCGGTCATGGGCTTCGTGGACCACGCCCACCATCAGAGCGCAGGCTCCGGCATAGGCGAGCGATACGGTCACATGTCCGCCCCGCTTGCGCGCCCAGCGTTGGTAGAGGTGCGAGCGGTGAGGATGGAGGAAACCGATTCTCATGAAGGGTTTGCGGACCAGCGTGACGAAGACGTCGGTCAGCAACGGCAGGATCAGCAGGGGACCCGCATAGAGCAGCCGGAGCTCGGGCTGCTCGTGGACCAGGAACAGCACGGCCCCGGCATAGAGGAACGCCGCACCCAGCGCGCCGCAATCGCCCGAAAACACGGCCGCCCGATGGCGCAGATTGTAGGGCAGGAACCCCAGCAGCGCCGCCGCGAGCGCCCCCGCAATGAGCGCCGTCACGGGTGCGCCGACCTGGAGCGCCAACGCGCACAGACCCGCGCTCGCCACCGCAAGGCTCGCGCCGAACAGGCCGTTGATCCCGTCCATGAAATTGACGGCGTTGGTGACGGTGAAGACCCACAGGATCGTTCCAGCCAGACCCGACCACCAGAGAAGATAGATATGGTCGGTCGCAAAAGGCAGCATGGTGACGGACCCGACCGACTGGACCCCGAGCCAGGACAGGATCAGCAAGAGCCCGAATTTGGCCCGGGCACGCAGGACGTGGCGGTCGTCGACCAGGCCGAGGAAGGACACGGCGAAGGTGATGGCGAGAAGCGAGGCCAGCTTCTCCGCACTGCCGGGCTGCGCCATCAGCCGGTCCTGATGCATCAGGGCCGCCGCCAGCAGCGCCGCGCCGACACCCGCCATGATGCCCAAGCCTCCGGCCGTGGGCGTGGTCCGGTCATGGCTCGATCTGTGGTCGGGCACATCGCCTAGCCCGCCCAGCCGGGCGAAACCCGTTACCGCCAGCGACACGAAAAAGGCCATCCCCACGACCTGCATGGCGATCAGCACGTCCCCATTGATCACGGCGCGGCCTCCCCGTCGCCCAGCCATGCGTGTACGACCCACCAGCCCGTATCGGACAAGGCAACGGCAGCTTCGCGTGCCCGATCCATCGTGTCGAACAGCCCGAAACAGCTCGCGCCCGATCCGCTCATTCGGGACAGCGTGCATCCGGGCTGCGTTGCAACGGCGTCGATGACGTCCGCAATGACGGGCGCCAGCGCAATGGCAGTCTCCTGAAGGTCGTTCGTGCCTGCTTTTGCGCGCTCAAGCAAACTGCCGACCGACCGGGTGGCCCGAGGCGTCTCAGGGGGTGCGACCGCATCGTAGCGGCGGAACATCTCCGCCGTGGAGACAGGTACGCGCGGGTTGACCAGGAGCGCCGGAATGCGACCCAGACCGGGCAACGGTTCCACGATCTCTCCAATGCCGCTCATGCGGGCCGTGCGGGACAGGCGGCACACGGGTACGTCAGCGCCGAGGGCGGCAGCATCCACCTGGCCGTCCGGATCGAAGCGGCGAAGCACGGCGGCCGCATTGGCCGACCCGCCGCCCAGACCCGCCGAGACCGGAATCCGCTTGTCGAGCGTGGCGTGTGTCGCGGGCGCACCGCAGCGCTCCAGCGCCTGGATGACCAGATTGTCCGCGCGTGCCGTCAGGCCTTCGGAGAACGGCCCTTCGATAGACAGATGATGGCTACCGTGCCCCGGCTCCAAGCTGAGCCGGTCCCCGATGTCGGCGAAGACGACAAGACTGTCGACCGGGTGGTAGCCCGTCCACCGCCCCGCGCGGAGCGGCGCGCCGACATGCAGCGTCAGATTGACCTTGGCGCGGCAGAGCAAATCCAGAGGCTGAGGCAAGGATCAGGAAGCGGGCACGGCGTCCGGCCCGGCATCGAGCTTGGCCTGGATGGTCTCGATCTCCTCATCCGTCGGATCGAACTCCAGCGCGCGACGCCACTGATAGGTCGCCTCGCGCTTCCGGCCGAGACGCCAATAGACGTCGCCGAGATGGTCGATGATCGTCGCGGAATAGGGAGACAGGACGACCGCGCGTTCCAGGTGAATTTTCGCCTCCTCGTAGCGGCCGAGCTTGTAGTGCGCCCAACCCAAACTATCGACGATCGCGCCGGAGTCCGGCTCCAGGGCCACAGCCCGCTCGATCATCTCGAAGGCACGGACCAGATGCTCGCCCCGGTCCACCCAGGTATAACCCAGATAGTTGAGCGTGTCGGCGTCATCGGGATTGTCCTTCAGCACACGCAGAAAGTCCGTCTGCGCTTCGGGCCATCGGCCCAGCCGCTCGTAGATGATGCCGCGCAAACGCAACGGATCGGGATTGGCGGCCAATTCCTCGGGGGTGAGAGACGCAACGAGCTGCGAATAGAAGGGCAACGCCTCTTCCCAGTTCTCGCGGAAGAAGCGCGCCCGGCCTAGCGCTTCGCGTGTGTAATAGGACGGGTCGGTTTCGGCGAGTGCGGTCAGGATGGCGAGCGCCCGGTCGTCCATGTCCTGACCGAAATAGACGTTCGCCAGTCCCATCTGCGCGCTGACATAATAGGGGCTGGCGCGCTCCACCGATGTGTAGAGCGCGGTCAGCTCGGCGCGAGTTTCTGCATCGGGTTCCTCGTGGTTTTCCTCCAGCAGCCCCGCCAGCCAGATCGCGCCCCGGTCATAGTCCGGGTCGATCCAGCGCGCGAAGCGCAGAAATGTCTCCGCGCCGTCATAGGAATTGTTGCGCACGAAAAAGGCGAAGGCAGGCTCGGTCAGCGCGCGGGCGGCTTCGGCCCGTTCGGACAGCTGCGGCAGGCGGCGACCCTCGGTCAGCCGGTCGAGATAGGCCCCGACCGGACCGATC
>JBARXH010000272.1:0-1566 GCA_049647245.1 Litorimonas sp.
CCATTATAGTTATTTATTCTGAGACATCTTTATATAATGAATAGTACTAATTTCAACGACGGTAGTAACGCCATGATGACTTCACAACCAATGACAACAACATGGATGCAATGGGTTAATAATAATAAACAAATGGTAGGTATTGGTGCTGGTGCATTAGTCATCATTCTCCTATTTTGGTGGATGTCCATGCAAAAGAAGTTAGACGTTGAGGTGAAGGTACAAGATGATATGGTAAGATAAATCTTTTAAGACCCTCTTCATCTACATAACCTTTCTCTATATCAAAACGTTTGACGTGAATCACTTGGGGTGACATATATAATCCTTTAGTATGGAAATAGGGATAGTATTGACGTTTAAACACTCTTATTGTATCACTCTTAGAATTCCTTTTAGTTTTAAAGATGTTATAGATGCGTACAACATCACGAGATAACGTTTGTGTGTAATCAGACCCTAATAACATACATAGATCTACGAATTCGACATAGGAAAGGTCAAGTGCTTCTAAAATACAATCTCTCTCTATTTCAATACAGGTACCACTTTTGAATGATATCTTAATGATCCTTTTAGCGCCGTATACTAGCATATCATTGTCATCTGATATCACACCGTCACACAAACCGAGTATATCTAATGCAGCACACTGCGGATCTGCTTTATTAATGGATTGTATGACAGGTAATCCTTTCAGTGGACATAACTGTTTTAAAACACCATAACCTCCTCTCTCTTTATCAAAGACAACTACTAAATCAATACCATAAGATAGTATCTTATCTAATGCAGAATTGATCAGTATAACGGTGTGTTTGACATTTTCATTGTATTTCCTATGCCCTTTCTCTAACTTGTTTACTATAAATGATATATCTACAGATAAACATCTTCCCCTATATTCATAGAGAGATTTGCGTACAAATACATGAGGACACACTCTCTTGAGTAATTTAATGAGGTTCTTGATACCCATTGTTACTTGAATAGAGAAAGGGTTATTAATTCAAATTATACCCCCTTAAACCCTTTATATATGTTCATACGATGACTTTGTCTACATGATTTGAGTTTATTGTCGTAAACAGGGTAGTATTGATCGTTGACCTTGCATATGATAGTAAATCTATCTTTGTATGTCATAGGTGATGACCATAGATGGTGAACTGAGTTATCACACAAATCAATCTCATATACTCTTACTTTGCAAGACACTGATGATTTATCCTCTATAGATGATGATTCTGATAGAGATACGTCGTAAGACACATGTATATCATTACACATCGACCAATTGACATCCTTGTCTTTGATCATAGGGAGAGATTGGTCTTTGAAGAAATCAGTCATAGAGAGTGTTTTAGGTAATGCATAACGCATACTATGCCATACACTCTCGCACCAGGAGTACGGTTTGGATGTATTCTTCAATACAAACCCTTTTATCCACGGTTCTGATATAGGGAGAGTGTATGATGATACGTGTCTAACACCTCCTTTCTGTTTCCCTATATCATCCCTTCGGAATATGAAGTAGGACGTAAGATCCGTAATCTGGAATGA
>JBARXH010000273.1:0-13214 GCA_049647245.1 Litorimonas sp.
GGCGCGCGCGTGTCGGCCACATCGGCAGGCACGGCCGCGTCCGGGCGGTGGAGGGCACGACATGCACCGTGCCCGACGCCCGACCGTCCGCGGGACTTGCGAACTTCCGGCTGTCGCCGGGTCGGGGGAGGCGGCGTGCGCCTTGGAAGGCCGTCCACTGCGGACGTGCTGGAGACCGTCGCCCCCCAGGCCCGGCCCGACCGGACGCAAGGACCGCGGGTGAGTGCCCCCCGGACCCGACGCGCGGGCTTGCTCCCGTCGTAAACCGGTATCCTTTTGTCTTCGCCCTCGGCGGAAGCAAGCCCGCGCCTCGTGCATACACGGCACGAAACACACGCGAGACAGACGAGCCGAGGCCCAGATGCCCGGCAGGACGTGGGCGCTTGCCCGAAAGACACGTCTGTCATCCCGGCCCAGCCCGAAGGGCGCAGAGCCGGGACCTGACGCCACCGCAGCGATGCCGCCCAAACTCCATCACGCAAGGTCAAGGATCACCGCTGCGCGGCGCCCGGAATGACGTGATTGTTTTAGAGTGACGAGATGCTTCCGCGCCTCAGAGAGCGAGCTTCCCGCGCACCAAAGCGTCATAGTCCGCCGCCAGCGTCTTGATCGTGTCGCCGACTGTGTAGTGAATACCCTGGATTTCGCGCACGGGTGTCACTTCGGCCGCCGTTCCGACGACGAAGGCGCCATGGAAGTGGGGCATTTCGCTCGGGTATATGTCACGTCGGTGCACGGTGATGCCGCGCTTCTCGGCCAGCTTGATGACCGTGTCGTAGGTGATGCCTTCCAGCAGGATGTCATTGGTCGGCGTGTGCAGCTCTCCGTCGCGGACGAAGAAAATGTGCGCGCCGGTGCACTCCGCGACGCGCCCGCGATAGTCGTACATCAGCGCGTCGTCCCAGCCGGTTGCCGCCGCCTTGTCCTTGGACAGGGTGCAGATCATGTAAAGCCCGGCCGCCTTGGCCTTGCAGGGAATGGTGTCCGGCGCGGGGCGCTTCCAGTCCGAGATCATCAGGCGGATGCCCTTCATCTTGTCCGGGAAATAGCTACCCCAGTGCCAGCAGGCGATGGCGAGGTGGATCTGGTTGTTCTTGGACGCCACGCCCATCATTTCGCTGCCACGCCACGCCACGGGCCGGACATAGGCGTCGCCCAGTCCGGACTTGGCAAGAGCTTCGCGGCAGGCAGTGTCGATCTGCTCGGCCGTGTACGGTATCTCGTAACCGAGTAGTTCCGCACTGTTCTTGAGGCGTTGGGAGTGGTCGGTCAGGCGGAAGATCTCGCCTTCATAGGCGCGGTCGCCTTCGAACACGGCGGAGCCGTAGTGGAGCGAATGGGTGAGGACATGGACCTTGGCATCGCGCCAGTCCACGAATTCACCGTCGACCCAGATATGTCCGTCGCGGTCGTGATAGGGTTTCTCGAGCATCTCGCCTCTCCTGTGACGAGGCGTATTCTTGTATTGGAGCGAGGCAAGTCAACCGCCATAAGGGGCGCGAAGAGGATTATCTTGAACGAGCAGGCCACATATCTCGACCGCAGCGACACCCATGTCCTGGTCATCGACGATGACGACCGGATCCGTGACCTTCTGGGTCGCTATCTGGGCCGGGCAGGCTACCGCGTGTCCACGGCCCGAGACGCCGCCGACGCGCGCGCCAAGATGGGCGGGATCGAGTACGACCTGCTGATCGTGGATGTCATGATGCCGGGCGAAGACGGGGTCAGCCTGGTCGCGGACTTGCGCAACCTGACCGACGTGCCGGTCATCCTGCTGACCGCGCTGGGCGACCCGGCGCACCGCATCCGGGGGCTGAAGGCCGGAGCGGACGACTATCTCGCCAAGCCTTTCGAGCCGGAGGAGCTGCTGCTGCGCATGGATGCGATCTTCCGTCGGACGGGCCGCAAGACGGTCAGCGATCAGATCATGTTCGGGGACTTTCTCTACGACATGCGCACGGGCGTGCTGATGCGGGGGGACGAGAATGTCCGCCTGACCACGACGGAGTCGACCCTGCTCGACCTGCTGGCGCGTCAGGGCGGCGGGACCGTGTCTCGTTTCGTGCTGTCGGAGAACGTCAACGGCGAAAGCGAACGCGCCGTGGATGTCCAGATGACCCGCCTGCGGCGCAAGCTCGAGGCCAATCCGTCGGAGCCGCGACACTTGCTGACCGTCCGCGGCAAGGGATACCGCCTCGTCGCGGACCCGATGCCCGGGCAATAGGCCCCGCGCCGTGGCCGTCAGCCTGCGACACAGCCTGCGGCAGTTGACGCCAAAGTCGATCTTCGGTCGCAGCGTCCTGATCATCATCCTGCCCGTGATCGTCATGCAGATGATCGTGGCCTACATCTTCTTCAACGCGCACTGGGCCACCGTCACGGCCAACATGACCGAGTCGGTCGCAGCCAGCGTGGCGGTCGCGACGGAACTCTACGAGGCCGAGCCCACCGAGGCGAATGCCGAAGCCCTGGATGCCCTTTTGCGTCCCGACATGCAGCTCTCCGTCCGACTGAAACCGGGGGATGCGCTGCCCACGACGCGGCGGCGCAATATCTTCTCCGCCCTCGACCGGGCGATCGGCCGGGCTCTGGAGAACGCCATCGACCGCCCGTTCTGGTTCGACACGACGCGCTACCCCAACCACGTCGACATCCGCGTCGAGGTGGAAGAGGGCATTCTGCAATTCTATGCGGCGAGCGACCGCGTCTTCGCGCCGACCGGTTTCGTCTTCATCTTCTGGCTTGTGACGGCGACCATCATGCTGACGCTGGTATCCGTCCTCTACATCCGACGGCAGAGCGTGCCGATCCGGGAACTTGCAGACGCGGCCGACGCGTTCGGCAAGGGCCAGGACATCGGCGCCTACAAGCCGCACGGCGCGGTGGAAGTCCGGCGCGCCGGCCAGTCCTTCCTGAAAATGCGCCAGCGCATCCGGCGTCACCTCGACCAGCGCACCCTGATGCTGGCCGGCGTCAGCCACGACCTGCGCACCCCGCTGACGCGGCTGAAGCTCGCGCTCAGCATGGCGGAAAGCCCCGAGGACATCGCGGCCGCGCGGCGGGACCTGGACGAAATGGAAGCCATGCTGTCGGCCTATCTCGACTTCGCGCGCGGAGCCGGGGAAGGGGATCCCGACCCGATCACGCTGGACGACTTCCTGCAGGAAACGGCGGGCGATCTGGATATTCCCGTGGACGCGAACACGAATGTGGAGATGGAAGCCCGGCCGCAGCAGTTGCGAAGAGCCGTCGTCAACCTTGTCGGCAACGCCCGAAAATATGCCCGAGACCCCGTGCTTTCGGCCGAAGTCATGGACCAGCACGTACTCATCCACGTGGACGATGCCGGAGACGGGATACCCGCGGAACGGCGGGAGGATGTGATGCGGCCCTTCTCCCGGCTGGACGATGCGCGGACGCAGAATGTGGAAGGCGTCGGCTTGGGCCTGGCAGTGGCGCGGGACATCGCCCAGCTGCATGGCGGACGGCTGAAGCTGGCAGACAGTCCGCGCGGCGGCCTGCGGGCGACGCTGCAGCTCCCGCGTTAGAGCGAGAGCTCGCAGGCCCGGTCGAAAGCGGCCTGCACGGCGTGGCGCATCAGCGGCTCAAGTCCTTCCGGACCCATCAGCACGTCGAGCGCTGCCTGCGTCGTCCCGCCGGGCGACGTCACGGCTTCGCGCAAGGCATCCGGTCCCTTGTCCGACTGTTCCAGCAATGCGCTTGCGCCGATCAGTGTCTGCCGGGCGAGGGCAGCGGACACGTCCGAAGACAGTCCGGCCGACTGCGCAGCGCTGGCGAGGGCCTCGCAGAGGTGAAACACATACGCAGGCCCCGAGCCTGACACGGCGGTGACGGCATCGATCTGCATGTCGTTCTCGACCCGCAACACGGTGCCTGTTGCGCCGAGCAGCGTCTCGATGGTCGCAATGCGCTCCGGATCGAGCGCGGCGGGCGCGGCATAGGCCGTCACACCCTTGCCGATGGCGGCGGGCGTGTTCGGCATAGCGCGGACGATATGGCTGGTCTCGAATGTGCGGGACAGGCTGCGGGCGGACAGGCCCGCCATGATGGAGATGACGATCGTGCCGGGCGACAATGTATCCGCGAGACCCCGCCTAATTCGTGGGAAGAGCTGGGGCTTGACGGCGAGTAGAACCGTGTGGACCGATGCGGGGATGTCTGCGGGGTCGGACAGGGAAAGCGCTCCGTCCGCGATCGCGTTCTGCCCGTCTGCTCCGGGCGCCGGGTCGAGAATGGCCAGAGCCTCGGGCCGGAGCTTGCCGCTTCGCAGCCATCCTGCTAGGAGCGCGCCGCCCATATTGCCCGCACCAACGACCAAGTGGGTGACGGACATGTCGATCAGCCGTGAGAGGCGATATCGACCAGCGCTTCGGCCAGTGCGTCTTCGGGCGACTTGCCGGCCCAGATGACATATTGCGCGGCCGGGTAGCCCCGCTCGGCTGCGTCGAGCGCCTGGCTCATCAGGTCGAGGGCCTGGTCGATCCCCAGTTTCGCACCGCCGCGAAGCGATACGGCGTGGCGGTAGACCAGTGTGCTGTTGCGCTGCCAGTAATCGAAGTGACCCGCCGTCAGGCGTTCATTGAGAAGGGACAGCAGGCGGCATATGGCGTCCGACCGTCCGCCCGGGACCTTTCCGTCGAACAGGATGAAAAGGGACAGATGCTCCTCGGCCGCATCCCAGGACAGGGACAGGTCGTGGTCGCACCACAGACCGGTCAGGCTGACATGGACCTCGTGCTCGCCGATACGTTCATAGGCATAGGACTCTGCCGTGGCGATGCGGACGAAAGTTTCGATCGGGTTGGGGCGGACGCTCTTCGACGCCTTCAGGCTCGGCAGGGGACGGATGCATCTGTCGTCGGCATGCGCCATAAATCGGAGGTCCACGAATCTTCTAATCACACCGCTACGCCGATTCCGCCCAGAGGCAAGCGGAGGTCCCGGACGGCGTGTTGATAAAGATGTGACCCAATGCTGGGGCTTAACCCCGACTACCGCTCCGGCATCCACAGCGAATGCTTGCGCATGATGCGCCCGAAGCGGTCCGACGCGAGCCATTTCGCCAGCCAATCCTGCAAACCGGAGGGAGCAGTCTCCGCCCACCAGCCCGGTTCGACCGCCGCGAACTGGCGGACGAAAGGGAAGGTGGCGACATCGATCAGCGAGGCGGCCGGACCGTGCAGGAACGGGGATTGGTCGAGAGGGGCGAAAAAGTCCTTGAGGACATCCATCGCCTCTGTTCGCATGGCGGGGTCGGTCTCGCCGCGCGCCTTCTCCGGGTCGTAGCGGCTGGCATATTTGTAGCGGTCCAACCGGTCCTTGAAGTCCTGGTGGAATTGCTCCGCAGCGACCAGGTCGGCTTGCTTGTGGGCGAGCCATCCTTCGGGATCGAAGGGTTCGAGCGCCCAGACCATGATGTCGAGGCTTTCGTCCAGTACCACACCGTCCGGTCGGACCAGCACCGGGACCGTGCCTTTGGGAGACACATCCAGCATGGCGGCGGGCTTGTCCCGCAACAGGACCTCGCGGTGCTCGACCTCGATGCGGGCCGCGTCCAGCGCCATGCGGGCGCGCATGGCGAAGGGGCAACGGCGAAAGGAATAGAGGACGGGAAGGCTCACGCCTTGCGTCCCAGATGCACCTCGTCGCGCTTTCGGGCCAGTTCCATCTGCCGTTGGCGTTCCTTGAGCCCGGACCGGTCCCGCGGGTCTTCCGCGCAATGCGGGCAGGACACACCCGGAACATAGTCCTGACTGCTACGGTCTTCGGCAGACAGGGGCATTCGACAGGCGAAACACTGGTCCCAGTCGGTCCGGGATAAACCGTGGCCCACGGCGACTCGCTGGTCGAAGACGAAGCAGTCACCCTGCCAGGTCGATGTGGGCTCAGGCTGTGTCTCCAGATATTTCAGGATCCCGCCCTTGAGGTGGAGCACGTCCTCGAACCCTTGCGACAGCATGTAGGAGGAGGCCTTCTCGCAGCGGATGCCGCCCGTGCAGAACATGGCGACACGCTTGCCCTCCAGCTTGTCCCGGTTGGCCTCGACCCAATCCGGAAACTCGCGAAAGCTGTCCGTCTGCGGGTCGAGCGCGCCCTGGAAGGTGCCGACGCTGACTTCGTAGGCGTTGCGCGTGTCGATCACGACCGTATCCGGGTCTTCCACCACGGCGTTCCAGTCCGACGGATCGACATAGGTCCCGACAATGGCGTTGGGGTCCGTCCCGTCCACACCAAGCGTGACGATCTCGCGCTTCAAGCGAACCTTGAAGCGCAGGAAGGGCGGTGTCGCCGCTTCGCTGAACTTGATTTCGAGATCGGCAAAGCGGGGATCGCGTCGGACGCGGTCCAGAAAGGTGTTCAATGCGCGTTGCGGCGCTGCGACGGTGCCGTTGATGCCTTCCTCTGCCAGAAGGAGCGTGCCCTTGATGCCTAGCGCTTCGCCCCAGTCCCGGAGCCGTTCGCGCAAGGCTGGTGTGTCGTTCAGGGTCACGAACTTGTAGAGAGCGGCGACGGCGTAGGTCATGGGAGCGGACTTAGGTTCGCCGTGCGGTCGGTCAACCGTGCAGTTCACAGGGCTCAGCTTTCGCGTGCCCCTTCGGCCGTCCGCAGAATGCGGTCCAACAATCCCGTCCCGTCCAGGAAACGCACGACTCCGTCCGGAATGTTCTGACGGTCAAGAATGGCCAGCAACTCTGACCGGATCAGGTCCGGGTCGTTGCAGGTAGAGGCGAGGGTGCGTAAGTCCTGGATTCCGCGTCCGTCCGTCAGTTCGCGTTCCAGGGCCTTGGCGGCGTTTGATAGCTTGTAAAGCTGGATGGGACCCGGCGACCGGCCTGCGAGCCAGCTCTCGCTCGCCGCAGCCAGTTCTTCGAAGGTCCTGTCGAGACGGGTTTCGATACGCTCGACCGCCCTGTCGGCACGCGGGGCGATCCATTCGACCGTGCAGATTTCGGCCGGGTCGGGTGTGGAGGCGCAGGCTGCGAGCAGACCAACCGCAAGGCAGGCTGCCACGCACCTGACAGTTAAGGACCGGGTCAGTGGATGGACCGGGCTTCGAGGAAACTCATGTCCATCGGCTCGGCCACGAGCATCGCCCAATAGGTCGAATATGTCGTGCGTGGTTCGTAGACGAGCGCGATACCGAACTCCGACACATCGGGACGAAGAAGGTTCTGGTTGTGGCCGGGGCTTTCCTGCCAAGCCTTGACGACCTGTTTCCAGCTCTTCTGGCCGGTCGCGACATTCTCTCCAGCGATCAGGAAATTATATCCGACGCGGTTGGCACGGTCCCCATGCGTTGAGCCGTCCGTGCCATTGTGAGAAATGATGCCCGCACGGGCCAGATCGTCTGCGTGCATGCGGGAGGCCTCGATCAGTTTGGGTTCGATCGTGACGGGGCCAAGCCCGTGCCGGGCCCGGTAGGCATTCAAATCCGCCACGGCGACCTGGATGTTCAGCGGCTCCGGTGGAACCTGCGGGAAGACTGGATTGGAGCCGAAACCGTCATTCAGACGGCACACGGCCTCGGGCTTGCGGACGTCGGGCTGATAGGTCACCGCGCCGCGGCATTTCGGGTCCGCCTTGCAGAGCGCAGAGCATTGGCCTTTGCGCGACACGGGGACGACCTTGTAGGTCCCGTCGTCGGGTTTGAAGGTCGTGCTCATGGCCCCGGTCTTCGCCGTCGCGGGCAATGTGCTCAATGCGATGATCGGCAGCGCGAAGGCCGCCAGTTTCCCCAGCTTCATGGACATAGACATAAGCGGCCCTCCGTGGATCGAAAGGCCATTGAGCAGCCAAAATCCTAGGAAATCGTTAGATTGGCCTTAAATATCCGCAACGGATTGGTCTGGATTAAGCGGTTTCCCCGCTCGGTTGTTTGGGCGGCTCCGATCTCACTGACCGAATATGGCGACAAGTCACTCCGGCCGTGGACTTATGAGGGCGGCGCGCCGGAGGCCAGGTCGCGTTCGCGGCGCATCGCGGCCGCTAGGCCGCCGTAGAAGACCATTGTCGCCGAGGCTTGATCTTCGTCGGACTCGATGGCCGGTACGGACAGCGCTTCGCGCGGCATTCCGTCATGTGCGGCTTCCATGAAGGCTTTCCAGGCATCGACGGGAAGCAGGCCACCCGTGACCTCGTTCGTCGGGCTATTGTCGTCATTGCCCATCCACACGCCTGCGGTCAGTTGGCGGGTGAAGCCCATGAACCAGGCATCGCGGTAGTCCTGCGACGTCCCCGTCTTGCCGCCTGCCACGCGCGGTGTGAGGCGCGCGCCGTACGCCGTGCCCGTATCGACCGTCTCTTGCAGCATGGACGTCATCTGCTGTGCGTAGGGAACCGGATAGACCCTCTGTCCTTCTCCGGCCCGCTTGGAGAAAAGCACGTCGCCGCTCGTATTTTCGATGCGCTGGATGATGTAGGGTGTGCGGCGGACCCCTTCATTGGGAAAGACGGAGTAGGCCGCCGTCATTTCCAGCAAATTCACTTCCGAAACGCCGAGCGATAGCGAGAGTGTCGGGCGAAGCTCCGATGCGATGCCGAACCGTTCCGCCAGTTCCGCGACCTGACTCGGTCCGATCTCGGCCCCGACCTGAGCGGCGACCGTGTTGATGGACAGCTTCAGGGCCTCGCGCAACGTCATGGGGCCGCGGAAACGCAGCGTGTAGTTCTTGGGCTGCCAGCCGGCCAGATCGGTGGGCTGGTCGATGCGGACCGTACCCGGCGTGAAGCCGTCTTCCAGCGCGGCCGCATAGACAAAGGTCTTGAAGCTGGAGCCGGGTTGGCGCTGTGCCTGGACGGTCCGGTTGAACTGACTGTCCAGATAGTTCCGGCCGCCCAGCATGACCCGAATGCCGCCCGTGTCGTTGTCCAGCGCGACGAATGCGCCCTGCGAAACATCCCGGGCCTCTCCGTCCTTGTCGAGTACGGCATTGAGGCTTTGGCTTGCGGCCAGCATGTATTCGGCGTCGAGCGTCGTCGTGACGACCAGATCGGGGTTGCCTAGCCCGGCCCGCGCCTTGGCCTGCGCGGTGATATAGTCGAACGCATAGCCGAGCACGGACTCGCTGAGTTCAAGTCCCGGCTCCTCGACGATCTGGGGCGGGGAGGCGAGGGCTGCGTCATACTCGGCCTGGGTAATGTAGAGATTGGCGCGCATCCGCGACAGGACCAGTTGGGAGCGGGTCAGTGCGCGGTCATAGTGGCGGCGCGGGTTCATGCGGCTCGGCGCCTGCGCAAGGCCTGCCAGCATGGCGGCTTCCGCGAGATCGAGATCGCGTGCGCTCTTGCCGAAGAAGATGCGGCTGCCCGCTTCGGCCCCGAATATCTGCGGGCCGAGGCTCACCCGGTTGATGTAGAGTTCGAGAATCTCCGGTTTGCTGAGCACCGCTTCCATGTCGCGGGCCAGCAGCGCCTCCTGGAACTTGCGCCGGTAGGTTTTCTCCGGCGTCAGGATCATCAGCTTGACCAGCTGCTGGGTCAGCGTGGATCCGCCTTGGTTGCGCCCCCCGGACGTCAGGTTGCTGACGAGCGCACGCAGGATGGCCCGGTTGTCCACGCCCTCATGTTCGAAGAAGCGTTCATCTTCGATGGCCAGAACGGCATTGGGCAGGTGGGCCGGCATGTCGTCCAGCTTCAACGGCTGGCCGATCCAGGGGCCGCGGTGGCCGATCGTGCGACCGTTTCGGTCCACCAGAGTGATCGTGTCCTGCAGGTTGAGCTGCCACATCGTTTCCTTGTCGGGCAGGGACGGAAGCCCATCCAGCAGATAGGCCCGCCCGAGGACGAAGGCGGCCGCGCTTGTCGCGATCAGCGTGCCGAGGATGCCAAGCGCCCAGGCCGAACGGCGTCTGCGATCGTCTGTCTCCACGACATTGATATCGGCCCGGTAGGTCGGCATAGACGTTTCGTCTAGCCGCCCGTTCGCGGATTGATAACCTGAATCCTCATGACCGATCCGTTATACCCCAAGCCTTTCTGGCAAACTAAGACGCTCGACGCGATGACTCCCGAGGAGTGGGAGAGTCTTTGCGACGGGTGCGGCAAATGTTGCCTGATCCGTCTTGAAGACGACGAAACGGGCGAAGTCTTCACGACCGACGCCCACTGTAGGCTGTTCGACAATGGCAGCTGCCGCTGCTCCGACTATGCCAACCGGAAGGCTGTCGTGTCGGACTGCGTCATCCTCAAGCCCCAGAACATAGCGGCCCTAAAATGGATGCCGCGAACGTGTGCCTACCGCCTTCTGTCCGAGGGCAAGACCCTGCCGGACTGGCATCATCTGCGCACAGGCAGTCGCGAGACCATTCATGATGTGGGCATGAGTGTGCAAAGCGCAACCGTCAGCGAAGCCGGTCTGAGTGAAGACGAGTTGATGCGCCGCATCACCATCTGGCCCGGCGAACCCGACTGGCCGAACGGACCCGACACCGAACAGTGAGTCGGTCACCGCTCGCCGCTCGGGCGCGCTAGTTGCGGATGGTTCTCAAATAATCAATGGTTTCAGCGACCAAGGGGCGAGAGGTCGCACATTCATGCCGTTATTTGTCAGTGGAGAGGCGTTGCAAAGGGACGAGCGCCAAACTAGGTTCCGCCGCACTTGAACGGGTCCGGCGAGTCTTGTCTTTCGCGCTGCGGACCCGGCCGCTCTTCGAGGTTCGAATGCCCGATCTTCTGATCGAATATTTTCCCATACTGCTGATGTTCGGCATCGCCCTGGTGTTGTCGCTGGCATTCCTGCTGGTGCCGGCCATCGTCGCCCCCGCAGACCCGGATGCCGAAAAGGTCTCGACCTATGAGTGCGGGTTCGAGGCATTTGACGACTCGCGGATGAAATTCGATGTCCGCTTCTACCTCGTCGCGATCCTCTTCATCATCTTCGACATCGAAGTCGCGTTCCTGTTCCCGATCGCCGTCAGCCTCGATGTGGTCGGCGTCTATGGCTGGACCGTGATGGTGATCTTCCTGCTCGAGCTGCTAGCCGGCCTCGCCTATGCGTGGAAGATCGGTGCGCTGGACTGGGAATAGGAGACTCCGATGGCCAATATCCTCGTTCCCAATGGCTCCACGCCCTATGGCGGGGCCGCCCGCGATCTCGGTGATCCCGTCTACGATCCGCGTCGGCACGACCAGGGCTTCGACGGCCTGTCCGACCAGCTGGCGGACAAGGGCTTCATCACGGCGGCCAGCGACGATCTGATCACCTGGGCCCGCACAGGCTCGCTCATGTGGATGACATTCGGTCTGGCCTGCTGCGCGGTCGAAATGATGCAGGCTTCCATGCCGCGCTACGATCTCGAGCGGTTCGGCTTCGCGCCCCGGGCTTCCCCGCGTCAGAGCGATGTCATGATCGTGGCGGGAACGCTCACCAACAAGATGGCTCCGGCGCTACGCAAGGTCTATGACCAGATGCCCAACCCGCGCTACGTCATCTCCATGGGGTCCTGCGCCAATGGTGGTGGCTACTATCACTACAGCTACAGTGTCGTTCGCGGCTGCGACCGGATCGTCCCGGTCGACGTCTACGTGCCGGGTTGCCCGCCGACCGCGGAGGGGCTGATCTACGGCATTCTGCAACTGCAGAAGAAGATCCGCCGCGAGGGGAGCATCATCCGATGAACGAGACCGCTCCCGATGTCCTGGCCGACATCCGCGACCATATCGAATCGCATCATGCCGACCACATCCGCAACGTCAGCGTGGCGAATGGCGAGCTGACGCTCTCCGTCCGCCGGGCCTCCCTGCCGACGATCATCGCCTTCCTGCGGGACGATCCGATCTGCCGGTTCAACCAGCTCATCGATCTGTGCGGTGTCGACTATCCGGCTCGCGCGCGCCGCTTCGAGATCGTCTATCACATGCTCAGCATGGCGCATAACACGCGCATCCGTGTTAAATGCACGACGGATGAAGACACGCCGGTCATGTCCATCGTGTCCCTGTTCCCGAACGCCGACTGGTACGAGCGCGAAGCTTTCGACATGTACGGCATCGTCTTCGACCAGCATCCGGACCTGCGCCGCATCCTCACGGATTACGGCTTCGAGGGGCACCCCCTGCGCAAGGACTTCCCGCTGACGGGCTTCGTCGAGGTCCGTTACGACGAGGAACGCAAGGAAGTCGTCTACGAGCCGGTGGTCCTGCAACAGGAATACCGCTCCTTCGATTTCCTAAGCCCATGGGAAGGCGCGAAATACGTCCTGCCGGGCGACGAGAAGAGTGAGGCTGCGGAGTAATGGCTACTCCTGAAGCCCTCATCACCGACGAGCAGGATCGTCGCTTCACGATCAATTTCGGCCCGCAGCACCCTGCGGCGCACGGCGTGTTGCGTCTTGTGCTGGAGCTGGAAGGCGAGATCGTGGAGCGGGTGGACCCGCATATCGGCCTGCTGCACCGCGGCACCGAGAAGCTGATCGAACACAAGACCTACCTGCAAGCGATCCCCTATTTCGACCGTCTCGACTATGTCGCGCCGATGAACCAGGAGCACGCCTTCTGCCTCGCCATCGAGCGGTTGGCAGGCATCGAGGTGCCGCGCCGGGCGCAGTTCATCCGGGTCGTCTACTGCGAGATCGGCCGTATCCTGTCGCATCTTTTGAACATCACCACGCAGGCCCTGGACGTCGGGGCCCTGACGCCGCCGCTCTGGGGGTTCGAAGAGCGCGAGAAGTTAATGGTGTTCTATGAGCGGGCCTGCGGCGCGCGCATGCACTCCAACTATTTCCGTCCTGGCGGCGTCCATCAGGACCTGACGCCGGCGCTGGTCAACGACATCCTTGTCTGGTGCGACCAGTTTCCGGACCGCCTCCGGGAGATTGAAACCCTGCTGACGGGCAACCGCATCTTCAAGCAGCGCAACGTCGATATCGGCGTCGTGTCGAAGCAGGATTGCTACGACCTCGGGTTTACGGGCGTCATGGTGCGGGGCTCCGGCATTCCGTGGGACCTGCGCCGCAACCAGCCCTACGAGGTCTACAGCGAACTCGAATTCAATATCCCGCTCGGCAAGAACGGCGATTGCTACGACCGCTATCTGTGCCGGGTCGAGGAGATGTACGAATCCGTCAAGATCATGAAGCAAGCGCTTGAAATGATGCCGGAAGGCCCGGTCATGACGGAAGACAACAAGTGGGTCCCGCCGCGCCGCGCCGAGATGAAGCAATCCATGGAAGCGCTCATCCACCACTTCAAGC
>JBARXH010000274.1:0-1906 GCA_049647245.1 Litorimonas sp.
TGAACATAGGGAAGAGATTAAGAAGGCAGGGAAGGAAGCGACAGAGAAATTAAAGTCCATGGTACTTGGTAAAGTGATTAAATTAGAATGTAAAGGGTTTGATAAATATGGTAGACTCCTTGCAGAAGCGTATTACGATATCGATAAACAGTCAGGTGGTACAAGTGTCTCTGATGCAATGATAGAGGGAGGATTTGCAATACCGTATATGTAGATAATTTCCCTATGTACTTTACCACGTTGGGAGTAATTCCAATGGGGCTTTATTACCACATAGGGAGTTTGGCAAGAATGTATGGTTGGAACATCTCATGGAATACAAAGAATGCCGCACCTGTTACTGTGACCTTACCAACCCATGATTTGAGGAAGTTATCAGTAGAGAAAAACTCTTCTTCACTCATAAAACCACCCATCATGAGCATAATAAATAACTCTACAAAGAGAGCCTTGGATACATCGTGCTTTGTAGACGAGATAGTGGCGTATGAACCTGTTGTGTTATAAGGACCTGTATATGAAGGTGATCTATGATCTATGTATAGTTTCACGGCAATGGCCAAGAGAACGAGTCCTAGAATCTGTGCATTACGACCACTGAATTTCATAGTTGCTATATAAAGGGTCTAGAGATAATTTAGATTGTAAACATATGAGTGGCGAATTTGAGTACAGTAGCAGTGTTGTTATCAAACCCAGGTGGATTAGGATTTCCTTTTGTTCTACCATGAGTTAATGTAATCGTGAATGAAGGTGTTGATACGTTCCATTCCATACGACATAGGATGATATATGGTATCGTTCCCTCTATAACAGCCCAAGGGAATAACCGGTAGTCATTGGTAGTTAACCCGAGATGGGCTATAAGGGAAGATGGGTTTGACGCTGTAAACACTAAATTTGTAGGTGATCCTGAGTTATTAAACACGACAGTATTAAGGACAACGTTCTTTAATCTATCAGTGATATTGGTAAAGGTAATGGGTGTATTCCCTGCAATCGGATTGGTAAACGTAAAAGAGTCTTCATTGACTGTAGTATCAAACGTTCCCCTCTTTCCTAGTACATAGTAACATACCTCTATAACCTCTTCATCACTGAATGAATCAGTACCACTGATATGTTCTACGTCAAATGTATAGAACTTATCAGGTCCGTCTTCATATGCAATAGGGGGAATGACTCTAAAGATAACATCGCCTACCTGAATGAATGTGTCTATATAATCACTCGTATTTATAAGTACGTTCATAAAACGTTGTGTATCGATACCTGACTGCTCTGTCCTACTGACAAAGATGTGTTCTGCATCACTGATAGTACTGTTATCAAACCAGATATTCCTTATACCCGGTGACGTAGGGTTATCAGGATCACTCTCTACAGTTGTACTGTAAGCGTAGTTATAACACGTTATTGGATCACCCGATGGTCCTTGAGGACCCTGAGGACCCTGAGGACCTTGAATACCTTGAGGTCCTTCTGGTCCTACAGGACCTTGGGGTCCCTGGGGACCTATAGGACCTTGGGGTCCCTCTGGTCCTTGAATACCTCTTGGGCCTATAGCGGCATTATCGAATACACTGAAAGTCAACTCAGCATAATCTACATTATGTTCTGTCCCTATATCGACAGGGATGAATAATACGTTCACTTCATCATTAATGATGTAGTTATCGACATCATCAATCACCCCTATATAGGTCGATGAGCCAGGTTGGACTGTATTTGATGAACCAGGATCTCCGTTATCATTGATCACGACAAAGGAAGAACCGTTCCATACACTAATCAATCCACGTCCATCAACGACATCGCTTTTGACAGTTACTTTCATTCCATTTGCGTCTAGAGATAGGGAAGATACATCGAACCGCATACCCAAGATGGTACTATCAGTCTGTAG
>JBARXH010000275.1:0-5937 GCA_049647245.1 Litorimonas sp.
GCATGGGCAGCGACAGCCACACGGCGTCGTGGTTCCCGGACTCGCGTGGTCTGGCCGAAGCCCTCGATCCCGACAATCCGGCGACACTCGCTGCCGTGGACGCCGCCGGCTGCCCCGGCGCGGGCGAGATTACGGACCGCATCACCCTGACCGCGTCCGCCGTCCTAACGGCCCGCCACGCCGTTCTGCTCCTGCCGTCCCAGGAGAAACTCGACGTGTTCCGCGCCGCCATGACACGGCCCGTCGAGGACGCGCCCGTGCGGACCCTGCTGGACCTCGGGAGCAGACTGAGCGTGTTCGCCCTGGAGACCGACCGATGAGCCTAAACAGCACGATCGCCGCCGTCACGGAGCGGATCCGAGCCCGTTCGGAAGCGACCCGCTCGGCTTACATGCGGGCGTGCCTGGAGAACATGCGGCCCGGCCCACGGCGCCGGCGTCTGTCGGAGGGCAATCTCGCTCACGCCGCTGCCGCCTGTCCCGTCCTGGAGAAGACCGAGATGCTGGGCGCGTCCTGGCCGAACCTCGGCATCGTCACGGCCTATAACGACATGCTTTCGGCGCATCAGCCGTTCGAGCGTTTCCCGGAAATCATCAAGCACGCCGCGCGGCGCAATGGTGCGACAGCGCAGGTCGCGGGCGGCGTGCCCGCCATGTGCGACGGGGTCACGCAGGGCCAGGACGGCATGGAACTGTCGCTCTTCTCGCGAGACGTGATCGCGCAAGGGGCCGCCGTCGCCCTGTCCCATGACTGTTTCGACGCGGCCCTGCATCTGGGCGTCTGCGACAAGATCGTGCCGGGCTTGATGATTGCCGCGCTCCGCTATGGCTATCTGCCGCATATCTTCGTTCCGGCCGGACCCATGCCGTCCGGTATTCCGAATCCGGAAAAAGCAAGGGTCCGGCAGCAATTCGCCGCCGGAGAGATCGGTCGGGACAAGCTGCTCGCCGCTGAGGCCGCCAGCTACCACTCGCCCGGCACCTGCACCTTCTACGGCACGGCCAACACCAACCAGATGCTGATGGAAATCATGGGAATGCAGCTTCCCGGCAGTTCGTTCATCCACCCCAACACCTCGCTGCGCGACGCCATGACGGCGCAGTCCGTGCGCCGCGCCGTTCAGATCACCAACATGGCGAAAGAGTTCACGCCCGCTTGCGAGGTCATCGACGAAAAGGCGATCGTCAACGGTCTGGTCGGGCTGATGGCGACGGGCGGGTCGACCAACCTGACCATCCATCTTTCGGCCATTGCCCGGAGCGCGGGTATCCTCATCGACTGGGACGACTATGCGGACATCTCACGGGTCGTACCGCTGATCTGCCGCATCTATCCCAACGGCGTGGCCGACGTGAACCACTTCCACGCCGCAGGCGGCATGGGCTACCTGATCCGGGAACTGCTGGATGCGGGCCTCGCGCATGGCGACGTCAAGACCGTGGCCGGAGGCGACGGGCTGCATGCCTATACGCGCGAACCGATCCGCAACGCCCATGCCGAAGCCGACACGGTGCTGTGGCGCGAAGGCCCGACAGTCAGCCTCGACACCGACGTGCTAACCTCCGTCGACGCGCCGTTCCGGCCGGATGGGGGGCTGGCGCTCATGTCGGGCAATCTCGGGCGCGGTGTGATGAAGGTCTCGGCCGTGAAGCGCGAAAACTGGCTGGTCGAGGCCGAAGCCATCGTCATCGATGACCAGAACGACCTGATCCCGCTGCACAAGGACGGCAAGCTGGAGCGCGACTTCGTGGTCGTTCTGCGGTTTCAGGGGCCGCGCGCCAACGGCATGCCGGAGCTGCACAAGCTGACCCCGATCCTGGGTCTGCAGCAGGACAAGGGTTTCAAGGTCGCGCTGGTGACCGATGGGCGTATGTCCGGGGCCTCCGGCAAGGTGCCCGCCGCCATCCACATGCATCCGGAAGCGCTGCTCGGCGGTCCGTTGTCGCGCGTGGTGACGGGCGACCGCATCCGGGTCGATCCGGCCAACGGGACGGTCGAGGTGCTGGGCGTCGATCTCGACGCACGCGCTTCGGACACAGCCCCGGTGCGGCACAATCTCTCCACGCTTGGCATGAACATGTTCGCGCCGCAGCGCGCGATCGCGTCGGACGCGGAAAGCGGCGCGACCACGCTGGGCGATCTCGATATCGCGGTGATCGGCCGATGAGCGCGCCCACCACACTGGTCGGCGACGTCGGCGGGACCAATGCGCGTTTTGCCTTGGCAGAACGCACGGAGGCGGGAACGATCACGCTCCACCATTCGGAGCGTTTCGCCGTGAAGGAGTTCGCCAGGTTCGACGACGCGGTCGACGCCTACCTTTCAGGCATCGGCATCCGCCCAACCCGCGCAGCCTTCGCCTTCGCCGGACCAAAGTTCGACGACGAGATCAAGATGACCAATGTCGACTGGGTCGTGTCGGAGAGCCAGCTGCGCGACACCTTCTCGCTGACAGAAGCCGTGATCCTGAACGACTTCGTGGCCATGGCAAACGGAGCCACCGTGATCCCGGATGACGGCTTCGACACGCTCGTGCCCGGCAAGGTCAACTACACCAAACCCATCGCGGTCCTGGGGCCCGGTACGGGCCTGGGCCTGTCCTGCATCCTGCCCGGCCGGCCGCCGCGCATCCTGTCGACCGAGGGCGGGCACACCGCCTTTTCTCCGGGATCGGAACTGGAGGCCCAGGTGCTGCGCTACTGGCGGGACCGGCTTCCGTTCGTCTCGGCGGAAACGCTCATTTCCGGCCCCGGCCTGTTCCGCCTCTACACCGCGCTTTGCGACATACGGGGCGAGCGCCCGATCTGCGTCAAGGAGGACGAGATCATCTCGGCCGGCCAGGCCAATCCCGACTCGGTCGCGCGGCTCTGCGTGAAGACCTTCTGCGACATGCTCGGGACGTTCTCCGGCAATGCCTGCGTGACGCTAGGAGCGTCCGGGGGTGTCGTGCTGGGTGGCGGCGTGTCGCGGCACGTCTCGCCCTTCATTCGCGACTCCGACTTTCTGTCGCGTTTCCAGTCGCGGGGGCAGGGGTCGTGGTTCGTCAGAGATGTGCCGGTGCGACTGATCCTCGCCAATTTCGTGGCGCTTTACGGCGCGGCGGCGATGGTGCTGGATTAGGAACCGCGCAGGCGGAGAGGTGCGGCCCCGCCGCATTTGCGGGGCATGACGGATGGTGACGGACGTGGGAGGACTTCTCCGCAAGGACCGGGACGTTAGAATGTGCCACTCCGGTTGAACACCAAGGCTCGGCTGGAGTGAATGACAGGGTGCGGGGAGCGGCACGCGTACACCGGCCCTCGCGGAAAAGCTGTCCGCGGAGGCCCAAAGGCCGTAACGGACAAGCGCCATCATAGACCAGGCCGTCGGAGCGCGGACTAATTCGCTCGTAAAGCGCGCAAGCCTCTGAAGAGAAAGCGCCTTCCAATCTTCAAGAACGCGGATGGATTTCCGAACAGGCCGCTCGAGCGGCTCAAAGCACCGCCGCGAATGGAAGCCTAGCTTTCGAGCGCTTCGTCCAGCAACGTGCTCAAACGGCCCATGTTTGCACCGGAAACGAACGCGTCATTGACGATGAAGAACGGCGTTCCGGTCAGAGCGGGGATCTTCTGGCCCAGAGCCAGATTGTCCTGGATCTGGCGGTCGATGGCCGGATCCTTCATGTCGCGCTCCAGCTGATCGACATCGATGCCGAAATTCTTGGCGATCTCCAGAACGCGCGCCTTGTTGAGGGCGCGTTCTTCCATCATGGCGAAGTGCATCTTGCGGTAATGGCCCTGGCGCGCAGCGGCGAGCGCGGCGCGGGCGGCCATGTGCGACGTGCCTTCGCGGCCCGTCAGCACGGGCAGTTCCTTGAAGACCACCCGGACATCGTCCGGATATTTGGACATGGTCTCTTCCATCCAGTCGGTGGAGCGTTTGCAGAAACCGCAATTGTAATCGAAGAATTCGACCAGCTGCACCTTCGCATCCGCGGGTCCGACCGAATAGTCGCGCGGGTCGCGGAAGATCTGGTCCGACAGGTCCGCGATGGCATCCACGCTTTCCTGCTGCTCGGCCTCGGCGCTCTTGCGCTCAAGCTCGACCAGGGCGTCGCGGATGATTTCGGGATTCTCCAGCAGGTAGGCGCGCACGATCTCTTCGATGTCCGCCTTGCTCATGTCGGTCGCGCCGGCCTGGGAGCAGGCCGCAAGGCCGAGGATCGACACGGCGGCCGCGGTTTTGAGAAGGGTCTTCATGACAAGGTCCGTGAGAGAATGAGTCGCGTCGCTTTAGCGGCTGAGCGCTGTGCGATCTATTGACGAATGCGCGAGCGGTCCGTCGTGTCGGCCGCGCCGAACGACGCCGTAAAGGGCTTGCCCCGGCGCTGGTTGCGGCGGCGGCGGTCCAGCTGCGTTTCCGTCACGACCACGATGTCGGACGCCCGCCGCCATTGGGGCATGTCCCGGGTCAGGTCCTGCTTGGCGCGACCGGCGAAGGAGCGCGCGGATTCGAAGTCGCCGACGGCGTAGAATCGCTCTGCAGAGGCATATTTGGCGAGCGCATCCTTGTCCTGCGCCGCATAGGCCAGCGACAGCAGGTACCAGCCGTAGGAATAGCCGGTTTCCTGACGCAGCGCCGCCTTCAACAGATCGATGGCGCGGTCCAGTTCTTCCGCGCGTCGGGTTTCGATCAGCGATTGGGCGAGCGCGACCTTCAGCAGCATCGCGTCGGGCTTCAGTTCCAGCGCCCGTTCGGCCGAGGGCAGGGCGTCCTCGCGCTGTCCGGACTCATACAGGATCTGGGCCTTGAGCTCGTGGAAATAGGGGTTGTCCGGCTCTTCCTCGATCAGCGAGTCGATTTCGCGGATGGCCGTGCGCAGATTGGCCGTGCGGAAATGCGCGACGGCGCGCGCATAGCGGGCGGGCTGCGACTGGTCGTCGGGGCGGTACCGGCTGAAGACAAGTTGAGGCGCTTCGAGGAAGCCCCGCAGCTTGGCCTTCATCATCTCGTGCCGGTGCAGGTCTTCGGGCGGGTCGAGCGCATCCGTGTACGGGCTCTCGGCCACGCGTTCGCGCAGCTGATCGATCCGGTTGGCCGACAGCGGGTGGGACCGGAAATATTCGTAGCGGCGGCTCTGCGACAGGACTTCCTGCGCGCGGAAATTCTCGAAAAAGTCGATCAGGCCCTGGCCCGACTGACCCGTCGCTTCGAGGAAGGTCGCCGCATACTGATCGGCGGAAGATTCGTTGACGCGGGAATAGGCCAGGGCCTCCACGGCCCCGAACTGTTGCGCCCCGCCCAGGATAGCGGCGCCAGCCCCGCCTTCGCCGGCCAGAATGGCGGCAAGGCCGACACCGGCCGCCAGCAGCATCGCGCCGTAGGCCGAGCGATTGCCGTAGTCGGACCGCACGATGTGTCCGCCGACGATGTGTCCGGCTTCGTGGGCGATGACGCCTTTGAGTTCGTTGGGCGTTTCCGATCTGAGAATCAGGCCGCTGTGAAGAAAGATGTTCTGCCCCCGCGTCACGAAGGCGTTCAGCTCGGGGTCGTTGACCAGATAGATGTCGACGGAGGACGGGTTGAGGCCGCCCACGCGCAGAAGGGGGTCAGAGAACTCCCGGAGCGTCTCCTCGATCTCCGTATCGCGCAGCAATCCCTGCGCCTGGACCTGCGCGGCCAGCAGCGCAGCCACGACAATCCCGCCCAGAAGGCGGGATAGCAGCACGGCGATGTGGCGGGTCGCGGTCATGACGGACTAATCGGGTCGATACGGACCTGAATCAAGTTACGCAGGGGTCACGTTACAGTGTTCGACCCCTGCGTCAGAGGCGTTTCCGCCTATTCCTTGCCCATGAGCCGGTCGATCAGACCGCGTTTGCGCCGCGGCGGTGCCTTGCGCCGACGGCCCGTATCGGGCGCATCCTCGGACGCGTCCGCCTGGGGTTGGGGCTCGGG
>JBARXH010000276.1:0-5457 GCA_049647245.1 Litorimonas sp.
CAGAAATGCGGGCGAAAATGCAGACGAAAGTGCAGACTGGGGCGCGGAATGGCGCATGGTAAGAGGTCCCCTCGGTGTAAGTCGAGCGGCCCTTAATGCGAGCCATTCTCATGCACAATAGGGAATGCGAATTATTATCAGTGTTAATACCTATGTGTCCGGACACCGGGCCGCACATATGTCGACCGGGCACGAAAAAGCCCCGCCGGAGCGGGGCCTGATCGGTCGGAGCGGGTCTTTCCGGCACCCTACGCGGCGGTGCGTTCCTCGCGGGCGAGGTTGCGCAGCACATAGTGCAGGATGCCGCCATTCTTGTAGTATTCCAGCTCGTTCTCCGTGTCGATCCGGACCTTGGTCGTGATCGTCTTGGTGGAGCCGTCGGCCATGGTAATGCGGACTTCGACCTCGTCCATCGGCTTGATATCGTCGACATTGCCGATGGAGACCGTCTCGTCGCCCGTCAGACCGAGAGCCTGCCAGCCGTCGCCGTTCATGAACTCCAGCGGCAGGACGCCCATGCCGATCAGGTTGCTCCGGTGGATGCGCTCGAAGCTCTCCGCGATCACGGCGCGGACGCCGAGCAGGATCGTGCCTTTCGCGGCCCAGTCGCGCGAGGAGCCGTTGCCGTAGAGCGACCCGGCGAAGACGACGAGGTCGCGCCCGTCCGCCTTGTAGCGCTGGGCGGCGTCGAAGATGCTCATGATCTCGCCGGTCGGGACGTATTTCGTCACGCCGCCGGCCGTGCCGGGCGCCATCAGGTTCTTCAGCCGGATGTTTGCGAAGGTGCCGCGCATCATGACTTCGTGGTTGCCGCGGCGCGAGCCGAACGAGTTGAAGGCATCGCGGCCGACCTGGCGCTCCTGCAGGTAGCGTCCGGCGGGGCCGTCGAACTTGATCGAGCCTGCGGGCGAGATGTGGTCGGTCGTGATCGAGTCGCCCAGCAGGGCGAGGATGTTCGCGCCTTCCACGTCGCGCACGGGATCGGGATCGATGCCCATGCCTTCGAAGTAGGGGGGATTGCGCACATAGGTCGAGGACGGGTTCCAGTTGTAGACCTTGCCGCCCGTGACCTCGATGTCCGCCCAGCGGTCGTCGCCCTTGAATACGTCCGCATATTCCTGCTCGAACAGCTCGCGCGTCACCGAGCCGCGCACGGCCTCGGCGATCTCGGCGGAGGTCGGCCACAGATCGCGCAGATAGACGTCCTTGCCGGTTTGGTCCTGGCCCAGCGGGTCATGATCGAAGTCGTGGTGCATGGTTCCGGCCAGCGCGTAGGCCACCACTAGCGGCGGCGAGGCGAGGAAGTTCGCCTTGATGTCCGGGCCGATCCGGCCTTCGAAGTTGCGGTTGCCCGACAGGACGGAGCAACTGACGAGGTCGCCGTCCGCGATCGCCTTGGCGATGGGCGGGGCGAGGGGTCCGGAGTTGCCGATGCAGGTCGTGCAGCCATAGCCGACCACGTCGAAGCCGATCTTGTCGAGCTCGTCCTGCAGGCCGGAGCGCTCCAAATATTCGCCCACGACCTGGGAGCCGGGCGCGGTGGAGGTCTTGACCCACGGCTTGACGGTCAGTCCGGCTTCGTTGGCCTTCTTGGCGACCAGGCCCGCCGCCATCATGACGGACGGGTTGGAGGTGTTGGTGCAGGACGTGATGGCCGCGATCATGACGTGGCCGTGGTCCACGCTGAAGTCGTGGCCTTCGACCGGCGTCGGGTTGGACGCGTCGCCCGCCTTCTCGAAATCCTTGGTCATGATCAGTTCGAACGTGTCGGCCGATCCCGCCAGGTCGAAGCGGTCCTGCGGACGCTTGGGTCCGGACAGGGAGGGACGGATCGTGGACATGTCGAGGTGCAGCGTGTCGGTGAATTCCGGGACGTTTTCGTCGCGGAACAGGCCCTGCGCCTTGCAATAGCTCTCCGCCAGTTCGACGCGGTGCTCCTCGCGGCCCGTGGCGCGCAGGTAACGCAGCGTGTCGTCGTCGACGGGGAAGAAGCCACAGGTCGCGCCGTATTCAGGCGCCATGTTGGCGATGGTCGCGCAGTCTTCGAGCGCGAGATAGTCGAGGCCCGCCCCGTAGAATTCCACGAACTTGCCGACCACGCCCTTCTGACGCAGCATTTCCACGACGCGCAGGACGAGGTCCGTCGCGGTCGCGCCTTCGGGCAGCTTGCCCGTCAGCTCGAACCCGATCACTTCGGGGATCAGCATGGAAACGGGCTGGCCGAGCATGGCGGCCTCGGCCTCGATGCCGCCCACGCCCCAGCCCAGAACGCCCAGGCCGTTGACCATGGTGGTGTGCGAGTCCGTTCCGACCAGCGTGTCGGGGAAGGCGTAGTCCTTGGCCCCGACCGTCTTGGTCCAGACGGTCTGGGCGAGATATTCGAGGTTCACCTGGTGGCAGATGCCCGTGCCGGGCGGGACCACGGAGAAGTTGTCGAAGGCGGTCTGGCCCCATTTCAGGAAGTCGTAGCGCTCGCCATTGCGCTCATATTCGCGCGCGACGTTCTTCTCGTAGCTGTCCTCTGTGCCGAAATAGTCGACCATGACCGAGTGGTCGATCACCAGATCCACCGGGACGAGCGGATTGATCTTCTCCGGATCCGCGCCGAAGGCCTGCATCGCGTCGCGCATGGCGGCGAGATCCACCACGGCCGGGACGCCGGTGAAGTCCTGCATCAGAACGCGCGCGGGGCGGTAGGCGATCTCGTGGGAGGAGCGGCGCTCCGTCAGCCAGCCGGCCATGGCCTCGATGTCGGCCTTGGTGACGGTCTTGCCGTCCTCGAAGCGCAGGAGGTTCTCCAACAGAACCTTGAGCGAGCGCGGCAGGCGGGAGATGCCGGTGAGCCCGTTGGCCTCCGCCACGGTGAGATCGAAGTAGGAATAGCTTTTAGAGCCGACGGTGAGCTCGCGTTCGCAGCCGAAACTGTCCAGAGACGCCATGGGAAATCCTTGCGCGTGAGAGGGTGGGGGTATCGTGGCGCGGCTTATAGCAATCGCGCCCGCGAACTCAACGCGAAACCCCGGCTGCGGGGCCTTCGACTTTCGGCGCAGAAGCTTTTGGCACGGAAACTCTCGACTCAGGCCGGACGGAAGCGACGGCCGTCCGCTCAGCCGAACAGGCACCCCACATCGCGCTGGTTATCCATGAACAGGTCCCACGCATCGCGGCAGAGTTGCCGCCCCGCGCCGACCGAGCTCAGCCACGCATTGAGTTCGCGCGCTTCGGCGTCGAACGGCTCGAACACGCCGTGGCGCTGCGCGGCGCCGAGCTGATGCAGATAGGCCGCGTCCGGGGAACTGGCCCGACGATAATTATGTGTGTCGTCCAGCCGGGCGATCGCCACGGCCACGCGCAAATAGGTGATCTTCATGAACCCAACATCGTTTCCGCCCGCCCGCTCCCCGGTTCACCGGGGACGCCCAACGCCGCCCCAAAATACTGTCCGAATCGGAACAGCCACCGCGCCGTCCTGCCCTTTGTTTCGGACAGGGCATCGGCGGGGTCCAATCAAGACCGCCGACAGGGTTAACGCCGCTTTACCCTTTCGTGCGGACCCTGACGTCACGGCGGATCAGCGGCAGATGGGCGACCGCGAACAACAGCGTGGCGGGCGCGAAGCCGAACGTCTTGACCGCGATCCAGACGGCCTCGCCCTGCGTCCTCCAGACCCACTCATTGATGAGCGCGAGACCGATCAGGAAGACTCCTGCGCGCAAGGCGAGCCGCCTCCAGAGTGCGCCCGGAAGGCCGAACCTGCGCTCGATGGCCCGGCTCAACCTTCGGGGGGCCAGCAGCGCGGCGCCCAATGCCAGAAGACCCGCCCCGCCATTGAGCACGGTCGGCCGCATGAACAGGAACAGCTTGCTGTCGAAGACGGAAGCCAGACCGGCCGTGCCGACGATCACGACCGTCGTGGCCAGAAGCGGCCCGGACAGGCGGCCATGACGCCAACGCCCGAAGAGCAGCGCCAGAACCGCAGCCACCGCGAACACGCCGGCGGCCATGAACAATGCACGGTCCGGGTCATGCGGGCGCAAGGCCTGGAAGGCGGCGAAGAAGACCAGCATGGGCCCGACTTCGAGCCAGAGCACATGGCGCGACAGACTGGCGGAGTGGGTGGGTGTAGGGAGATCGCCCGGCATGCGCCCGGGGCTAATCCCTCCGACCCCGTCCGTTCCAATCACTCCGGCTCACGTCCCATCACGTCGGGGTGAGCGTGGGCGCGTGTATCAGCCCGGCTTGTCCGCGCCCCTATCCGCGCCCTTGTCCGCGCTCTTGTCAAGCCCGGCCACGCCGCCATGCTTCAGGATCAGCGGCAGCTGGCTCAGGGTGAAGAGCAGCGTCAGGGGCAGGAAGCCGAACACCTTGAAGTTCACCCAGAACGCCTCGCTCTGCGTGCGCCAGATGACTTCGTTGAGCGCGGCGCAGAAGAAGAAGAACAGCCCCCAGCGCACGGCGAGCGTGTCCCACACCTTTGACGGCAGGGCGAAGGCCTGGCCGATCATCAGCTGGATGACGTTGCGCCCCATCAGCACCCCGCCGATGGCGGCGAGGCCGAAGAGCGAATTCACGATGGTCGGCTTCATGTAGAAGATGATCGGATTGTCCGCCAGCAGCGCCAGCCCCGCCGTCACCACGATGATGACGGTGGACAGGATCAGCATGGGCGACACGGACCGGTGGCGCACCCATCCGACGCCCAATGCGACGACCGCCGCCACGGCGAAGACCCCGGCCGCCCAGAGCATGGCCTCGTCCGGATGGTCGCGGCGCAGCCAGTGGAAGGAGACGAAGAAGACCAGCAGCGGCCCGAAATCCAGCCAGAAACTGTTGCCCCCGCCCGTGCCTTCCGGCGCTTGCGCGGCGTTGCTCGCCTCCACCAGATGGGCGGTGTCTTCCAGGTCCGGCCTGTCCGTGTCGGTCTTGTCGCTCATGCGATCTTCCATCCGGTGTGAAAGGCGGTCACGCCCGCGCTGTAGTCGGCGAAGGAGACCTGGGCGAAGCCCGCCTCCTCCATCATGGCGGCGAATTGCGGCTGCGTGGGGAAACGGCGGATGCTTTCCACCAGATACTGGTAACTGTCCCGGTCGCCCGCGATGGCCTGGCCGAGGCGCGGGATCACCGCGAAGGAATAGGCGTCGTAGAGCTTGCGGATCAGCGGCTCCGGCGGAGTGGAGAATTCCAGCACGCCCACACGCCCGCCCGGCTTCAGCACGCGGTGGAACTCCCGCAGCGCCGCCATGCGGTCGGTCACGTTGCGGATGCCGTAGGCGATGGTGACGCAGTCGAACTGCGCGTCCTCGAACGGCAGGGCTTCGGCGTTACCGCAGACCCGCGCGAGGTCCAGCCCCGCATCCTTGGCCGCGTCCACGCCCGCCAGGAGCATTTCGTCGTTGATGTCGCAGATCACGGCCGAGGCGGGCGCGCCGCCGCGCCGCTGCCGGACCGTGTCGGCCG
>JBARXH010000277.1:0-3385 GCA_049647245.1 Litorimonas sp.
GGTCTCGACCGCTTCGGGCGCACGTTCCGCTTGCCGCCTGCGGTCCACATGCTGGTAAACAGCCGAGAGGAGCGGCTTGAGCCCTTGCCGGGCGACGGACGAAATCAGGAATACGCTCTGGCCGCACTCCGCTTCCAGCGCGGCCTTGACGGTTTCGAGATCATCCGCCGACACTGTTTCGCATTTCGTCAATGCGACCAGTTCGGGCTTTTCCGTCAGGCCTTCTCCGTATGCGTCCAGCTCGCCGCGGATGACGCGGTAGTTGTCCGCCGGATCCTCGCTGGTGGCATCGACCAGATGCAGGATCGCTGCGCACCGTTCGACATGGCCGAGAAAACGGTGGCCCAAGCCCGCACCGTCCGCTGCGCCTTCGATCAGGCCGGGCAGGTCTGCGAGAACGAAACGCTCGCCGGGGCCGAGATCGACCACCCCGAGGTGAGGGTGAAGCGTGGTGAACGGATAGTCCGCTTGTTTGGGCTTTGCCGCCGATACGGCCGCCAGGAACGTGGATTTGCCGGCATTGGGCAAGCCGACCAGACCGGCATCGGCGATCACTTTCAGACGGAGCCAGACCGTGCGTTCCTCGCCGGGTTCGCCAGGATTGGCGTTGCGGGGCGCCTGATTGGTGGAGGACTTGAACTTGGCATTGCCCCACCCGCCATTGCCGCCCCGGGCCAGCATGGCGCGCTGGCCGTCTTCGGTCAGGTCGACGAGGATTTCATCAGTGTCCGCGTCGATGACCTGCGTGCCGACCGGGACCCGTATCGTAATGTCTTCGCCCGCCGCACCCGAGCGGTCGCGGCCCATGCCGTGTCCGCCCGTGCCGGACTTGACGTGTTGGCGGTACCGATAGTCGATCAGCGTGTTCAGATCTTGCGTCGCTTCGATATAGACATGCCCACCGCGGCCGCCATCGCCGCCGTTCGGTCCACCATACTCGATATATTTCTCACGCCGGAACGAGACGCTGCCCGCACCGCCATTGCCGGACCGGACGTAGATTTTGGCCTGGTCGAGAAACTTCTTGGCGTATCCTTAGGGGTCCGGCCTGGATGCGGCCAGACCGGAATTGTTCAGTGAGCGGTTTGCAGGGTTGCAGGGTCCTGGCGCGCCGCGACATCGGTTGGCGTGCAGGCGAAAGTCCAATTGTCCATCGCGCCGCGCCGGGCGAGGCTATAGCCTTTGCAAACGGTCTCCGATTGCCGGAAACCGACCTTGCGAAGCACGTGTGCGCTGGCCGGGTTGTCCGTGAAGACACATGCGGACAGCGCCGAGGCGGGGTGGTGCTGGAAGACATGGTGAGTGACGGCCGTTACGACCTCGCTGGCGAAGCCCCGGCCCCACCAGGGTTCCCCGATCCAGTAGCCCATGTCCCAGCCCTCGTCGGTCCGGTACAAGCCGATCGCGCCGATGAACTCGCCCCGAACGGTGACTGCCCAATGGATGGCCGTCCCGGTCGCTGCGCGGGCCAGATAGATTTCGACCCGGCCCGCCACGGACATGGCGTCGAACGGGTAGGGGAAGCTGCCGGTCATGCGGCAGATGTCCCACTGGTTGGCGAGCCGGGCGAAGTCGTCGGCGTCCGATTCGGCCAAGGGGCGCAGGACGGTCCGATCCGTGCGTATGATCTCGTGCATGTCGGCCTCCAGATGGGGCGGGGGGCGTCCGTGCAGGTCCGAACCATAAAAAAAGGGAAACCGGACGGTCCGGTCTCCCTGCAAGGCATTGTCGGATCGTCCTTTCGGGCGACCCTGGAAAAGAGCGGTCGCTACTCTGCGGCCTCGGCCATCGGCTCGACGGACACGTAGGTTCGCTTGTTGCGCTTGGTCGCGAACGTCACGCGGCCGCCTTCTAGCGCATAGAGCGTGTGGTCCTTGCCCATGCCGACATTGGTGCCGGGATAGTACTTGGTGCCGCGCTGGCGAATGATGATGTTGCCCGGAATGACGGCTTCGCCACCGAATTTCTTGACGCCAAGGCGGCGGCCGGCGGAATCGCGGCCGTTATTGGACGAGCCGCCTGCTTTTTTATGTGCCATGTCGGTCTCCTGTAAGTCTTCAGGTCAGCGCGAACGCGCTAGCCCTTGATGCCCGTGATGCGCACAACCGTTTCCAGCTGGCGATGGCCGCGCTTGCGGCGGTAGTTCTGGCGGCGCTTCTTCTTGAAGACGAGCACCTTGTTGCCCTTGCGCTGTTCCACGACTTCGCCGGTGACGGATGCGCCGTCCACGAGCGGGGCGCCGACCTTCACGTCACCATCCTTGCCGTGCATCAGCACGTCGCCGAAGGTGACCTTCTTGCCTTCTTCGGCTTCGAGTTTCTCGACGACGATGATGTCGTCCTTGGCAACCTTGTACTGTTTGCCGCCTGTCTTGATGACTGCGAACATGATGTTCCGTCCTTGCTGTCTGGCCGGTCCGCCCGGCCTGCGCCGGCCCGGGAACAGGCCTAAAAATCACGAAAGCCGCGCGCGTGAGAGACTCACCGGGCGGCAGTAGCGGGCGAATTAGACCTCGCCCCCGAAACTGTCAACCCGCCCCGTCAGTCCCGGCTTGCAAGAGGCAGGCCGTCCTGTCGGAACGCCGGACATGAAGAGGCCCTGCCGACCGGAGCCGGCAGGGCCTGGATTGGATCGCGGCGACCGTCCTAGTTGACGGTGCCGATGATGTTCCCGCGCTGGTCCACGATCTGGCCCTGCTCGTTGACGCGGCCGATCACGGCGCCGGAAGCGTCGACCACGAAGCCATCGGACCGGACCGAGAAGCTCATGGTGGAGCTGCTGCCCGACGTCACGACGGTCGAGCCGCTTGTGACCACGGTCGGAAGCTGCGTGGTGGTCGTCCGGGTCGTGGCCCCCGTGACGACCTGGCCACCCGAGGTGGTCACGGTCGTCTCGCGGCGCGAGCCCGGCACGATCTGCAGGTTGCGGACTACGATCTCACCGTTGGCGGCAATCACATTGCCGGTTGCGGCATCGTAGCGGCCGATCATGGCACCATTGCCGTCGATGACCATGCCGTCGTCACGCACCGTGTAGGACCGCGTGCGGGAGATGGTCTGCGTTTCGGTTACCGTGCCGGTCTGCTGACCGATCGTGGCCGTGGACGTGGTCGCGCCAGTGGTGAAGCCGGTGGTCGTCGTGGTGACGGCCCCGCTGACCATGGAGCGCCAATCGACCTGGAGCATGTCGACCGTTCTGAGGGTCAGTCCGCCCGTGGAGAGGCTCCGCGAGATCTGGAACTGCTCGACGGCCGCATAGGTCTGCTGCGTCAGGCGTCCGTTGATCTCGCCCTGGTAGAAGCCGAGCTCCTGCAGGCGGCGCTGGATGGCGGAAATCACGACCGAGTTGGCGTTGGCCTCGCAGAGGACCTGGCGCCATTCGGAAC
>JBARXH010000278.1:0-14441 GCA_049647245.1 Litorimonas sp.
ACCCGGCCCTGTGCCCATGCCCGCCGACGCGCCCAAGGATAGTCATCCGGATGCCGTCACCTCGCCCATGGTCGGCACATGTTACTTGCGCCCCTCCCCGGACGCTGACCTGTTCGTCGAGATCGGCTCTCAGGTGAAGGAAGGCGAAACAGTCATGCTGGTCGAGGCCATGAAGACATTCAATCCGATCACGGCGCCGAAGTCCGGCACGCTGTCCGCCGTGTATGTCGAAGACGTCGCACCCGTCGAATTCGGCGACTCGCTTTTCCTGATCGACTGATGATCAGCAAGGTTCTCATCGCAAATCGCGGGGAGATCGCGCTTCGCATCCACCGCGCCTGCAAGGAAATGGGGCTGTCGTCGGTCGCGGTCCATTCCACGGCCGACCGGGACGCCATGCATGTCCGCCTCGCCGATGAGTCGGTCTGCGTCGGCCCGCCGTCCAGCATGGACAGCTATCTGAACATTCCCGCCATCATCGCCGCCTGCGAGATCACGGGTGCGGATGCGGTGCATCCGGGATATGGCTTCCTGTCCGAGAACGCCCGCTTCGCAGAGATCGTAGAAGCGCATGGCATGACGTTCATCGGCCCGACGGCGGAGCATATCCGCATCATGGGCGACAAGATCACAGCCAAGCAAACGGTCGCCGCGGCCGGCATCCCTGTCGTTCCCGGCTCCGATGGTGCAGTCGAGGACTTCGAATCCGCCAAGGCGGCCGCCAAGGAGATCGGATTTCCTGTCCTGATCAAAGCGGCGGCTGGCGGCGGCGGCCGGGGGATGCGACTTGCCGAGACCGAAGAGGATCTGGACGAAGCGCTACGCTCCGCCCAGACCGAGGCCGAAGCGGCCTTCGGCAACGGCGCGGTCTATCTGGAACGCTACCTGAAGGGCCCTCGCCACATCGAGATCCAGATTCTCGCCGACACGCATGGGAATGTGGTTCACCTGGGCGAACGGGACTGTTCCCTCCAGCGCCGGAACCAAAAGGTACTGGAAGAAGCCCCCTCGCCCGTCCTTTCGCCTGAAGCGCGCGCCGAAATTGGCGAGATCACGGCCAAGGCCGTTCAAGCGATTGGCTATCGTGGGGCTGGCACCGTCGAGTATCTCTACGAAAACGGCGAGTTCTTCTTCATCGAAATGAACACGCGCCTGCAGGTCGAGCACCCCGTCACAGAGGAAGTCACCGGCATCGATCTCGTCCGCGAGCAAATCCGCGTCGCCTCTGGCCTGCCGCTCAACTACACGCAGGACGATGTGACCTTCAAAGGACACTCCATCGAATGCCGCATCAATGCGGAACACCCGTTCACCTTCGCGCCCAGTCCGGGCCAAGTCGAGGATTTCCACGCGCCGGGCGGCATGAACACCCGGCTCGATAGCGGCCTGTACACCGGCTACCGGGTGCCGCCGCACTATGACAGTCTGATCGGAAAGCTGATCGTCTGGGGCAACACGCGCGACGGTGCGATCCTGCGGCTGCGCCGCGCCTTGGGCGAGATGGTCATCACGGGCATCACGACCAACAAGGAACTGCACGAGGCCTTGATCGAGGACCCTGAGTTCCAGGCGGGCGAATATGACATTCACTGGCTGGAACGCTGGCTGAAGGAGCGCGCCGGGTCCTGATGCTGCTCGTTATCGACAATTACGACAGCTTCACCTTCAATCTCGTCCACTACGCCCAGGAGCTGGGGGCCGAGACACATGTGGTTCGCAATGACGAGCTGAGCGTGGAAGAGGCTTTGGAGCTGAACCCGGAGGCCGTGCTTCTCTCTCCCGGTCCCTGCACGCCCAACGAAGCGGGCATATGCCTCGAGCTGATTCGGCAAGCGCCAGAGCGCCTTCCCATGCTTGGAATCTGTCTTGGGCAACAGGCCATGGGTCAGGCCTTTGGCGGCAAGGTCGTTCAGGCCAAGGAGATCATGCACGGCAAGACCTCGCCCGTGATGCATGACGGCACGGGGGTTTTCGAGGGCCTCGACAGTCCCTTCGAGGCTACCCGCTACCACAGCCTTGCTGTCGAGCGCATCAGCCTGCCGGACGTGCTGCACGTGAATGCCTGGACGCAAGATGATGAAATCATGGGCTTCCGACATGCGACACGGCCCTTGCACGGGCTGCAATTCCATCCGGAAAGCATAGCGTCTGAAAACGGGCATGCGCTGATCGGTCGATTTCTCGAGATCGCAGGTCTGCAGTGAGTTTTGACGCTGCCATCTTCGGGACTTTGTCGCAAAATGAGCGTCCGAGCGAGGACGCGCTCCGAAAAGCACTGACCGCAATCCTGAACGGTGAGGCCGCGTCCGAGCAGATCAGTGCCTTGCTACTGGGCCTGGAGATGATCGGGCTGAGCGGCCGCGAAGTGCGCGTAGGCACGGAAGTCATGCGGGCCAACATGGTCCCTGTGTCCATCGACGCCGATGTCATCGACATCGTCGGCACCGGCGGGACAGGTCTTCACACGTTGTCGATTTCAACGGCCACGGCCATCGTTAGTGCCGCCGCCGGAGCCAGTGTCGCCAAGCATGGGAACCGGGCAGCATCTTCGCTCACGGGAACGGCGGACACGCTGTCGGAGCTGGGCGTGAACCTCGCAGTGGGCCCGGAGCGGACGGCGGAGATCATAAAGAGCGTCGGCCTCGGCTTTCTTTTCGCGCCGAACCATCACCCTGCCATGCGCCATGTCGGACCGGCCCGCAAAGCACTGGGTATCCGCACCCTGTTCAACCTGCTCGGGCCCATGAGCAATCCAGCCGGCGCGCGCCGCATGCTGCTCGGTGTATGCGACGATGGCTGGCGTCGTCCCATGGCGGAAGCCCTGCGTGACACCGGCGTGGATCATGTGTGGGTCGTCCACGGCCATGACGGCATGGACGAAATCACGACGACGGGCCCGACCTCCATCACGGAAGTCAGAGGCAAGCATATCAAGGACTTCGAGCTGTCCCCTCAAAGCTTCGGGATTGATCTCGCGTCGCTGGACGTTCTGCGCGGAGGCGCACCGGCACAAAATGCTGAAGCCTTGCGTGACCTGCTGGACGGTAATGCGAGCGCCTATCGGGACATCGTGGTGCTCAATAGCGGCGCGGCGTTGATGCTGGCGGGGCAGGCCACGTCCGTTCCCGAAGGAATCGACATGGCCGTAGCCGCCATCGACAGTTTCTCCGCACGCAAGACACTCGACGCCCTTGTTCGGGAAACCAACCAATGATGGATGTCCCGGACATTCTTGCGGAAATTGCGGCCTACAAGGTGGACGAAGTCGCCGCAATCGACCGCGATGCGGTCGACACCCGGCTCGACCATGTCCCGCCTCCCAGAGGCTTCGTCGCTAAATTGCGCAACGCTCCCGCCCCTGCGCTGATTTGCGAGGTCAAGAAGGCCTCGCCCAGCAAAGGCATTATCCGAGCCGACTTCGACCCCGCCGCGATCGCCAAGGCCTATGCGGCGGGTGGGGCGGCCTGCCTCTCCGTCTTGACCGACGGTCCCGGTTTCAAGGGCAGCGCGGAAATTTTCAGTCAGGTACGACGCGTCACTGACCTCCCTCTCCTGCGCAAGGACTTCATGATCGACCCGCTTCAGGTGCGCGAAGCCCGCGCCATGGGCGCAGACGCAATTCTGGTCATTCTCGCCATGACGGATGACAGCGTGTCCAGGAACCTCATGAAAGAGGCTGCGACCCTCGGCATGGACGCTCTGGTCGAAACCCATGACAAAACGGAACTGCGCAGGGCTATCGATCTGGGAGCGACCCTTATCGGCATCAACAATCGCGATCTGCGAACATTTCACACGACACTGGAAACATTCGAGCGGCTCGCGTCCGATGTTCCGTCGACCGCGCTCTTGGTCGCCGAAAGTGGCATCGCGTCCAACGCGGACGTTCTCCGTCTCTCTCGATCCGGGGCCAAAGCCTATCTGATCGGGGAAAGCCTCATGCGGCAGGCCGATATCGAAGCCGCGACGCGGGAGATGATGGGAAAATAAACCTTTTCTTGACAGACTCGGAACAATCGTAGAACGAAGTTTCAATGTTGCTGTTTTGTTCAAGCAGCCGCCGACCCGAGGACCGTTCCATGCTGACACAGAAACAAAAGGACCTGCTGCTCCTGATCGACACGCGTATTCGCGCTGTGGGAGTGCCCCCCTCCTATGACGAGATGAAGGACGCGCTCGGTCTGGCTTCGAAATCGGGCATCCACCGCCTGATCACCGCATTGGAAGAGCGTGGCTTCGTTCGGCGACTGCCTAACAAGGCTCGCGCTCTGGAAGTCATCAAGCTGCCCGAAGGGCTGCAAAGCGACGCGCCCCTCGCTCCCGTGCCCGCCAACGACACCTACGAAATTCCGTTCGTCGGGAAGATCGCGGCCGGTGTGCCGATCGCGGCCATCGAGGATTCGCACAATCTCATGGCTGTGCCGCCTTCCCTTCTCGGCAATGGCGATCACTATGCGCTGGAGATCGAGGGCGAGTCCATGATTGGATCCGGTATCATGGACGGCGACGTCGTCGTGGTCAGAAAGGCCGATACAGCCCGAAACAACGAGATCGTGGTCGCTCTGGTCGATGACGAAGAAGCGACGCTGAAACGGATATACAAGCGCGACGGTGTGGTCGAGCTTATCGCCGATAATCCGGACTTTCCCACCCGAAGCTTCGGTCCGGACCGCGTGAAGGTTCAGGGCGTGCTCGTCGGACTTGTCCGCAACTACAATTAAGGCGCTCCGCCGCCCCAGATACGGCGCGCCCGCTTTTCCGACCGGATGGGTTTGAAAGACTCGGCTCTGCCCGACATGAGGTGAATTCCCCCTGTCTGCCGCAAAGCCCGCTGGTCCAGCAGAAGCGCGTTGCAACCTCGGCGTGCCACCGGTCCTGCGTCCCGCGCTGCAAGAACGACAATGTCACTCGTGGTGCAGGCGTCCACCACCTCCGAAGGTTCTTCGATGACCGTCATCCGGGTCTCGCCCAGCTCCATCCGGCAACCCATGACATCGCAGCTGGCCAAGGCATCCCGGTAACTGGACCAGTCGCGGTTCGGTTCACCGGACGCGCGAGCGAATTGGTCCCGTCCGTAACGGTCCGCCCGCAGGCTCGTCGTCGCGGCTTGGGCCTCTGACAGCACACTGACCCGGCCTTTCGAGTCGATCCGCACGTCCCAGACCGGGCTCCGCGCCCAGCCCGTCACGGCGACGATCATTGCTAGCGTCCCCACGGCAAGCCCCCGACGACCACCGAGGCAAGCCAGCGCGAAGCCCAGGCCGTATAGCGCGATCACCCAGGGCTGGCTGGCCTTCACCGTGCCGACGGCGCCAGGTAACTCGCTGACATACTCCGCCACGCGGAGCATCACGTCCAGCAAGCTACCCATCACCCAAAGCGGCAGAGCCTCCAAACCGAGAGGCATCAAGAGAAGCGCGAGGACTCCAGCTCCCATCACGAGCGGAAATATCGACATAGCTGCCATGTTGGCGATCAGACCATAATTGGCGAAACGCCCGAAATGCAGCAGGGCGAATATGCCCGTCGCAAAACCCGCCACGAAACTGGTTCCGAACAGCGACCCGTAGAACGTCTTCACCCTGTCGCGCCAATGACGCGTTCGTTCGACCGGAAAGCGGTCTTGCCACGCCCGAAAGATCACGACCATGGCGGTCACGGCCGCGAACGACATCTGGAATCCGACACTCACCAAAGCTTCCGGGCGGAGGGTCAGCGTCACCAGAGCGGCCACCATCACCGAGCGGATCGAGATGGCGCGCCGATCGAACATGATCGCCAGGAAAGCGATAGAGACCATGATATAGGCCCGCTGCGTGGCGACAGACGCGCCTGAGAGGAGCAGATAGGCCGTTCCTGCGACGAGACCCACCATGGCAGCGATCTTTCGGACGTCCTGCGCTCTGGCGAGCCGCTCCACCGAGGCCAGAGCCAGCCCGACGGCCGCGTAGATGCCGAACGCGACCATGCCCATATGCAAGCCGGAGATCGCAAGTACATGGGCCAGGCCGGAAGCGCGTAGGTGCTCCGTCTGGTCGTCCGGAATGTGGTCCCTGACCCCGGTCAACAATGCAGCCTGCAAGCCGGACGTATCTTCAGGCGCTGCCGCAAGAACACGCGTCACGATGGCCCGTCTGACCTTGGAGACGCCGACCTGAAAACGGTTTGATAGACCCAGTTCCACTTCCACAAGACGCCCGGGCGTGATGGCGAACCCCGAGCCCGCAAGCCCGTCATAGAAGGCGCGCCGTCCCGGATCGTACCCATCCGGGATGGCAGGCCCCGGTAGAGGCCCGATGACGGCTTCGACGTTCAATCCGTCGCCGACATCGACCGGGGTGAATGCCTTTCCAACGCGTATCCGGACGCGCTTTGGTAAACCGCTCCTGGGCGTCGGGGTTGCGGATACGACATCTATCGTCAGTCTTCGCATTCGTCCGACATCGTCGATCGCAGACACCCATCCGGTTACCTCCAGTCTTTGCTCCGCGACCATAGGGTTGGGCGACACCAGTCCTGCATGTAGGGTCGACCACGCGAAACCGAGACAGCTTAGGAGAAACAAGATCGAGACGCTCGACCAGACACCTCTTGCCACGATGGATGTTGCAATTGCGAAAATGCACGTGAGTCCGACCCAGAGCCCTTTGGGTTCGCTCGGCCACGCGAAATAAGCCGCAATCCCGCAGGCAAAAGCTAGAACCGCGCTCTCGAACACCGCCCGGACGGTAAAGACCTCCGCCACGGACCCGCGTTGGCTGGGCGCAGCTGCGTCCATGTATGGGCTTTGAAAGCCGACCATGATCTTGCATACACCCGCCGAACGCGCCTGTCGCGAACCGACATTGGCCTTGTGCCAAAATATGACCCTCCGAGATCCATCGATGACCCGACCCGTTCGCACCCGATTTGCTCCGTCCCCGACGGGTTTCCTTCACATCGGCGGAGCCCGGACCGCCTTGTTCAACCGCTACTTCGCCGACCATCACGGCGGCGCGATGCACTTGCGTATCGAAGACACGGACAAGGCTCGGTCGACGGAGGACGCGACGCAAGCGATCCTCGATGGTCTGGCCTGGCTCGGCATCGAACATGACGCAGAAACGGTTTTTCAAAGCCGCAACCAGACGTCACACGTCGCTGCAGCCGAAGCGATGCTGGAAAGCGGAGCCGCCTATCGATGCTATCTCTCGGATGCGGAAGCCGACCGGATCCGGGCGGAAGCGCGGGAGGCGGGAACGACCTTCCGCTCTCCCTACCGGGACGGCCGGGATGGCGAGGGCAAACACGTCGTGCGGTTCAAGGTTCCGGACGGACACACCATTATTCAGGACCACGTCCAGGGCGAGATACGTTGGGACAATAGCGTTTTCGACGACCTTGTCCTTCTTCGCGCAGACGGAAGCCCGACATACATGCTCGCCGTTGTCGTCGATGATCACGAGATGGGGATCACCCATGTGGTGCGCGGAGACGACCACCTGATCAATGCCGGACGCCAGACGCAGCTCTACCAGGCGATGGGTTGGAATGTGCCTGACTGGGCACACGTTCCGCTGATCCATGGTCCGGACGGCAAGAAGCTATCCAAACGGCATGGCGCGCTAGGCGTCGAAGCCTACCGCGATATGGGCTATCTGCCGTCCGGACTGCGAAACTACCTCGTCAAGCTCGGCTGGGCGGACGGCGACCGGGAAATCTTTCTCTCGGACTCCGAGATTGCAGACGCATTCGATCTGGACGGCATCAACAGTGCGCCCGCCCGGCTCGACTTTGATAAAATGGACTTCATCAACGCGCAGCATATTGCAGAGACTGACTCCGAAGCCCTCCTGGATTCCGCGATGCCCTTCTTGGAGGCCAAGGCAGGCGACACCTTGTCGCCCGGCGTCATGACACGCATACGAACGGCCCTGCCCAGCCTCCGACCGCGATCCAAGACTTTGGTCGAACTGGCCGACAATGCTGCCTATCTCTTCGATGCACGACCGCTTGAAATCACTGGGAAAACCGCAAAAGGCCTGCGCCGGGACGGCACAACTGCGCTGGTGAGCGCTTTGACAAGTCGGCTGGAAACATTAGAAGGCGCGGCATGGACGCCGGACAGGCTTCAGTCTGTCCTGAGCGACTTCATCGCGGACCAGGAAATCGGTTTCGGCAAGATCGGCGCGCCCGTCCGGGCTGCGTTGACGGCGGGGTCCCCCTCGCCCGATCTGCACGAGGTTCTGGCCTTTCTCGGTCGCGAAGAAACGCTCGCACGTATCAACGATGCACGCCCCCTCATGGGCTGAGAACGAAGAGAGTCATGGAAAACAAAGTCAAGCAAATCGGCACCTCCTCCATTTCCATCGACGGAGGCGATCCCACGGAATTTCCGGTTCTCGCCGGCTCCATGGGTCAACCGGCCATCGATGTGCGCGCCCTGTCCAAGCACACCGGGCACTTCACATTCGACCCGGGTTACACCTCGACCTGCTCGACGGAGTCGCAAATCACCTTCATCGATGGGGCCAAGGGGCAACTCCTCTATCGCGGCTACCCGATCGAACAGCTGGCCGAACAGTCCACTTTCCTCGAAGTCGCCTACCTACTGGTGAACGGCGAGCTGCCGGACGCAGCGCAGTTCAAGACGTTCAGTGACACGATCACGAACCACACCATGCTCCACGACAAGATCGAGAGCTTTTTCAACGGATTCCGCCGCGACTCTCACCCGATGGCCATGCTGACCGGGACCGTCGGCGCTCTGTCCGGCTTCTACCACGACGATCAGCACACGACCGAAGACGAGGCCCGCAACCTCGCCATCCACCGCATCATCGCGAAGATCCCGACGCTCGCCGCCCGCTGCTACAAATACCGAATTGGCCAGCCGCACATGTATCCGCAGAACGACTTGTCCTATGCCGGCAACTTCCTACGCATGTGTTTCGCTGTTCCGGCCGAGCCCTACGAGGTCAACCCGGTCATCGAGTCCGCAATGGACAAGATCTTCATTCTTCATGCCGATCACGAGCAGAACGCCTCGACATCGACCGTCCGCCTGGCCGGTTCATCCGGGGCCAACCCCTACGCGTGTATCGCAGCCGGTACAGCCTGTCTCTGGGGTCCCAGCCATGGCGGGGCCAACGAGGCCGCATTGAACATGCTGCGGGAAATCGGCACAAAGGACCGGATCCCCGAATATATCGCTCGCGCCAAGGACAAGGAAGACCCGTTCCGCCTCATGGGCTTCGGTCACCGCGTCTATAAGGCGACCGACCCTCGCGCCAACGTGATGCGCAAGACGACGCACGAAGTGCTGGGCGAGTTGGGCATCACGAACCCCGTTCTTGAAGTCGCCCTGGAGCTGGAAAAGATCGCGACCAACGAAGACTATTTCGTCAAGCGCGGCCTGTATCCGAATGTCGACTTCTATTCGGGCATCGTGCTTTCCGCACTGGGCTTTCCGACCGACATGTTCACGGTGCTCTTCGCCCTTGCCCGGACGACAGGTTGGATCAGTCAGTGGAACGAAATGCTGGAAGATCCTAGCCAGCGTATCGGTCGTCCGCGTCAGCTCTACACGGGCGCGACGGAACGCGACTACGTCGCCATGTCCGACCGCTAGTGCAGCAAATCCAGTATGGCAGCGGCCGCCCGGTCGGACGCCTTTCCAGACCCAGCGCCCATGCGCTGGGTTTCGCGTTTCAAGGACTGGCCCAATGCCTCGCGCGTGTTTGGATCATCGAGCCACTTCGAGATGACATCTGCAGGACCGGAGTCCATGATCTCGTCCTGCAAGTACTCCGGCATCAACGGTGCGTCGGCAGAGATATTGACCAGAGAAATGTACTTCTGCCGGAAAATGCGGCTCGCGATTGCGTAGGTTAGAGCCGACAGGCGGTAGAGCACGACCGTCGGGACACCTGCTGCCGCCAGCTGTGTCGTGATCGTGCCAGAACAGGCAATGGCGACATCCAGCATCGACAAGGCCTCGTTCAGATCGGCCTCGTCGACAAGTCTGCAGGGCAAGTTCCTCATCAAAGCCTCCACGGCTGGCTGCACCGCGTCAGACACGACGCAAATGAACTGCACATCCGGGTATTGGCCGTGAACGGACTGCGCAGCCGTCACGATAGCGGGTCCAACCCTGTCGATCTCCGAACCACGACTGCCGGGAAACAACCCGATGATAGGTGAGGTCTCAAGGTCATAGTGCTCCCGAAACGCCCTTGCGTCACTCTCCCCATAAGGCCGATCGAGAACCGGGTTACCGACAAATGTCTGCGCAAGACCCGCCGCGTCGAAGTAAGGCGCATCCATGGTCTGAGTAGACAGGAGGTGATCGACGGATAGGGCGAGTACTTTCGCCCGCCCAGGACGTGTCGCCCAGACTTGTGGGGCAACATATTTCACGATCTTTCCGACAAAACCCTTCGACTTGAGACGCTTCGCAATGCGCGCCATGAAGCCCCAGCTGTCGATCAATATAACAGCTCGCGGGTCGGCTTCGAGAATGAGGGACGTTGCCTCGCGCACCTTCCTCAAGACGGTCGGATAGGCCTTCAAGCCCTCGACGAAACCAAGAACGGCCAACCCGTCCGTGGACATGAGGGTAGCCACACCCGCCTCTGACATGCGCGACCCGCCAATGCCTGCAATTCGAATGTCCTGGTCGCAGGAACGCAGAGAATCGATCAGAGCCGCTCCGAGCTGATCGCCGGATGGCTCCGCAGCCACGATGAAGACGTCAGGCCGCTCCATTGTCGCGTCTCTTGGGCAATCCGACAATGAACAGACCCGCCACGTCCGCACGTTCGATCACCGCCTCCCGGTCCAAGACGAAGGCTTCGCCCTCATCCACGATGATGCCTGCCAAGCCTGCCCCGATGGCTAACTCTACCGTTTTCAGACCGATCGTCGGCATATCGACGCGGCCGTCCTGTCCCGGCTTCAGCCGTTTGGCGAGCACACCGCCCGAACCCCGCAGTGCCGCTGGAAGCTGTGCGACACGGGACAGCATGGCGTCCGTGCCTTCCTGAGCCTCTACGGCCAACACCAGTCCACCTGCAACGACGGCGCCTTGGCCAATGTCGTGAGTCCCGATGACGCTCGCAATCTCCATGGCTCTTTCCGCGTCAGCCCGATGCTCTGCCGGAAGAGAGGTCCGGCCGAGCGGACCGGCAGGCAGGAGAAGGCTTTCGCAGATCGACTGAGGAGAGAGAATCGAAAACCCCTGCCCTTCGAAGATGCCCATGACATGCCGAAGCAGACTGTCATCGCCTTGCCTGGCCGCCTTTAGCGTCGATGGCAGATACCGCATTGCACCAAGATCGGGTCTGAACGTCGAGAAATCGGGACGTCCGACATTTCCTGCAAGGCAAACATGCGTGACACCCCTGCGCTTGAAGTGCTTCAGCACTTTTCCGAATTTCGACAATGAGAGGCGGAAACTGTCATCGAAGCGTCCGACCGGGGAGTCCGGTTCGATTTCCAGCACGGTCAGCTGGTCTCCCGCTTCTTTCACGGCAGCCGCAACATGGAGCGGGAGATCACCGCCGCCGGCAACCAGACCAACATGTCTGACGCTTCCGCTCATGGCCGGCGGACATCCGGGAGAGTCAGATTGCGCCCATGGCCTTCGCTCTGGATGAATTCCACGATTTCCATGACGAGCGGTTCGTCGGCGTAGAGGCGCATCGTGTCTTCCAGACGTTCCGCAAGCGTCCCTTCATAGGCAAAGAGCTGCCGGTATGCGGCCCGAAGCTTGTGGATCTGGGCGCGGTCGAACCCACGGCGCTTCAAACCGACGACATTCAATCCCTGTAGATGTGCCGCATTGCCCATGACGAGGCCGTAGGGGATGACGTCATTCGTCACCAAGGCCATGCCCGCAACGAAGGCATAATTGCCGACGCGGGTATGCTGGACGATGGCCGAGAGGCCGCCCAGCGTGACATAGTCGCCGATGGAAACGTTTCCGCCGATCTGCGCATAGTTCGACAGTGTCACGTGATCGCCCAGACTGCATTCATGCGCCACGTGGGACCCCACCATCAGATAAGCGTCGTCACCGATGATCGTGGTCGGCTTGCCGACATCCGTGCCAGGATGAACGTTGGCCATTTCACGGAAGGTGCAACGGTCGCCTATCTGGATCCCCACATCCGGACCACCGCCATGTTTGAAGTCCTGCGGCGGGTGACCCATGGACACTTGCGGGTACAGCACGCAATCACGACCGATCCGGGTCCGGCCCGCTAGGGTGACGTGGCTCAACAAGCGCGTGTCCGAACCAAGCTTCACCTCGCCGCCGACAATGCAGTAGGGACCGATGGAAACTCCGTCTGCAAGCTCTGCAGCCGGATCGACGATCGCGGTTTCGTGTATGTCGACCGACATGGTTTAACCGTCGAACGCAAGAGGGCTGGCGAGGAACTCGACGCTCAGGGCGCGTTTGCCGTTGCACAACGCCTCGCCCTTGAAGCGGTAGATGTTCCGGCGCACGTCGATCAACTCGGCATGCAGGTCCAGCGTTTCTCCAGGGACGACGGGGCGGCGGAAGCGGGCCTTGTCGATACCTGTGAAGGCTAGAAACGCATCGTCCGATACCATCTCGCCCAACACGCCGATGAGCGCCCCCGTCTGCGCCACCATTTCGATCATCAGCACGCCAGGCAGAATGGGCCGGTCCGGGAAATGTCCACGGAACACGTCCCAGTCCCTTGAGACATGAACTTGGGCATGGACGCTTTTTCCATCGAAGGACAACACCCGGTCGACCAGAAGCGCGGGCGGGTCATGGGGAAGAAGCTTTGCGACGTCCGGACGTTCTATGGGAAAACTGGGGCTCATTTCGTCACCGCCCTCTTGGTATGGGCGACGATCTTCATGTGCTGACGGATTGGCATGGCTGGAATGCCGGACCAGGTTTCGCCGGCCGGTACGTCGTGCATCACGCCCGCGAACGCGGCGAGACGCGCGCCTTTTCCGACCGTGATGTGGTCGGCGAGTCCTGCGCTACCGCCCATCATGACGCCCTCATGCAAGTGGCACGACCCCGACAGTCCAACCCGTCCAGCCAGCATGCAGCCACGTTCCAGAATGCAATTGTGCCCGATCTGGACCAGATTATCGATCTGGCAATCGTCGCCGATCACCGTGTCGCCAAGCTGTCCGCGGTCCACGCAGACATTGGACCCGATGCGGACCCGTTCTCCGATGACGACACGTCCCACATGCGGCACGGGAAGAATGTCTTCGCCGGGTCCGACAGCCACCCCGAACCCGTTACCGCCAATGACTGAAGCCGGGGCGATCTTGGTTCGCTGTCCGATGACGGCATGGCTGATGACGCAATAGGCACCGATTTCCACACCATCGCCGATGACGACTCCGGCCCCGATGCGGGCGGTCGGGTCGACCTTGGCGCTCGGGGAGATCTGTGCGTCACCCTCAGCCGTTTGCACGAGAAGCTCCGTTGCCTTCGCCAGGTGATACTTAGGAGCCGGACTAATGATCGGGATGATGTTCCGAGCTGCAACCTTTTCGGCAAGAGCGTCAGTCGTAAAACACGCCGAACCACGCGCTGTTTCAAGCGCAGATGCATGTCGCTTGCTTTCCAGAAAGGCGATGTCGCCAGGCTCTGACGTCGCCAAGTCAGCCGGTTTGCAGATCGGCGTATCACCGAACGTCCCATCAGGCGAAGACAGGCCGATCAAAGCGCAAAGGTCCGACAGGCTGAGCGTGTCGGACCTCAGAGTGTAGAAGCGCGGATCGATCATGATCCGCGAATAGGAATGGCGTTCAGCGCGCTCAAAACACGTCGCGTGTCAGCCAATGACTCAACCGAGTCCGCCTACTGCGTCGGCAGCTTTTCGCGCACGACCGGCACAGTGGTCATTTCGGAGTTCAGACGCGACACAACCGTTGCCGTGATGTCGGCAGGTTCGCCGTAGATGACATTGGCGCGGTCGATGACGATATCGGCGTTACGTTCCTCGACGACCTTCTTGATGATGGAGGAAACCTTGGCGTCGACCAGTTGAACGGCTTTCAGCTTGGCGAACTGGATCTCGCGCTGGGCGACCGCCGCTTCCTGCTGGATTTGCATCTCGTCTTTTTGCTGCTTCTGGATCTGGCTGACGAGCGCGGTATCGGACGCGATCTGGTCACGCGTCTTGCCGTCCATCTGCGTCATCAGCGACTTGCCGCGCGTTTGCAGCGGGGCCGTCTTGGCTTCCAGCTGGGTCTTGGTCGTGTTGGCCATGCTGGCGATCTGGCGCTCGATGTGCTGACCCACGGCGCTGTCATTATAGACCTTGGCCGTGTCGACGACGAGAACAGTCGATTGAGCGAAAGCGGATACGGATGCGCAAAGTGCGAAAGCCGTGCCTGCGGCTGCCTTGGCGGCCTGCTTGAAGAAGGACGTGTTGGACATGACTAGAACCTCGTACGGG
>JBARXH010000279.1:0-3062 GCA_049647245.1 Litorimonas sp.
GAATTCTGGTCCGAACGCATGGACGCCGCCGCCAGCGAGGCCATCAAAGGCCTGGATCTCGACGCGATGAAGATCCGGGACCGCGTGACTCGGGGCGTGATCCTGCGGTTCCAGCAGATCGGACGCCACGAGGAGGCCGCGCGCCGTGCGCAGGCCCGCCTCGGCCTGCCCGACGGCATCGCCACGGGCGCGCGCCTGACCTGGAACGCGGCGGACACGATCTGGCGTGCCATCGGCGACACGTCGACGGACGCCAACTTCTATTCCAAGCGGGCGGTCCTGTCCGCCGTGCTGGCATCCACCGCGCCGGTCTGGCTCGGCGACGCCCTGCCGGACAAGCCGGAAGCCCGGCGCTTCCTCGACCGCCGGATCGAGAACGTCATGCAGTTCGAAAAACTGAAGTTCCGCGTGCGCAAGGCGACGCGGAACGCGCCCAATCCGGCGGAAGTGCTGGGACGGCTGCGCTACGGCATATCGAAGGGCGGCGTGCCGACCCGCCGCCGCAAGCGACGCATCCGCAGGGGCGCGAATTAACGCCGCTGCTGCCCGTCGTCGATCTTGATGACGGTTCCGGTCACGGCGTGGCTGGCCGGGTCCATCAGATAGAGCAGTGTGCTGTCCAGATAGTCCGGTGTCGGCACGCGGCCGCGTGTCGTGTGCGCCGCGAAGCCTTCGGCCGTGTCCCCCGCCTTCATGCGCTGGGCCATGCCGTCCGTCATCTCGCTCTTCACGATGCCCGGCGCGATGCCGTTCACGTTGATGTGGAACTTCGCCCATTCCACCGCCAGCGTTTCCGTCATGCGCGCGATCGCCCCCTTGGACGTGGAGTAGAGCGCCGCGCCGTTGCCGTCATAGTCATAGGCCGCCATGGAGGCGATATTGACGATCCGCCCAGGCCGCTTGGCCTTGATCAGGCGCTTGGCGACCTCGCGGGCCAGCAGGAACGGACCCGTCAGGTTGATGGCGATCAGCTGTTCCATGAAGGCCACATCCATCTTCGTCGCCAACTGCCCGTCCGCGATCCCCGCATTGTTGACCAGTAGCGTCGGCATGCCGAGATGGGCTTCCACCGTTTCCGCGATGCCTTCGACCTGCGCCATGTCCGACATGTCGGCGGGCAGGGTCATGACGGTTGCGCCTTCGGCGGAGATCTCCTGCGCCAGTGCGTCGAGCCGTTCGACCCGGCGGCCGGTGATGCAGAGCTTTGCGCCCTGCGCGGCCAGGACCTTGGCGAATCGCCAACCCAGTCCAGAGGTCGCGCCCGTGACGATGGCGATCTCGCCAGACAGGTCGATGGTTTTCGGGATCATGGGCTGCGCTCCGGAAGGACGGGTGGTGGCCGTCCGGTTAGCGCGCGAGCGTCCCCGTGACTACTGTTCCGGAGTCTCCTGCACGGGAACCGTGGCGGGCACGGTGGGGTCGGGCTGGGTGGCCCGGCCTAGATAATCCGACGCGCTGCGCTTCGTGCCCGTGACAGGCCGGTCGTCGCGCGAGCGCCGGATGATCTCCAGCGGGCTGAGCGCATCGGACGACGATGCGGACGCGCCGCCGCCTGCCGCGCCCGTGTCTCCGGACGCACCGCCCGAACCCCCGGACTGCGCCCCTTCGCCTGCGTCGGTGTCGGAAGCCTCCTGTGCGCCGCTCTGTGCGGCGTCGGCGGAGCCGCCAGCGGCTTGGGCTGTCTGCTCGGCCTGTTCCTGCGAGCCTTCCTGCGGGCTGCCTTGCGTGGCCTGCCCGGAGCCGGATTGGCCGCTCTTTATGGCGTCCATGATCTGCTGGAGCGACTGAGCCGATCCGCCCCGCGGCGCGCGGTTCGCGCTGTCGGACGTATCGGATTGGCCAGACTGACCAGGCTGGCCGGATTGTCCGGACTGCGATCCGCTCTGACTGCCGGGCCCCTGACCCGCCTGTTCTCCGCCGGGCTGGGTCCCGGTCTGCGGCGCGGTGACTTCCTGCCACGCGGCCTGTTCGTCACGCAGGAGCTGCTCGTCCGACTGGGCCGCCTCGGACGGCTCGAAGGCCGCGTCCGAAATATCGCCGTCATCGCTTTCGGCGATGGCGCGCGCGCGCTCGCGCATGACGTGGCGGCGCGATTCTTCGGGCAATCGTTCGACGGCCGTGACGGGGCGGTAGTCCACGCTCGGTCCCCCCGAACCGGTCGGGGTCGCGCCCGGCGTGCGGTAGATATCGCTCGTGCCGCGCTTGCGGCGCGACTGTCGCCAGTCTTCCTCCGACTGGTCCGTCTGGTCCGTGTCGGGCGAAGAGGGGGCAGGCTGCGCAGGCGGCGTGTCCTGCACTTGCGCATGGGCCACCGGAGCGCCGCCCAACAGGGCCAGCGTCAGCGCAATCGCGGAAAGGGAGGCTCGGCTCATCATGGCTGCGCCATAACATAGGGGGGCTGAGCGGCGCATGAACGGCTAGTCGCCCAGCCGCCGGACGACGCGGAAGCCGGTGAAGTCGTTGCGGTCGCCGCGCCGCAACGCCGTGCGCGCCGAGTAGCGCAGATCGTCCGGCCCGCTGAACCAAGACCCCCCGCGCACGATGCGCTGTCCGCAGGACCCGCGTGCATCGGCGCTGCCATCCACGGGCGCGTCGCGCAGGTTCAGCGTGTTGCAGTCCAGCGTCCACTCCGCGACATTGCCGACCATGTCGCGCAGGCCGAAACCGTTGGCCGACAGCGTGCCGACGGGCAGGGTTCGTCCGACCCCCGGATCGGTGCAGGCAGCATTGGCCCAGGCCACGCCCGTCTCCGCCGACGCGCCGTTGGCGAAGGCGCAGAGCGCGGCGAGCGATCCGCCCGGATAGATATCGTCCGCGCCCGCGCGCGCCGCATATTCCCACTGCGCTTCTGTCGGCAGGGTGTAGGTAAAGCCGGTCTGTTGCGACAGCCAGCTGGCATAGCCTTGCGCGTCGGCGAAGGCCACGTTGATGACGGGCCGCGACCCGCGCCCCCAACCACCATCGTCCGGCCGGGCATTGCAGCCCCCGGCGGCAACGCAGGCGTCATATTCCGCGAAGGTGACTTCCCGGACGCCGATGGCGAAGGGCGTGCCGAAATTGAC
>JBARXH010000280.1:0-1980 GCA_049647245.1 Litorimonas sp.
CCGTAGAAGTCCCGCCAACCCAGGATGCGGTCCACCGGCTCGCCCGCCAGCCGACGGTCCGCCGCCTCGCGCAAGGCGTCGAACTGCTCCGCCGTGATGAAGTCCGTCCCGCGCAGCACATAATCCGCCCGGTCGATCCCGCAGAGGCCCAGCAGGAGGTCGAGGGCGTCCTCGTCCGCGAAGGGCAGCCCGGCCGCCTCGAACTGGCGTGCCATGAACCGTTTGGCGGAGCGGTGGTTCAGACCGGAATAGGGGCCGGAGCGGGGTCGCTCCTCCAGCGGGACGACCATGGGATCAGCCCGCCACCGCGGCGATGACGGCCTGCAAGGTCCGCCACAGCCGGTCGAGGTCCTCGGGCCGGGACAGGGAATGGTCGCCCCCCTTCACCAGCGTGTAGCCGACGCGCGCACTGCTCAGCGCGTCCACGATCGGCCGGGAATGTTCCGGCAGCACGACCGTGTCCGCGGCGCCCTGCAGAATCTCAACGGGTCCGTCGAAGGCGATCGTCCCGTCCAGCAGGCATTGCGCACGGCCATCCTCGATCAGGGCGCGGCTATAGGCATAGGGCTCGCCATAGTCGGACGGCTCATGAACCACCCCGTCCTCTTCCAGCATTTGCCGCTTGTGATCGTCCCAACCGGCATGGACGCGTTCGGTGAAGTCCGGCGCGGGGTTGATCAGCACCAGACCCCTCACGGCCCCGGGCTGGGCCTGTGCGGCCAGAAGCGACGCCCAGCCGCCCATGGACGAGCCGATCAGCACCGCCCCGCCCGTGCCGAAGCGGTCCACCATGGCCGTCACGTCGGCCGCCCAGCGGCTGATCGTGCCGTCGGTGAAGGCGCCCTCGCTGACGCCGTGGCCGAAATAGTCGAACCGCAGGAAGGCCTGTCCGGCGGCCGCGCACCGGCGCTCCAGATCCACGGCCTTGGTGCCCTCCATGTCCGACTTCAGGCCGCCGCACCAGATGACCATGGGGCCATGGCCCTCCGTCAGGCGATAGGCGAGAGCGGCTTGCGTCCCGTCCCCATAGCGTTGGTTGATGTGTTGCAGGCTCATGCGTAACAGCGCTCCGGATGGTCTCCCAGCGCTCATACAATGTTCTTCAGGTCTTGCCAGAGCTGGACGCGGGCGGCGTGGAGCGCACGACCGTCGAGGTCGCGGACGCGCTGGTCCAGGCGGGGCACGGCGCCTTCGTCGTCAGCGGCGGCGGGCGGCTCGTGCCGCGCCTGCTCAAGACCGGGGCGACGCATTTTACCGCCCGGATCGGCTCCAAGCGGCTTCTGTCCTTTCCGTGGCGGGTGGCCGCCATCCGCAAGCTGATCGTGCTGAACGGGATCGACATCGTCCATGCCCGGTCCCGTGCGCCGGCCTGGGCGGCCTGGCGGGCAGCGCTGGCCGAAGGCGTGCCCTTCGTGACCACCTATCACGGCATCTACAATGAGGGGGTCCCCGGCAAGCGGCGCTACAATTCCATCATGGCGCGCGGCGACCGAGTGATCGCCAATTCGCGCTTCACGGCGGACCATGTCATGGCCACGCACAAGACGCCGGAGGCCCGCATCCGCGTGGTGCACCGGGGCGTGGACATGGCCCTGTTCGACCCGGCCGCCGTGCCTCCCGCCCGCGTGGAGGCGGTATGGCGGACATGGGGCGTGTCGCCGGAGGACCGGGTCGTATTGCTGCCGGGACGGCTGACTCGCTGGAAAGGCCAGATCGTGGCCATCGAAGCGCTCGGCCGCCTTCCAGGCGACTGGGTGCTGGTCTGTGCGGGCGACGCCCAGGGGCGTGACGCCTATGAGCGGGAGTTGCGGGAGCTGGCGCAAAGACTGGGCGTGGCGGACCGGCTCCGCCTGCCGGGCCACGAAACCGACATGCCGGCCGCCCTGCTGGCCGCCGACCGGGTAATCACGCCGTCGACCGATCCGGAAGCGTTCGGCCGGACGGCGGCCGAAGCGCAGGCCATGGGCCGCTGGGTGGTGG
>JBARXH010000281.1:0-1742 GCA_049647245.1 Litorimonas sp.
GGTTATAACAAAATGGCTTCATGGACATATGAAAAGAAGTTACTGTTGTCAGAGGCCATAGGGAAGATTAAAACAACTAGTGTGTTAGAAAAGATCTATGATATCATCTTGAATGATACAAATCCCCCTAATGTGACCAAGAATAATAATGGGTATTTTATGATATTTGATCGCCTATCAGATGACACTTATGATGATATAGAGAAGGTTGTTTATAAAGAGTTACAAGATAATAAAGAGTTATTACCCGATTACACTCCCTATTGTTAAAAGTTGAATTGACTACGTAACCCGATTGTTAATTAAATGATTACTTTTAAAGACATTATCGATCACTTATATGCCGTACATAGAGAAGTACGTATAAAAGGGGATATGATGTTATCTATACATGAAAAGAAAGTATCTCTCAAACAACATAGGGAAAGTGAGATTGAAAGTATCTTATCTAATGGTGAGCGCATGTATATTGATGGGTTGTTAGAAGGGTGTTATGCCCAGGGTGGACTATGTATTATAGATGATAGACTTGAAGACTTAAATGTATCACTGATCGACAGTGTACTCAGAGCAGTCAGTCCTTCCTATATCTCATCGCCTGATATGGTGAAAAGGTTTACGTCGATGATCTGTTATTACATAGAGAAGAATAAGTTATTTGGCAAGTTTAAATACGCGAAACTCAAATGGCAAAGACAACAACTGATATTAGACATTATGCGCCATCATAATAAACTCAATACCAGAAGTGGGTGTATTACATTAAGATGTCTCAGTGATATGTTCACTTTAAATGTATTTGTACACGATTATGATAGAAAAGTGTTCTATGTATGTTATGGTACACCTCAATACTGTAAATACAGATCGTTCATCATTCTCCTATATCGACATACCCAGTATTCTCTAATCTATCATGAAGAGAGATGTTTATTCAATCATAACGATAAACTATTCTCCTATATCACTCGTCAGAAGGTCAATGTTATAGATAGTGGAGTATCTAATATCATGAAACGCGTAAAGACGTTTGAGATAGGGGAGGAAGATGTGAGTAAGTACCTTCATAGTACTGTTGACATTGATGATCAGAGATATAAATACAAACTCATGGGGAGAAAGAAATTAATTCATATTGCAACACAGCTCGGTATTGATGTAAGGAATGGTCTGAGTAAGAATAATACAGTTAAGTACTTGACTAGCAAGGCCATCATAGAACTAATCATCAATCATGGAACCAAATAGCATCATATATGACCCTATGAGTGAAGAGGTGAACGTAGGAGATGTGAGTAAACTCGTTGATAACATCATTGCATGTCTGAAAGATGATAATAAAAAGGATGTTGGTAAACGATATCCTTATCTCAAGAGGAGATGTAGTGCTATTATACCTCTCATTGAATCAAATAACCCTACCATTTACACTGTATTACCAAAGATAATTCAGGGCCTTTTGGACATAGAGAAAGGTAAATCATTTAAAGACGTTGATAAGAGTATCGTTGATAGTATACATGAACATCTATGATGACATGAATCGATCAATCCACAACTTCGTTTTCTCTATTTGAATATCTCTGTACTTCCTATATGTTGCCCCTTCGAAGTTATTCCCTTTAACAAACTTAATAATCTTATTAATCTGTATGTATTGTCTATCTGCAACGAGACTATTCAAGGCCGTTATCTTTTTCAAGATGTCCTCGCCGATGACTACAGAGGGGAATAGGTCATTA
>JBARXH010000282.1:0-4308 GCA_049647245.1 Litorimonas sp.
GCGCCTGGCCCGCTACGGCGCGCATGTCGTGCTGTGCGCCCGCCGCGCGGACGCGCTGCACGCAGCTGTCGCCGAGATCGAGCGAAGCGGCGGCACAGCGGACTCGGTCGTGCTGGACGTGACCGACATGGCGGCCGTGGAGGCCGTGATGGACCGAATCCGGCCCGACCTGCTGATCAACAATGCGGGCACCATCGATCCCATCGCCCCCCTGCACGAAAGCGATCCGCTGAAATGGGCGCAGGCCGTCCAGGTCAACCTTCTGGGCGTTTACGCCGGAATGCGCTTCGCCCTGCCCCACATGGTCGCGCGCGGGTCCGGCACGGTCGTCAATCTGAGTTCCGGCGCGGCCAACAGCGCGCTTGTCGGCTGGTCGCATTACTGCGCCACCAAGGCCGCCGGGCAGAAGCTCACCATGGTCAGCCACAGGGAAGTCTCCCCGCACGGCGTGACGGTGGTGGGCCTGTCCCCCGGCACCGTCGCCACGCCCATGATGCGGACCATCCGGGACAGCGGCGTGAACCCCGTCTCCCAACTCGACTGGTCCGTCCACATCCCGCCGGAATGGCCCGCCGAAGCCATCGCCTATCTGTGCGGGCCGGACGGGGCGAGACATGCGGGCACGGACTTTTCGATCAAGACACCGGAGGGGCGGAAAGCGGTGGGGCTACCTCAAATCTAGCCCTCTAGGTTTGCGTCCCCGGTAGGGGTCTAAGAGCCGCGAAGCGGATCGTCGCAAACCTGCGCGAAGCGCGCGCGTCCCGAAGGGGCGCGAAGGGGAACCATCGGCGCGAGCCACATTCCCGGCTCGCCCCCTCATGTGATGGACAGGCCGATCAAGTCGGCCTGAGCGGCAAAGTATTTTCGGAAGAAGGTCCAGACACCTTCTGTCCCCTCACCGCCCGAGCGTCGGATGTTTTCCCAAGCCGGAGCTGTCCTGCAAGCCTGTTGCGGGTTTTCGCTGCCGCTCAGTCCGCTGGAGTCGCGGACGGCGACAAAAAGACATCATGCTCGCTGCGCTGCGCGTGTTGCCTTTTTGCCGGTGGGATGGGTGAGAGCCAGCCGACAGGCTGGCTCTCAATGCGCATCATTCCAGTTCCTAGCCGCCTGCGCTTCCACATCGATCGGCACGCTCAGCGTCACGGCGGGCTCGTGCGCGTGTTCCATCACGCCTTTCACGATCTCGATCAGGGCAGCCTCGCGGCCTTCCGGAACTTCGAACACCAGCTCGTCGTGGACCTGGAGCAGCATGCGTGCGCCTTCGACCGCTTCGATCGCGTCCGGCATGCGGATCATGGCGCGGCGCATGATGTCGGCGGCCGTACCCTGGATGGGGGCGTTGATGGCCTGCCGTTCCGCGAACTGGCGGCGGGCGGGGTTGCGATCGCGGATTCCGGCGATGTGGCACTTGCGCCCGAACAGCGTGGTCACGTAGCCACGTTCGCGCGCCTCAGATTTGGTGGCGTCCATGAAGTCCCGGATGCCGGGGAACTTCTCGAAATAGGTCTTGATGTATTCGCCCGCCGTGGCGCGGTCGACGCCCGTGTTGTTGGCGAGGCCGAAGGCGGAGATGCCGTAGATGATGCCGAAATTGATGGCCTTGGCCTGGCGGCGGATCTCGGGAGTCATGTCCGAGAGGGCAACTCCGAACATCTCGCTGGCGGCCATGGAATGGATGTCGATCCCGTCGGCGAAGGCCTGCTTCATGCTGGGCAGGTCTGCCATGTGGGCGAGCAGGCGCAGTTCGATCTGGCTGTAGTCGGCCGCGACCAGCAGATGCCCGGGTTCCGCGATGAAGGCGTCGCGGATCTTGCGGCCTTCCTCCGTCCGGATCGGGATATTCTGCAGGTTCGGGTCCGACGAGCTGAGCCGGCCGGTCGTGGTGGCGGCGAGGCTGAAGCTGGTGTGGACCCGGTCCGTGTCGGGGTTGATCTGCGCTTGCAGCGCGTCCGTGTAGGTGGACTTCAGCTTGGAGAATTGCCGCCAGTTCAGGATGGTGCGCGGGAGGGTCTCGCCCGCATCGGCGAGCGATTCCAGTATGTCCACGCCCGTCTGCCACGCGCCGGTCTTGGTCTTCTTTCCGCCGGGCAGCCCCATCCTGTCGAACAGCACCTCGCCGATCTGCTTGGGACTGCCGATGTTGAAGGTCTCTCCGGCCGTCTCGAAGGCTTCCGCCTCCAGCCCCGCCATCTTCTGGGAGAAATAGGCCGACAGGCGGGACAGCTCGGCCTTGTCCACCTTGATGCCCTCATTCTCCATCTTCGCCACCACGTGCGGCATGTCGCGGTCGATGGCCTCGTAGACCCGGGTGACCTGGGCGGAGGCGAGCTTGGGCTTGAGGAAGCGCCACAGGCGCAGGGTCACGTCCGCATCCTCGGCGGCATAACGGGTCGCGTCCTCCAGACCGATCTGGTCGAACGTCTTCTTGTTGCGGCCCGTCCCGGCGATCTCCTTGAAGGGCACGGGGGTGTGGCCGAAATGGGCCTCGCTCAGCGCGTCCATGCCGTGCCCGGTGATGCCGTTCTCCAGCGCGTAGCTGATCAGCATCGTGTCGTCATAGGGCGCGGGGTGCAGATCGTGGCGCGCGAACACGCCCAGATCGTATTTGAAATTCTGCCCGACTTTCAGCACGGCCGGGTCGTGGAGCATGGGTTCGAGCATCGCCAGCGCGCGCCCGGTGTCGATCTGCTCCGGGGCGTCATCGCCTAGAAGGTCGCCTTCGCCCTTGTGGCCGAGCGGCACGTAGCAGGCCTCGTTGTCCGCGACCGCGAGGCACACGCCGACGAGGTTCGCAGCGCGGCTGTCTAGACTGTCCGTTTCCAGATCCACCGCGACCACGCCCTCCTCCGTTGCGCGCGCGACCCAGTGGGCGAGGCGGTCCTCGCTCTGGACGCACTCGTATTTCGCGGGATCGAAGACCGTGTTCGGGTAGCTGTCACGAAGAGCAGGCGCGACCGTCATGGCCTTGGTGTCGTCGGCGCGCAGCCCGTCGCTCTCGCCCGCACCCAGCGCTTCGCGAACGCGCGCGGTCAGGGTGCGGAACCCCATTTCCTCTAGGAAGTCGAACAGCACGTCCACGTCCGGGTCGGTCACGCCGAGCTCTTCCAGCGCGACCTCGACCTCCACATCGTCCTTGAGCGTGACGAGCTGCTTGGAGTTGCGGGCCGACTCCGCATGTTCGATCAGTTTCTCGCGGCGGCCCTTTTGAGGGATTTCGCCCGCACGCTCCAGCAGCGTTTCCAGATCGCCATATTCGCCGAGCAGCAACGCCGCCGTCTTCACCCCGATGCCCGGCACGCCGGGAATGTTGTCGACCGAATCACCCGCGAGGCTCTGCACGTCGATCACCCTGTCGGGCGCGACGCCGAACTTCTCCTCGACCTCCTTCGGGCCGATGGGCTTGTTCTTCATCGGGTCGAGCATGGAGACGCGCTCGGAGACGAGCTGCATCAGGTCCTTGTCCGAGGAGATGATGGTCACGCGCGCGCCCAGCGCTTCCGCCTGGCGGGCATAGGTCGCGATCAGGTCGTCCGCCTCGAACCCTTCCATCTCCACGGCGGGGGCGCCGAAGGCGCGGGTGGCGTCGCGGGTGAGCGGGAATTGCGGCACGAGGTCTTCCGGCGGCTCGCCCCGGTTGGCCTTGTAGGCGTCGTAGAGTTCGTTGCGGAAGGTGTGGGAGCCCTTGTCGAAGATCACCGCGAAATGGGTCGGGCGGCTCTCGTCCTTCTGGTCCTTGAGCATCTTGAACAGCATGTTGCAGAAGCCCGCCACCGCCCCGATGGGCAGGCCGTCGCTCTTGCGGGTCAGCGGCGGCAGGGCGTGGAAAGCCCGGAAGATATAGCCCGATCCGTCCACCAGGACGACATGACTCTCGGGGGTGACGGGGGCGGTTTCGCTCATGACTTCACTCTCATGCGGCGGCTTGTGCGGCGCAGCGCACCTCCTGTCTATACCGGGAGGCCGCATTCGCCCTATAAGCGCGGTGTGTATCAGTCGATCGAAGACGAACCCGCCTGCGAGACGGACGCGGACGCCGCCCCGAACGGGCCGAAGCCGCGTCTTCCGTGGGTCGTCGGCGGGGTCGTCCTCGTCGCTCTCCTTCTGGCGGGGTGGACGCTGGCGGGGCTGGAGCGTGGATCCGGCACGGTGGAGGCGGCGGGCGCGGACCCGGCGGTCCGCACGGCCTATCTGAACGCCCTGTCCGAATCCGATCCGGCCCTGCGGCGCGCCCGCCTGACCGATTTCCTGTCACAGCATCCGGAGCATGAGCGCGTGGCGGCCGTGCAGGCGCAGCTCGGCGTGCTGGAC
>JBARXH010000283.1:0-4005 GCA_049647245.1 Litorimonas sp.
GGTCTGGCGGTCCTGGATCGGCTCGTAGGGCGGATTGTCGATCTCCACGATCTCGATGCGGGTCTGCGTGACTTCGGGGATGACCTTGCGCGTCAGCGCGCTGATCGGTGTGCAGGTCTCGAACGGATCGATGTCGACGGTGACGGTCTCCGGCACGGGTTCCGTCGTGGCGCAGGCGGACAGCAACAGCAAAGCCGTCAGCGAAAGGGGAAGTAGACGACGCATGGGAACTCCTCGGTGGTGCCGGAACGCTTGAAGACGATGTCTCCGTCAGGATTATGACACAATCGGGGCGCAAACCGGTCTGACAGGGCCCGAGAGCCGGACCCTGCCGTGATATGATCGTTTTCTTCCTTAAACCGGGGTGAACGGGCTGGGAAAATCTATATGCAGTCTTACAGGCCTTTAATTTGGCGCGACCGTCGGGCCGCCGCAAGACCGGGCCGGGACAGCGCGCCGCGCCGAACATCACAGCCGCACTCCGCGCCAGCATGACGGGATTTCGACCAAAGTGAGCCTTTTCCAAACCGCTTTCGCGCCACTCATCGCCGGTCTGCCGCCTCTGGCCGTCGGGGACTACTCCTTCTGGGCGCTCTTTATGATGTCCGACTGGGTCATCAAGGGCGTCATGCTAATCCTGGTCCTGTCGTCAATCTGGAGCTGGGTCGTCGCGATCGATAAGTTCATCATGGTCCGAATGCTGCGCCGTCGCGCCACGGACTTCGAAAACACGTTCTGGTCCGGCCGCACGCTGGAGGACCTGCACGGCGCCCTGGGCCAGGACCTGCGAGACCCCATGGCCCGCGTCTTCGCCGCCGCAATGCGCGAATACAACGAGTCCGGCACGGCGCAGCGCATCGGCGGCGACAGCTCCACCCATGAGCGGATCGACTCGGTCATGAACCTCGTCATCAACCGCGAAATGGCCAAGGCGGAGAAGGGGCTGCCCGTGCTCGGCACGGTCGCGTCCATTTCCGTCTTCATCGGCCTGTTCGGGACCGTCTGGGGGATCATGAACTCCTTCCGCGCCATCGCGGCGTCGGAAAACACCAATCTCGCGGTCGTCGCGCCGGGTATTGCCGAGGCGTTGTTCGCCACGGCGCTGGGCCTGATCGCGGCCATCCCGGCCAAGGTGTTCTACGACATGTATATCACCGATCTCGACAAGTATGGCGGCCGTCTGGAAGGCTATGCGGACGAGTTGTCCGCCATTCTGGGCCGCAAGCTGAGCAAGGGCGGCTAGCGTGGCGATGTCGGCACAGAGAGGGGTCGGTCGCAACGGCGGACGCCGCCGTCACCGTCGCTCACGCGTCAATTCTGAGATCAACGTCACGCCTCTGGTCGACGTGATGCTCGTGCTGTTAATCGTTTTCATGGTGGCCGCGCCACTGCTGTCCGTGGGCGTTCCCATCGATCTGCCCAAGACCGACGCCAAGGCCCTTCCGTCTCAGCAGGAGCCGCTGACGGTCACGGTCGACTCGGAAGGTCGCGTGTTCCTGCAGGAAGAGGAGGTGCCCATCGACGAATTGATCGCAAAGCTCGTGGCCGTGTCGGACACGGGCTATGACGAGCGCATCTTCCTGCGCGGCGATGAGAATTCCGATTATGGAGCGGTGATGAAGGTCATGGCCCGTGTCAATGCGGCGGGTTTCTCCAATCTCAATCTCGTCACGGATCCCGTCAGCCAGTAGTGCCGGACCGCCGATGATACGCGCCGGTCTACCCTTGTCCCTGCTGCTGCATGGCGGCCTAATTTTCGGCGCGAGTTTCGCCTTCTCCACGGTCGAGCCGTTGGAGGAGGGGCGGGTCGTACCCGTCGAGGTCATCACGGTGGCGGAGCTGACCGACATCCGCGCCTCCCTGGAACGCCGTGTGGAGCCGCCTGTCGTGGAACCGGAGCCTCCCGAGCCGATGCAGGTGCTGGAGGCGGCTGAGAATGCCGAAGAGGTCGGGGATGCTGTGTCCATCGCGCCCGACGAGGAGGCCACGGCCCAGCCCGACACGCCCCCGCCCGTGCCCGAGGAGAGCGCCGAGCCCGAACCCGAGCCGGAGCGCGTGGCCGAGGCCAAGCCGCAATTCGATCTCGACCGGATTTCCACCCTGATCGACCGGTCCAAGGACACGTCCACCGTGGCCGACAGCCAGATCGCCGACGAGGGGCCGGACGAGCGACTCGTCTATTCCGACCGCGCGCGGGAAGGCATCGGCACCGGCCGGGAAATGACCTTGTCCGAACTCGATGCGCTCAATAGCGCCATGTATCGCTGCTGGCGGAAGCCCGTCGACGCGACCGATCTGGAAAAGCTGGTCGTTCGGCTGCAGGTCGACATGCAGCCTGGCGGCTTCGTGCGGGATGTGCGCGTGATCGACCGCGCCGCCTCGCGCCGGGCGTCCCCGGGCAATCCCTTCTGGGATGTGGCCGAAATGCGCGCCGTGCAGGCCGTGACCAAGTGCGCGCCCTACGATTTCCTGCCGCCGGAAAAATTCGACCAGTGGCAGTCCCTGATCCTCAATTTCCGACCCCAACTGTGAGCGTCCCCATGCCGAGACTTCTCGTCGCCGTCCTGGCGGCTCTGGCCCTATCGCTTCCCGGCGCGGCCACCGCCCAGATCGAGGTGGACATCACGCAGGGCAATATCGACCCCGTCCCGATCGCCGTACCGGACTTCATCGGCCAGACGGAGGAGGCTCGCCAGTTGGGCGCGCAGATTGCCGAAGTCATCCGCAACGATTTGCAGAGCAGCGCCGTCTTCCGCTCGCTCGATCCGGCGAGCTTCCTAGAGACCCAGACGGACATCGACTACGAGCCGACCTTCGCCGACTGGCGGGTGATCCGCGCCGATGCACTGGTCTCCGGCCGGATCGTGCCGGACGGGCCGGGGCGCGTGCGGGTCGAGTTCCGTCTCTGGGACGTCTTCGCCGGGCAGCAGCTCCAGGGCATCCGCTTTTCGACCACGACGACCAACTGGCGGCGCACGGCGCACAAGGCGGCGGACGCGGTCTACAAGGCACTGACGGGAGAAGACGGCTATTTCGACTCCCGCATCGTCTTCGTGGACCAGCGCGGCCCCAAAACCAACCGTCAGAAACGCCTCGCCATCATGGATCAGGACGGGTTCAACCCGCAATATCTGGTCGGCGGGTCGGACCTCGTGGTCAGCCCGCAATTCGACCCGGCTAGCCAGACCATCACCTATATGAGCTACGAAACCTTGCCACCGCAGGTCTATCTGCTCGATATCGCCACGGGACGCCGCGAACTGCTGGGCAGCTTCCCCGGCATGACGTTTGCGCCGCGCTTCGCGCCGGACGGCCGCGCGCTTGTGCTGTCCATGGAGCAGGCCGGGAATATCGACATCTACCGCATGGACCTCGCCTCGCGCTCGACGGAGCGCTTGACGACGGACCCGGGCATCGATGTGTCGGCCAGTTATTCGCCGGACGGACGGCGGCTGGTGTTCCAGAGCGACCGGGGCGGCTCCCCGCAGCTCTACACGATGAATGCCGACGGCTCCTCGCCGCGACGCATCAGCTTCGGCGACGGGCGCTACAATCAGCCGGTCTGGAGCCCGCGCGGCGACAAGATCGCCTTCGTTCGGCAGAACCGCGGCAAGTTCGCCATCGGTGTCATGGACGTGGATGGCACCAACGAGCGCATCCTGACGGACGACTATCTGGTCGACATGCCGAGCTGGTCGCCCAATGGCCGGATCATCCTGTTCACCAAGGAAACGCGCGGCCGCGAGTCCCGCGCGGAGCTCTGGTCCGTGGACCTGACGGGCCGGAACCTGAAGCGCGTGGAAACCCCTGGGCAGGCGACGGACCCCGCCTGGTCGCCGATTCTAGACTAGTCCGGAACAAAAGACGGCGGGCGGACATAATTCCGCCACACCCTGTTCAAAGATTCAGAATTCAGTCTTTGACCTTCCAGGAGTTACGATGTTCAAGACCTCAAACGATAAAGGTGGACGGATCATGACATACACGCCTCGCTCACTCGCATGC
>JBARXH010000284.1:0-6277 GCA_049647245.1 Litorimonas sp.
GGCCAAGCTGGCCGAGAGGGCCCGGCTGGGGGATCGGCGGCGGGGCAGGCTCGGTCATGGTCGGGGGCGACTCCACGGCGTGAGGCCCGGGCGGGTCTGCCGGGGCGGGCCGTCCTTCTACGCCGCAACGCGCTAAAGGGCGGTTAAGGCGCAAGCGGAATGTTCCGGATCCGAACCGGACCTGGACCGACCGGACGCGCGGCGCGTCAACGATCCGTCAACCCTATTGGCCCAAGCCTTCACGCACGAAAGGGGTGTTCCGTCCCGGAAAGAGTGTCTCTTTTGAAAAGGACAGGGCGTCCGGGCTGCGCTATGGCGCGCGGCGAACAGGACCGAACCGCGCGGCCCCGCAAAGGACCGGGAGCCGCGGACTCAGGAGGCCCCCATGGCCAAGCACCGCAACCCCCAGGCCCACACCGGAGAACTCGGTTTCCGCGAGAGCGTGGAGCTCATGTTCAACCGCGCGGCCTCGTTCATGGACCTGTCGCCGGCCCTGATCGAGAAGATCCGGGTCTGCAACGCGACCTACATCGTGCGCTTCGGCGTGAAGCTGCGCGGCGAAATCAAGACCTTCGTCGGCTACCGGTCGGTCCATTCCGAACACCGCGAACCCGTCAAGGGCGGCATCCGCTACTCCTCCCACGTCAATCAGGACGAGGTCGAGGCGCTGGCCGCGCTGATGACCTACAAATGCGCGCTGGTGGAAGTCCCCTTCGGCGGCTCCAAGGGCGGGCTGTGCATCAATCCCAAGGACTGGAACGAAGAAGAGCTGGAACGCATCACGCGCCGTTTCACCTTCGAGCTGTCCCGCCGCGACCTGATCCACCCCTCGCTCAACGTGCCCGCCCCCGACATGGGCACGAGCGAGCGCGAGATGAGCTGGATGATGGACGAGTACCGCCGCCTGCATAACGACAATATCGACAATATCGCCTGCGTGACCGGCAAGCCCGTCCACTTGGGCGGGATCGAAGGCCGCGTGGAGGCCACGGGCCGGGGCGTGCAATATGCCTTGCGGGAATTCTTCCGTCACGAGGAGGATGTCGAGGCCGCCGGCCTGCGCGGCGATCTGCAGGACAAGACCGTGGTCGTTCAGGGTCTCGGCAATGTGGGCTACCACGCCGCCAAGTTCGTGTCCGAGGAGGACGGCTCCAAGGTCGTCACCGTGATCGAGCGCGAGGGCGCGATCCGCAATCCGGACGGGCTGGATATCGAGGCGCTGAAGATGCACCTCATGGCCGGGCGTCCCCTGGCGGAATTCGACGGCGGGGAGTTCGACGAGGACGGCCGCACCGCGCTGGAGGACCGTTGCGACATCATGATCCCGGCCGCGCTGGAAGGGCAGATCAACCTCGACAATGCCTACAAGGTGAAAGCCAAGCTGATCATCGAGGCCGCCAACGGCCCCGTCACGGCCAAGGCCGACAAGATCCTGCGCGACCGCGGCGTGACCATCATCCCGGACATGTACGCCAATGCGGGCGGCGTGACCGTGTCCTACTTCGAGTGGGTCAAGAATATCAGCCACATCCGGTTCGGCCGGATGCAGCGCCGCAACGAGGAATCCCGCAATCGGCACCTGATCGAGGCGCTGGAAGACCAGGGCATCAAGTTCACCGAGGAGTTCAAGAGCGAGTTCATGGACGGCGCGGACGAACTGGATCTCGTCCGGGCCGGTCTCGACGACACGATGCGGCTGGCCTACCAGAACATCCGCGCCGCGCTGAAGGAGAAGCCCGAACTCGAAGACCTTCGCACGGCCGCCTTCTACGTCGCCATCAGCGACATCGCCCTGCACTATCAGAGCATCGGGCTGTAGCCACGATTGACGGTCCCGTCTCCGTCGCGGAAAACCAGGCTCGTTGCGGAACATCAGGGCGACGGGAGGGCCTGGGCATGATGGATCGTCGGACGCTGCTGCACCTGACGGGCGCGGCACTGATCGCGGGCTGTGCGAGGTCCGGCTCTTCGCAAGCGAACCCTTCCGTGGTCGTTGCGGGCGCGGGCATCGTGGGTGCGTCCATCGCCTACCACCTGTCACGGCAGGGTGCGGCCGTGACCGTCATCGACGCGGCCGCTCCGGCGAGCCAGACCACATTGGGCAATTTCGCCTGGATCAATGCCAGCTGGGCGAAACAGCCGCGGCACTATCATGCGTTGAACCAGGACGGCGTGGCGGGTTGGAGATCCCTGTCCAAGGCCCTCGGCATCCCTCTCAAGGGAGGCGGCTCCATCGAGTGGTTCGACAGCGAAGCGCGGCAGGACAGGCTGGCGGAGCAGATCGAGGAGCAGGTCGCCTGGGGCGAGCCAGCAGAGATGATCGACCGCGCGCGCATGGAGGCCCTGGAACCGCGCGTGACGTTCGGCGATGCGCGCCGGGCCGCAGTGTCGCCCAATGACGCGGCCATCGATCCCGTGCTCGCGACCTGGGCCTTGCTGGAAGCGGCAAGGAAGACCGGCGCGGACCTGCGCTACCCCTGCCGGCTGGAAGGCGTGGTCTCGAATGTGGACGGCATCCGCGCGGTCGAGACGAGCACGGGTTCCATTCCTGCTGACCGGTTGGTGCTGGCGACCGGGGCGACCCCCGGCGTGGCGCAGGCCTTTGCGGGGACAAGGCTGCCGCAGCGCTCCACGCCCGGCGTGATCGCGATCACCCGCCCCATGCCGCCGCTCCTGGAGCGGTTGGTCATCGCGCCGGGTGTGCATCTGCATCAGCGCCTGGACGGCCGGGTCGTGCTCGGCGAGCAGGACGGAGCGCCGGAGACCGAAGCGCATGCCATGCGATTGGCGGATCGTCCCATCGTCTTCCCGGACGCCGCCCATGCCCGACAGCATTTCGAACGGATCCGCCGGGTCGCCGAGCTTTATGTGCCCGGAATGGCCAAGGCCCGGATGGAGTCCGTCCATATCGGCTGGCGGCCCCTGCCTGTGGACGGTCATCCGGTGCTGGGTCCGACACGATCGGAGCCCGATAGCTACATCGCAATCATGCATAGCGGCGTGTCCTTAGCCCCCGTCGTCGGGAAGCTGGCGGCGACGGAGATCGTGTCGGACACACGGATCGAGGCGCTCGCGCCCTATCGGCCGGACCGGACGTTCGATACGGTCCGCCGGTATTGAGCCGGCGTCCGCCGGCTTCGGGTCTGCCGCATCAATCGCCGCTATTTGCTCCGGGACGCTAGTTTGGGGCACCGTTTGCCCTATAAGCCCGCTATGCAACCGATGCCCGACCCCATGCCCAAAGGATACCGTATGACATTGTCCCGCCTGACCAACACCGCCTCCCTGCTCGCGACGGCGTTCGCGCTGTCCGCCACGATGGCTGCCGCGCCCGCGCTCGCCGCGCCCATGGAGATCGAGGACATCGCCAAGATCGCCAATGCGGGCAATCTGGCCGTGTCACCGGACGGGCAGACCCTCGCCTACACCGTGTCCAGGACGCCCGATCTGCATGCGGGCGAGAAGGACGGCACAGCCAGGAGTACGCTGTTCGTGAAGCGTCCCGGCCAGGAGGCGGTGCAGTTCGCGTCCGGCGAAGGGAGCGTAGGCCGCGTGCAGTTCAGCCCGGACGGACAGACGATCCACTTCGTCACGCGCCGCGGCGACGACAAGATGTCCAGCCTCTACGCGCTTCCGCTGAACGGCGGCGAGGCGACCAAGGTCTTCGAACACGAAACGGCTATCGGCGACTACGCCATGTCGCCGGATGGCGGGCGGCTCTACTTCGTCGCGACGGAGAAGGCCCAGGACACGTCGGCGCTCAAGGACAAGGGCTTCGATGCCTACGCCTACGAGGAAGACCAGCGCATGGGCGGTCTCTGGACCGTGTCCCTGAGCGGGGACGAAGCGGAGGCCGAGCTGCGCTATTCCGACAAGCATGTGACGGGACTGGAACTGTCCGGCGACGGCCGCACGCTGGTCGTGTCCGCCGTGCCGAGCGCTCTGGTGGACGACGTGCTCATGAAATCGCGCCTGCACGTGATCGACGCCGCCAGCGGCACCGTGCGCGCCGAGGTCGCCACGCCGGGCAAGCTGGGCGGGTTCAGGATCTCTCCGGACAACCGCCGTATCGCCTTTCTGGCCGGCACGGATATCGGGGACACCTCGACCGGGGTGATCATGCTCGCCGACCTCGCGACCGGCAGCTACACCCAGCTGACGCCGGACGCGCTGCAGCACGTAATGGACGTGGAATGGCTCGACACGGACACGATCGTCGCCAACGCCCACCGCGGCGTGGAAAGCGCGCTGGTCGCCTATGACCTGCAAGGCAATGAGGAACGCACCTTCGCCACGCCCGACGACATCGTGGTGCGCGACGTGGTTGTGGGCGCGCAGGGCCGCATCTATCTGACGGCCGACAGCCCCGCCCACCCGCGCGAAGTCTTTTCGGTGATGCCGGGCCGCGTTTCCAAGCTGACCGACCACAATGAATGGCTCGCGGATATCGACCTCGCGCCGCAGCGCGCCTTTTCCTTCACCGCCCGCGATGGCCGCGAGGTCGAAGGCGTCCTCATCACGCCCGAAGGCGCCGCCCCGCGCGGCGGCTGGCCGCTGATCCTGACGGTGCACGGCGGGCCGGAAGCGCACGATTCCGACGGCTGGGTCACGGCCTATTCGCGTCCTGGCCAATTCGGCGCAGGTGATGGCTACGCCGTCTTCTACCCCAATTACCGCGGGTCCACGGGACGCGGCGTCGCCTACGCCAAGGAGCACCAGGACGACTATGCGGGGGCGGAGTTCAACGATCTGGTCGACGCCAAGAATGCCCTGGTCGAAGCCGGGATCGCGGATGCGGACCGGGTCGGCATCACGGGCGGCTCCTACGGGGGTTATGCCTCCATGTGGGGCGCGACGGCCCAGTCCGAGCATTTCGCGGCCGCCGTGCCGTTCGTTGGCATTTCCAACCAGATCTCCAAATTCGGCACGAGCGACATCCCAAACGAGATGCATCTCGTCCACTCGCTGCGCTGGCCGTGGGAGGACAATTGGATGAACCTGCTGGAGCGCTCGCCCATCTTCCATGCGGGCCAGTCGACCACGCCGACCCTGATCCTGCACGGCGAGCGCGACACGCGCGTCCACCCCAGCCAGTCGATGGAACTCTACCGCGCCATGAAGGTGCGGACCGACACGCCCGTGCGACTGGTCTTCTATCCGCGCGAAGGCCACGGCAACCGCCGCGCGGCCGCCCGCCTCGACTATGCCTACCGCCTGATGCGCTGGATGGACACCTACCTCGCCGAGGACGCCACGCGCGACGACCCCATGCCGGCCTTCGATATCGGCATCGAGGAGAAGCTGGGGATGGGCGGGGAAAAGTAGGGGAGAGAGCGGGGCGGCTTAAGACGACCGCCCCTCCATCCACGTCCTGTAGCGTTTGCTTTGCACGGCCTGGTTCTTCTGCTGGACGAGGCTGGCCAGCACCGGGTTGATCTTTCGCTTCGGCGTCTCGCCTCGGCTCATCCGGCGCAGATTGGCCTTGGCGAGCGCCATGTTGGCGAGCGAGCGCAGGGCCGCATTCTTCCAGCGGACGGTCTGCACGGGGCCGGCGGTCGTCTCGCCCGATTTCCAGCGGTTTGGCAGGTCAGGCGTGATGATCAGGGCGCGGGCGAGGCCGACCAGCTCGATCTTGTCCGACGCCACGACGCGCTCCGCCGTCTCCCGCCGCGTGATGCCGCCTGTCACCATGATCGGCAGGGTCGCGGCGGCCGCGATGTCTTCCGCGAACTCCAGGAAGTAGGCCTCGCGTTCGACCGTGCTCTGGCTGATGCGGCCGTCCTGGCTGTCGCCCATCATGGCGGCGGACTCGTAGGTTCCGCCGCTGATCTCCACGAAGTCGACCGCTTCCGCGCCGAGCCAGTCCACGACCTGCGCGGCGTCTCGCACGTCGAACCCGCCATGCTGGAAGTCCGCGCTGTTCAGCTTCACGCCCACGATGAAGTCCGAGCCGACCCGGTCGCGCACCGCGCGGACAATCTCTAGCAGAAGGCGCGCCCGGTTCTCTAGCGCGCCGCCCCATCCGTCGTCGCGGCGATTGGTCAGCGGGGACAGGAACTGCGCCAGCAGGTAGCCGTGGGCAGCATGGATCTCGACCCCGTCGAAGCCGCAGGCCTGCGCGGCCAGAGCGGTTTCGGCGAAACGGCGGATCGTGCCCCGGATTTCGTCTTCGGTCATGGCGCGGGCGGGCGCGAACAGCTTGCTGAGCGTCTCGTTGCCCATGTCGAGGCGGGAGTCCGACGCGCTGACCGCCTCCTGGCCCTGCGCGGCGTAGAGC
>JBARXH010000285.1:0-8653 GCA_049647245.1 Litorimonas sp.
GTGCAGGCTGGGCCGCGCGCCGGCGGCGTTGAGGGCGGCCGGGGAAGCGCTGCGGCGCGTTCCCGTCACGACGCGCACGCTGCGGGGCGGATCGACCCGGTCATGCTTTTCCCAAAGGCGGCGGATCGTGTCCGCATAGTGGCCGTTGATCTTGGTCGCGACGAAGGCGGACGGGGCCGACAGGGTTACGGTCCGAGCGTCGGCAGCCTGAATGTAGAGCTGCCCGGTCCAGGCGCGGTGGACGTTGCGGCCCAGGGCGCGGGCGAGGTCCTCGTCCACGGCCTTCCACGTGTTGTGCGCGCTCTGGATGGGCGGCTCGCCCGTGTAGAGATCCGGCACGGTCTCGACGTCCCCGCTGGGGCGCTCATTTGCCGGTTTTCTCACACTTGCCATCGACGTCACTCCACATTTGACCAGCAGGCTCACACGGGTAAGCCATTGCTATTCAACAATTTTCAAAGGGGAGTCCCCATGGCGGCGCCCCACGCCACGCTTTGAGAACTCCAAGAGCCGTCGTCCCTGACCGTCTCTCCCACCCCTGTTAAACACGACTCTTTCGCCGAGCGTCAACGGCAGAATCAGGCGTTTCGGCAGGAAAGAAAAGTTGACTCTGAAAAAGGCAAGAATCGCAAGATTCTAGCTGTCATGAAAGTTTCGCACCCGTGACATTTCATGCTTCAGGACTCGCAAACATCCGGACCGCTACCGGAACGACTTTCATCTCGATCAAGGGATTTGCAGCCGGGGCTGCGACTCTCTGTCAGGGTGCGGCAGTCGGGTTGCGCGGGACGCATGGGGTCGCGCCTTCCGCGCCAGACGACCGCGCACGAAAAAGCCGGGCGCGAGAGCCCGGCTGGATCATTGCAAGTCTGTCGGCGAGGTCGGCTTAGCCGAGGGCCTTGCAGCGCGCGGACAGGCGGGAGATTTTCCGCGACGCCGTGTTCTTGTGGTAGACGCCCTTGGTGACGGCCCGCATCAGTTCGGGCTCGGCCGCGCGCAGCGCGTCATTGGCTGCGGCCTTGTCGCCGGATGCGATCGCATCCTCGACGCGGCGCAGGAAGGTCCGCACGCGGGACCGGCGGGCCATGTTCACGGCCGTCTTGCGCTCCATCTTGCGCACATTCTTTTTCGCGGACGACGTATTCGCCATGTCAGTCTTTCATCATGTTCAAACAAAGAGAGGCCCGCGCGAGTGGCGCAGGCCGTCATTCGGGAAGTCATCTAGGGAGCGAAGCGACCGATGTCAATCTGATTGAGCATCGCTATCCCACCGGGCGAAAGGCACCGCGCGTCCCGCGCGGCGAACGGCAGCGAGAGCCCGTTCGAGTGGGAGACGACCCTCCCACTCTGGCTCCGTTCCCAAGAGATTCTGTCAGAGGTGACATGGGATCTGACGACAAGACATCAAAGACAGGCCTGACATAGATCGGGCTTTCGCTGCCGCTCACTGCGCCTTCCGGCGCAGGTGGCCGCAGAACCCCGTGCTCGGCTTCGCCTGCGCGCGCCGCCCCGCGGCCAGTAGGCGACGTTTTCGCCTATTTAGGACTAACGGTGCTTGAAGTGCGGCTTCCGCTTTTCGATGAACGCCGTCATCCCCTCTTTCTGGTCTTCGGTCGTGAACAGGCTCTGGAACATGCGGCGCTCAAACCGGATGCCTTCGCGCAGGGTCGTTTCCATCCCCACTTCGATCACTTCCTTCAGGATCATGTTGGCGAGCCCGCTATGGCCCGCGATCTTCTTGGCGGCGTCGCGGACCGTGTCCATCAACTCGTCGGCGGGCACGACACGGGCGACGAGGCCGCTATGCTCGGCCTCGGCCGCGTCCATCATGCGTCCCGTCAGGCAGAGATCCATCGCCTTGGCCTTGCCGACCGCGCGCAGCAGGCGCTGCGTGCCGCCGATGCCGGGGATGACGCCCAGATTGATCTCCGGCTGGCCGAACTTGGCCGTATCGGAACAGATGATGAAGTCGCACATCATGGCGATCTCGCACCCGCCGCCCAGCGCGTAGCCGGACACGGCGGCGATGATCGGCTTGCGGAATCGTTCGATGGCGCAATGGTTGGCTTCGAACCGGTCGGTCTTGTAGATGCTCAGATAGTCGTCATCGACCATCTCCTTGATGTCGGCTCCGGCGGCGAACGCCTTGTCGTGACCCGTCAGGATCACGCAGCCCACCGCGTCGTCGGCCTCCAGTTCGCCTAGCGCGTGGGCGACCTCGCCAATCATCTCCGCGTTCAGCGCGTTCAGCGCCTTGGGACGGTTCAGCCGGATCGTGGCGACGCGCCCGTCCTTGTCCAGTTCGATCAGCTCGTAGGCCATGAGTCTCTCTTCGGATGTTCTGGTCGGTTCTCTCTCGTCGGCAGGCGCTCTTCTTGGAGAGCGTCCAGCCAGACGGGCCGCTTATGCGGTTCCAGCGGCCAACGCAACGCAAGCGCCCGTTCGGCTCAGCGCTGGCAGCTGCGGCAGTGGAAGGTGCTGCGTCCGCCCTGGACGCGCCGCGAGACGGGCCGGGCGCAGGCGGGGCAGGGTTCGCCCTCCCGGCCGTAGACGGCAAAGCGGTGCTGGAAGTAGCCGAGCGCACCATCGGCTTGGCGGTGGTCGCGAAGGCTAGACCCGCCCGCCTCGATGGCCTCGGCCAGCACGTCCTTGACGTGGCCGACGAGCCGTTCCGTTTCCGGAACCGAGAGGCGGCCCGCGCCCCGGCCCGGGCTGATTCCGGCCCGGAACAGGGCTTCGCACACATAGATGTTGCCGAGGCCCGCCACGACCCGCTGGTCGAGCAGGGCGAGCTTGATCGGCGTCTTCTTGGCCTTCAGGACCTTGCGCAGCTCCGGTGCGTTCCAGTCGTTGGACAGCGGCTCCGGCCCGATGCCGTCCAACCGGTAGGGCTCGTCCGCCCCGACCAGTTCCATGAAGCCGAAGCGGCGCGGATCGTTGTAGGTCACCGTGTTGCCGTCCTCGGTCGTGAAGACGACATGATGGTGCTTGGGATCGGCGTCGTGCGCGTGGGTGAACTCGCCCAGCTGGTCGCCCTCCAGGATGAACCGCCCGCTCATGCCCAGATGCATGAAGAGCCGCTCGCCCGAAGACAGGTCGGCCTGCAGGAACTTGGCCCGCCGCGACAGACGCTCGATTCGCCGGCCTTCGATGCGGGCGGCAAAATCGTCGGGGAAAGGAAAGCGCAGGTCCGGCCGGTTGAGCTGCACGCGCGTGATGGTGCGTCCTTCCAGGACGGGCGCGAGGCCGCGGCGGACCGTTTCGACTTCGGGGAGTTCGGGCATCGCGCGTTTCCAATATTCGGTCCGGGGGACCGAATATAGCGCGATGCCGTGAGCGAAAGCGAACGGATTGGCGCGAAGCGGCGAGCGGACATTGATTTTGTGATCGGCGTCGAGATGGTTTTGCTCGCGACGCAACATCCCCTTTCCGTCCTTTGGGACGGACCGCTATCGCGGGGATTTGCTACGCCGCGCTTCGCGCGCCTTAGACCCCTTGCGGGGAAGCAAATCCGTGGGGCTAGCCCTTACCCGTGCTCACCGCCACCATGGCCGCGCGCAAGGTCCGGTCGCCAATGGTGAAGCCCTGCTGCATCACGGCGGCGACGTGGCCCTTTTCGATTTCCGGGTGCGGGATGTTGGCCACGGCCTGGTGGACGTTGGGGTCGAACTTGGAGCCGACACCGTCCACCGGCTTGATGTTGTGGCGGCCCAGAGCGGCGGTCAGGTCCTTCTCCGTCAGTTCGATGCCGGAGACGAGGTTGCGGGCGTTCTCGCCCAGCTCTTCTCTTGCCTGGCCGTCGATCGTGTGCAGGGCGCGGGAGAGATTGTCATAGACCGACAGGACGTCGCCGGCGAACTTCTCCACCCCGTAGAGCTTGGCGTTCTGGACCTCGCGTTCGGAGCGCTTGCGGATGTTTTCGGCCTCGGCGCGCACGCGCAGGGCTTGGTCCTTGAGGGTGGCGAGTTCCGTTTCCAGCTCCGCGATGCGGGCGGCGTCTGCGGCCGATCCGGTGCCGTCCGCCACGACTTCGCCGTCTTCCATGACGGATTCAGGGTAGGGGGCGTCCCCGTCCTCGTCGGACACCACGTCCTTGTGCTGTTTCAGGAAGGCGTCGGCCGCCTTGCGAAGCTCGGCTTCGGTGGGCTTGCGCTCCATCTTGCCATCTTTCATCTTGTCGGCGCCGCCCGCGTCGATCTGCGCCTGCAGCGCATCCCATTCGTCCATTCCGTTCTCACCAGACATGTGTCTCGTCGTCCTTTATGTTCGTCGCGTCAGCGTCTCGCCGACCAGCTTCGCCGTCAAATCCACCATCGGAATGACCCGGCCGTAGTTCAGCCGCGTCGGCCCGATCACCCCCAGCGCCCCGAGCAGCTTGCCTTCGCCGTCGCGGTACGGGGCGACCACGACGCTGGAGCTGCCGAGGGAGAAGAGAGGGTTCTCCGTCCCGATGAAAATCCTCACCCCGTCCGCATGTTCCGTCTGGTCGAGCAGAGAGATGAGTTCCTCCTTGCGTTCCAGATCCTCGAACAGCATCCGGATGCGTTCCAGATCGGCCTCCACGTTGGTTCGGGCGTCCAGATTGTCAAGCAGCCGCGCCTGTCCACGGACGATCAGTTTACGGGAGCGTACGGGTTCGTCCGTCCACGCCGCCAGACCCTGCTTCACCAGCCGCGCGGCCGCCACGTCGATCGCGGCGCGGCCCTGATGGATTTCCTCCAATATGTCGGCGCGCGCATCGCTGAGCCTGCGCCCGCGCAGGCGGCGCGACAGGAACGATCCCGCCCGCTCCAGGCTGGCAGTCAGGACGCCTTCGGGGCGGGGCATCAGGCGGTTCTCCACCCGGCCGTCCTCATGGACCATCACGACCAGCGTGCGGCCATCGTCCAGTCCGACAAACTCCACATGGGATAGAGCGGACTCGCCCGCCACGTCCGGCGCCAGCACCAGCCCCGCGCCGCCCGCCAGACCTGCCAGCAGCATGGAGGCTTCGCTGAACACCCGGTCGGGTTCGCGGCCTCCGGCGGCGATCTGCGCTTCCAGACGGCGGCGTTCCTCCGCACCGATGTCCCCGAACTCCAGCAGTCCGTCCACATAGAGACGCAGGCCCACCTGCGTCGGCTGGCGGCCCGCGCTCACATGCGGGGATTCCAGCAGACCCATGCGGGTCAGTTCGGCCATGACGGAGCGGATGGAGGCGGGCGACAGGGCCGTGCCGGACAGGGCCAGCGCCTTGGAGCCCACTGGCGCGCCCGTTTCCAGATAGGCGGACACCACGGATCCGAAGATGTCCCGCGCCCGGGAGTCCAGCTCGGAGAGCGGAAAGCTGGGCGAAAGCGCGCCCGGCGGGATGGAGGAGGAGGCCGACATGCAGGGCGCTATTTGGGCGGACGCGGCGCGGCCTGCAAGGCTTGAGACAGGCTTCGCCTTGCCTTCGGACGCCGCACGTCACAAAGCCCGGCTTCGAATCCCGTTTCGCCTATTCCACATCCAGCCACGGACCCTCCCATGACCTCTCCCCGCCCGGAAGCCCGCGCCCTCGACGCGCTCCGCCCCGTCTCGATCGAAACGGGCGTGTCGCGCTACGCCGAAGGCTCCTGCCTCATCCGTTTCGGACACACGCACGTGCTGGTGACGGCCAGCGTCGATGAAAACGTCCCGCGCTGGATGAAGGGCAAGGGCCGTGGCTGGGTCACGGCGGAATACGGCATGCTGCCGCGCTCCACGCACACGCGCAACGGCCGCGAAGCCGCACGCGGCAAGCAGGGCGGCCGCACGGTGGAGATCCAGCGTCTGATCGGTCGTAGCCTGCGCGCCGTGACCGATCTCGAAGCTCTGGGCGAGCGCCAGATCGTGGTCGATTGCGACGTCATGCAGGCGGACGGCGGCACCCGCACGGCGGCCATCACCGGTGCCTGGGTCGCGCTCAGCCAAGCGTGCGCGCGTCTGGTCGCCGACGGGGTGATCGAAAAGACTCCCGTCACCGCCCCCATGGCCGCCGTGTCCTGCGGCATCGTCGACGGCACCTGCCGCCTCGACCTCGAATATGTGGAAGACAGCGCCGCCCAGGCGGACGCCAATTTCGTGCTGACGGAGACAGGCGGCATCATCGAGGTCCAGGCCACCGCCGAGGACGAGCCCTTCACGGGCGAGCAGATGGACGAGCTGATGCGCCTGGCGAGAAAAGGCGTGGGAGAGCTGTGCGCGGCTCAGAAGGCGGCGTTGGGTTAGGCCGTATCGCACGGCGGCAAGCCGGAGAGAATCAGGCCTCGTCGGCGACATACTCCAATATGTCCGCGGGCTGGCAGTCCAGTTCGCGGCAGAGCGCGTCGAGCGTGGAGAAGCGCACGGCGCGGGCCTTGCCGGTCTTGAGGATGGACAGGTTGGCGAGCGTGATGCCGACCCGTTCTGCCAGTTCCGTCAGGCTCATCTTGCGGTCGAGCAGGACGCGGTCGAGATTGACTTGGATCGCCATCAGATGGTCAGCTCCGCCTCGGCGCGCATTTCCGCGCCCTGACGGAACGCCTCGCTGAGCGCCGCGATGACCAGCACGAGAAACCAGGTCCCGATGCGGATGTCCATGCCGGTCTCGGCCGGGGCGACGCCCAGGGCGCCGACGCTGATGTCGGCGAAACTGTGGACCACGATGCGGAAGATTTCCGTCGCCGCGATCAGCATCCACATGGCGCGCAGGCGCACGATGTTCTCCTCCACGAAGGGATCGCCGTCCTGCACGGTGCGGATCACCCGGATGAGGATGGACAGGACGGCCAGCCAGGCCGCCGCCGTGATCGCGCCCGTGGCGCAGGCAAAGGCGAACCGGCCCCGGCTGGGCAGGGTCTCGGAGCTGCTATTGGACATCAGCCAGTCATAGAGCGGCGTGTCGAACAGGAAGGCGAGCGCGCAGGCCGACAGAACGACCAGGCCCACCAGCATCAGGCCCTGCACCACCCGCAACAGCAGGATCAGCCCGCCCGCCACGGGCTTGCCGAGGGCAAGAGTCGGAGTCTCTGTGTCGTAGGGGGCGGGTTCGGGCATCCCCGTGTTGTTAAACGATAAAACCGCGCGTGCAAGCGGGCGTTGCGCCCCGCCCTCAGCGCGGCCGCCTGCCTGTTGCGCCGCTGCGGGGACAGACCTATGTGCGCGCCATGACCGGCACAAATCCCATATCCGAAACCCCGCGCCGCCTCGCCAAAGGCGATACGGTGGTCGTGGCCTCCCACAATCAGGGCAAGGTCCGCGAGATCCGCGCCCTGCTGGAGCCGTTCGGCCTGTCCACCATCAGCGCAGCCGAGCTGGACCTGCCCGAGCCGGAGGAGACGGAAGACAGCTATGCCGGCAATGCGCGTCTGAAGGCCGTCGCCGCAGCCACGGCATCCGGCCATCCGGCCCTGTCCGACGATAGCGGGCTGGACGTGCATGCGCTGGGCGACAAGCCGGGTATCCACGCGGCGCGCTGGGCGGAAGACGAAGCGGGCAACCGGGACTTTCGCAGAGCGATGGAGCGCGTCCACCGGGAACTCGCGGACAGCGAGGACCGCAGCGCCCGCTTCCGCTGCGCGCTCTGCCTCGCGTTTCCCGACGGCTCCGACACAGTCTATGAGGGCGTGTGCGACGGGGACATCGTCTGGCCGCCGCGCGGCGAGCGGGGCTTCGGCTACGATCCCATCTTCGTCATGACGGGCGACACGCAGACCTTCGCGGAGATCGACCCGGAGGAGAAGCACGCCAAGAGCCACCGCGCCGACGCCTTCGCCAAATTCATGGCCGACCAGTTCCCCTATGGCGCGCCCGAAAGCTGAAGCGGAAGCCGCGCCGGGGGGCGGGGAGACCTCGCCGCTCGCCCTGTATCTGCACTGGCCCTACTGTGCCCGCATCTGCCCCTACTGCGATTTCAACGTCCATCTTGACCGAAGGGCCGGAGAGGCGGACTCTCTGGTCGAGGCCATGGTGGCCGATCTCGCCCACTGGCGGGCGTGGACCGGCCCACGCCATGTCGCATCCGTGCATTTCGGCGGCGGCACGCCGTCGCTGCTGACGAAGGCGCAGCTCTCCACTTTCTGTGCGGCGATCGACCGGCTTTGGGGGGTGGAGGATGCGGAAATCGCCCTCGAAGCCAATCCCAACGACGTGACCGACGCGCGTCTGGAGGCGTGGCGGGCGGCTGGCCTGTCCCGCCTCTCGCTCGGCGTGCAGAGCTTCGACGACGCGGTTCTGTCCCGGCTGGGCCGCGATCACGACGGTGCGCAGGCGAAGTCGGCCGTCGCCCGGTCCGTGGCGACGTTCCGGTCCGTCTCGGCCGATCTGATCTTCGGTGTGGCGGGCGAGGGGGTGGACCGCCTGTCCCACGATCTCGACATGCTGCTGGCGCTGGGCGTGCCGCATATCTCCACCTACCAACTGACGGTGGAGCCGGGCACGGCCTTCGCGCGGGCCGAAGCGCGCGGGCAGAGCCGCGCCGTGGACGAAGACCGCAGCGCCGATGCGTTCGAGGCCATCCGTGCCCGGCTGAGCGCGGAAGGCTACCGCCATTACGAAGTCAGCAACTTCGCCCGGCCCGGCCATGAAAGCGCGCATAATCTCGCCTACTGGCGCGGGCGGGACTATGTCGGTGTCGGCCCCGGCGCGCACGGACGGCTGTGGACGCAAGAGG
>JBARXH010000286.1:0-16901 GCA_049647245.1 Litorimonas sp.
GGTCGGAAGACGAGACGGAGGCCTGCCGCTGTCCGACCATGACGCGAAGTCCGACATCCGTGCCTTCGCTGTTGTCGATGTCTTCGAGCTCTCCGCCCCGAACGGCAATGGACGAGGCCCGGCCATACAGGCCCAGCGCGTCGGCGGCGTCGGCCCCGGCGGCGCGAGCATGCGCGATCAGCGCGGAGAGCGGCGCGTCCAGTGGCTCGAGGGAGAGAGGCTCGGAGGCAGGCAAATCAGACGGGTCCGTGCAGGAAGATGAGATAGAGCAGGTACAGGCCCTGGCCGAGGAAAACGAGCAGCGTCATCACCGTGCCGATGAGGCGGCCCTGACCGAAGGTTCCGTTCATGCCGAGAAAGTGCAGGATACGGCCGACGAAATAGGCCGCGCCAAAGATGTGAAGGAAAAGCGGCGCGCCGCCCATCATGGCGATGGCAATCAGTCCGATCAGCGCCAGGGGCGCGACTTCCGTGAAGTTGCCGTGCGCGCGCACGCGGGCCACCATGTCCGGATCGCCCCCGTCGCCCAGATTGATCTGCTTGGCCAGGCGCGTCCGGCCGATGCGCAGCATCAGATAGGGATTGAAGATAAGGCTGAGTGCGACATAGAGCGCGACGATCTGGAAAGTGGTCATGGTGGTTGTCCCCTAGTTTTCCGGTGGATTCTTCAGCGCTTCCTTGAAGGCGCGCTTGTGTTTGTCGGGTTCCTGCGCGCCTTGGACCGCGAACTGTCCGTTGTAGATGAAGGTCGGCACGCCGGATACTCCCAACCCCTTGAAAAACATGGCTTCCTGCTGGATCTCCAGCTTGTCGTCGTCGCGGGCGAGCAGTTCCCGGACCAGATCGCCGTCGAGCCCCGCCTTGTCCGCAATGTCGGCCAGCACATCCGTGTCGCCGATGTCGCGGCCCTGTTCGTGATAGGCGCGGAAAATGCCTTCCGCGACTGCGTTGCCTGAGTCCTGCCCCTGAGCCCACTTCATCAGCCGGTGCGCGTGGAGACTGTTGGGGCGGCGCGTGATGGCGGAGAAATCGAAGGCGATGCCGTGCTCCGCGCCCGCGCGTTCCAGATGGGCGCGGCTTTCCTTGAAGCGGTCTCCGGATCCCTCGCCGAACTTGGCGCGCATGTAATCTCGGTAGTCCTGGCCCTCTTCGGGCACGGACGGGTCGAGCATGTAAGGGCGAAAGGTCATTTGCGGCCGCGGTTTCGCGCCCTTCGCGGCAACCGCGAACTGCTTGTAGCCGAGCCAGCACCACGGACACACGAAATCGGAAACCAGATCGACCTGGATGGGGGCATCGCTCATGCGGGCGCGCTTAACCGAGCGTCGGGCGGTTGTCTAACGGGGTTCAGAAGGTACGGTAGGCGCGCAGGATGCGGACCGGCTCCGTCAGGTACTGGTCGGTCGTTGCGGGGGAAGGGCTTTCGCCACCGGCCTCCCGCGCCTGGATGGCTTCGACCACCTCCATGCCGCCGACGACCCGGGCGAAGGTGGCGTAGCCCTCGCCGTCTGGATTGCGCGTTCCGCCCGTATCGAGGAAGCTGTTGTCACCGACATTGATGAAGAAGAAGCCCGCACTGCCCGTGCCGGGGGCGTCCCGGGCTATGCTGACGACCCCGCGAACGTTGGACAGGCCCGTCTCGGTCGTGCGCTCGTGGGCGATGGGCGGCGTGGCGAAATCGCCGTAGCGGTCCGCGTCGGTTCCGATGTCGATGATGCCGCCCTGTATGAGACTCATGCCCATGCCGCGCGGATCGTTGTCGGGCCGGACGACGCGGTAGAAGCCTTCGCCGTCGTAGAGGCCCTCGTCGACATATTTCAGGAAGTCCCCGGCCGATACCGGCGCATCGTCCAGATGGACGCTGAGCCGGATCTCGCCCAGCTCCGTCTCCAGAACCACGCCGGGCCGCTCGGTCTGCGCGGCGTCCGGGTCGGGGACCGTTCCAGCACAGGCCATCAAAGAGCAGGCCATCAAAGACAGGAATGCGAGGGGAAGCAGGCGTTTCATCGTCCGAACCTTAAGCGACTGCATGCCGCCGCGCCACTCCCTTGCGGCAGGGGCCAAGCCGCGTATCAAGCGCGGACGTGATGCATCTGCAGAAACTCTCCGTCGGGTCGAAGTCGATCCAGACCCTGGCCAGCTGGCAGGACACGGTCGTGGCCCGGCGCACCGCCCGGGGCCTGTCCGCCCACCATGAACACGTCACCCGCATGTTTCCCAAGCAGAAGGACGCGATCCTCGATGGCGGATCGATCTACTGGGTGATCAAGGGCATGATCCTTTGCCGCAACCGGATCGTGGCGCTGGACGATACGCAGAAGGGCGGCCGCAAGGCCTGCTCCATCCTGATGGACCCAACCTTGATCCCGGTCGTGCCGACCCCCCGCCGGGCCTTTCAGGGCTGGCGTTACCTCCAGCCCGAGGATGCGCCCGCCGATCTGGACGGGGCGTTGGGCGAGGGCGACGCATTGCCGCCCACGCTCATGAAGAAGCTGGTCGAGCTGGGCGCCTGGTAGCGCCCTAGAAGGTGACGCGAAGACGCGTGTACCACTGCCCGCCGACAAAGCCCGACGGCGAGAAGTCCGGATAGACCTGCCCGAAGGCTGCCAGCGGGAAATCGCCATTGGCATTGCTGCCGCGCCGGTCCGGGAAGTTGTCGAAGATGTTGGCTGCCCCGACGATCAGTTCGACCCCGTCCATGGCTTCATAGGTCAGTTCCGCATCCACTATGATCTCGTCGCCTTCCACGGCCGCGCCGTCGCCGAAGAAGACGGCGTCGCGCCATTCCCCGAAATAGTTGGCCCGGACCAGCCCGCTCCAGCGGCCCTGCTGATGGGTCCAGGAGGCGAAGCCCTTGATGTTGGGCAGCAGGTCTTCCAGCTGGGCGACACGGAAATCGTCGATCGGATTGACCGTTCCGCGGTCCGTCACCTCGATTTCGTTGTAGTTGGCGGCCACCGTGAGGGCGGACGCGCCGTTCAGGAAGGCGAACGGCCAGCGCGCGACCACGTCCACACCCCGCGTCCGCGTGTCGAAGGAGTTCGCGAACAGGCTGACCTGGGCGAGGTTTTCAAAGCCGACGAAGTCAGATGCGCTCAGGACCCCGGCGGCCGAGAGCTGGGCGATGTCCTGGCCCACGGTCTGGCCTGCGCCCAGGGTGACACCCGCATCGGCGGCGGCGAAATCGACCACGGCGCCGAAGTCGATGCCTTGCGCTTCGGAGATGCGGTCATCCACATCGATCTGGTAGGCGTCGATCGTCCAGGTCGTCGGACCCAGATCGAAGGCCGCGCCCACGGTGAAGATGTTTGCTTCTTCCGGGCCGAGTTCCGGTCGGACGCCGCCATTGGTGGAGGCGATGAAGTCCGCGACCAGCTGTCCGGCGCCGGAATTGATAGGCAGGCTGGCGACATCGACCAGTTGGTTGTCGACCACCTCGACGTTGACGCGCTGGAGGTTGGCCTGTCCGGCAGTGGGCGCGTGGAAGCCCGTGGAGTGGGTCGCCCGGACGGTGAAGGCGGGCGTCAGCCGGTAGAGACCGGCGATCTTGTAGTCGATTGTGTCGCCGAAGGCGGAGTAGTCCTCGTAGCGCAGTGCGCCCTGCAGGGTCAGCGCTCCCGTCAGGTCCGCCTCTAGGTCGACATAGGCGGCGATCGAATCCTGCGATGCGCTCAGATCGTCCGAGAAACCCGGAAAGCCGTTGGAACCCGTGCCGAAACCTTGCGTCGCCAGGGGCCCGGCTGCGAAGGACGCGGCGTCGCCCTGGCCGATGCTGAATGTCTCGTCGCGATACTCCCCGCCGAAGGCCACGGACAGTTCGGAGGCAAGACCCAGATCGACGAGATAGGCGAAGTCGGCGTTCAGCACGGTTTCGCTCTGTTGCTGGCCGCCGATGAAGAAGTCGGTCGGGGAGGCCGGGCCGAGCGAGGGATTGAAGCTGTTGGCAAGGAACAGGTCCACCTCGTTGGTGCCGTGCGTCAGGGACAGGTCGTAGCTGATCCCGCCGCCCAGATCCCAGATGCCCTCGATGCCCAGGGTCAGGCCGAAGTCCCGGGTTTCGCCCGAAAAGCGCGGCGTGAAACCGCCGGGGAAGACTTCCAGCAGGCTGAAACAGTTCGGGTCGGCGGCGACCTGGCTGGCCACAGCCGCGTCCGGAAGACCGGCGGGGCCGGAGAAGGGGATGTCCGCCGGGCAGGCGCTGCCCGTCCCCACACCGTCGAGATCGCCGACCCGGGCCGCCGGGCCGTTGGGACCGAAGCCGCCAATGGCGCCGAACGGGTTGAGGCCGCGGTAGAAGAAGCTGTTGGACACGGTGCGCGAGGCGTAGCCGCCATGGGCGTAGAGGCTCGTCGTCGGGCTGAGGTCCAGACCGGAATTGACGAACAGTTTCAGGTCGTCCTCCACGCCGGACCGCCCCCAGATGAAGGGTCCGTCATCGCTGAAGCCCCCCGTAATCGTGCCGAAATCCGCGACGGCGGCGTTGCCGGCATCGATCTGGGCCTGGACGTCGTCGGGAACCGCCGAGCGGTCCGTCGGGTCGGCCTCGCCATATTCGGCGGACAGGTTGACGAAGCCCTGCGTTCCCAGCGGCAGGCCGATATTGCCGGACAGGCGCCATTCGTCGCCGTCACCGTCATATGTGGAGCCGAACTGCGCTTCGAACATGCCGCCCTGCGCCGCATCCTGAAGGTTGAAGTTGATCACCCCGGCGATGGCATCGGACCCGTATTGCGATGATGCGCCGTCCCGGAGCACTTCGACCTGTTTCAACGCGATGGACGGGATGGACGAGATGTCCACGGGCTGAGCCCCGTCCGAAATCCCGCCGCCGAACGAGGTGATGATGGCGCTGCGGTGGCGGCGCTTGCCGTTGACGAGCACGAGCGTCTGGTCCGGGGACAGGCCGCGCAGGTTCGCCGGGCGGATGATGGTCGCGGTGTCGCTGATCGGCTGCGTGGCGACATTGAAGGACGGCACGGCGGTGCGGAGCAGCGTCTGGACGTCGGTCGACGCCGTGCTGCGGAGTTCGACCGCGGAGATCACGTCCACCGGCGCGGGCGTGTCCGCGGCGGACCGCGCGACCCGGCGCGTGCCGATGGTGACGACCTCGTCTTCGACTACGAAGCCGTCATCCTCCACCCGCTCGGCGTCCGGCATCTGGGCGAGGGCCGGTGCGCCGAGGAGCGCGAACAGCGACGTGCCGAGAAGTGTTGTGCGAAGCGGGGAGAAGCGGTGGCGCATGGTCTTTCGAATACCCTGTCTGGCAAGGGCCGGATAATCCGGCCCGGTTTTCGGCCGCCCCGTTATGGCGCAGCCATCCGTCTGGCAATGTGACGGGCCTTACATATTCAGAGGTTTCGACGCGCCGGGTTTTGGCAGACAATCGACCAGAGCCGCGAGCGCGGCAGCCGCGCTATTTCCGGGAGGGTATGCCCTCGAACTTGCCGTCCTTGGCGAGCGCGGCCTGCCAAGCGGGACGGGCCTCCATCCGGTCGACATAGGCCTGGGTGTGTGGATAGTCCTCGCCCAGACCGCCGCGTATGGACGCCATCTGCAGCGAATAGCCGAAGGCGATGTCGGCGGCTGTGAAACGGTTTCCGGCCAGGAAGGGGTGGCGTGACAGCGTGTCCTCCATCTGCGCCATGAGCGCGTCGAGGCGCGGGCCGTAGAAGGCGCTGTCCAGCATTCCCATCACTTTGCCGATGAGCCGCCGCACCAGCCGGGGCGAGCGTTCCACGGCGAGGCTGTTCACGAACCGCCCGGTCTGCAGCGACTGGAACGAGCCTTGCGCAGCGTGGAACCAGAAAAGGTAGCTTGCCCGGTCTTCGTCGCCCGGCGCAGGGCGGAGATCGTGGCCGTCCGCTTGGTCGAGGATGTAGTCGATGACGGCATTGCTTTCCGCCAGCACCACCGCGTCGTCCGTGATGACCGGCGCGGTGCCGAGCGGCGACAGGGCCTTCAACTCCGCAGGTGCCAGCATCGTGTCCGGGTCGCGGTCATACATCTTGAAGCCGTATTCGCCGCCCAGACTCTCCGGGCCGAGTTCTTCGAGCAGCCAGAGGATGCGTATGGACTGGGAGTTTTCGAGATGATGCAACGTAATCATGTGGAGCTTTCCGGCGGCTGGACCGCGCAATTGTCGATGAGGCGGACGCCGTGGCAGTGCGCGGCAAGCAGGAGACGGTGCGGGCTGGCGATCGCGCCGCCGTCATGCGGCGCAAGGGACGCGGCGTCGGCGAGGCTGACATAGTCCACGCTGCCGAAACCTGCCTCGAGGATCGCGGCCCCGGCGTCCCGCAGTACGGTGTCGGGCGATTCGCCTGCCTGCAACCGGTCGCGCGCCTCGAACATGACGGCGTTGAGCGCACGTGCCGTGTCCAGCTGCGTCTCGTCGAAATAGCGATTGCGCGACGACAGGGCCAGGCCGTGCGCATCGCGTGCGATGGGCGCGCCGAGCACGTCCACAGACAGGTCGAGATCTCGCACCATGCGGCGGATCACGGCCAGTTGCTGGTAATCCTTCTCTCCGAAGACGGCGATATCGGGCCGGGCCTGGTTGAAGAGTTTCAACACGACCAGGGCGACGCCGTGGAAGAAGGTGGGTCGGAAGTCGGTTTCCAGCCCGTCGCCCACGCCCCCGACGATGACGGACGTGCTGTGATCATGCGCATACATGGCCTCGCGCTCCGGCATGTAGACCAGATCGACGCCTTCGGCAGCCAGCATCTCCAGATCGGCCGCCACGTCGCGCGGATAGGCTTCGAAGTCCTCGCCCGGCGCGAACTGGGCCGGATTGACGAAGATCGACACCACTATCTTGTCGGCGACCCGTTTGGCGATCCGGACCAGCGACAGGTGACCGTCATGCAGTGCCCCCATCGTCGGAACTAAGGCCACACGTTCACCGTCATCCCGGAAGGCGGCCATGCGGGCGCGCAGGGCGGTCACGGTCTGGACCGTGGGCACACGGGCCGACGGGGCAGGCGGATGGGTCGGTCTCATGCAGGCGCGGCTCTCGCTGGTGGGCGGACGGCGCTCCCTAGCCGGGTTTGGCGATGGATAAAACCTTGCATCGGCGCGGGGCGATGGACAGCAGCGCTGCATGGTCCGCGCACAGGGCGCGGGCCGTCGCCTGGTCGAGCGCATCGACGCGGATGCTGTGCGAGATGCGGCCGCCGCGCACGGCGCTCTTGGACCCCGACACGCCCGCGCCGCTCCGGCGCACCAGCGTTTCGGACAGGATGGCGGCTTCCGCCGGGCTGTCGAAACCGTCGATCTGCAAGGCCCAGACAGGAGGTCCGCGCCGTACAGGCGCGCTCGCCGCGACCATCTGTGGCTCCGGCGTGGCCTGCGTCTGTCCGATCACTTCGAAGCCCCGGTCCACAAGGTCGGACATGTGGCGGTTGCGCGAATCGCGCGACGCGCCGCCCAGGACGACCGCCACGATTCGGTCTTCGTTCCGGACCGCGCTGATGATGAGGTTGTGGCCGGAGTCTCGAGTGAACCCGGTCTTAAACCCGTCCACATCCTCACGCTGGCTCAGCAGCGCATTGGTGTTGCGCGCGCCGCGGAAATGGCTCTGTCCGAAATAGTGGTAGTGGTGCGGAAAGCGTTCCAGCACGGCGACAGCCAGCTTGGCCATGTCGCGGGCCGTCGTCACCTGGTCCGGATCGGGCAGGCCGTGCGGATTGCGGAAGCGGGTGCGGTGCAGGCCCAGCGCCCGGGCCGTGTCGTTCATCTGCGCGACGAACCCGGCCTCGTCCCCGCCCAGCGCTTCGGCCAGGACCACGGCCGCGTCGTTGGACGACCGGACGGCCACGGCCTGGATCAGCGTGTCCAGCCGGACCGATTGCCCGGCGGTCAGGCCCATCTTCACGGGCGGGGTGGCGGCGGCGTACGGGGACACGCGCACGGTCTGGTCCAGCGTCATGCGTCCCTGGTCGATCGCATCGAAGGCGAGATAGAGCGTCATCACCTTGGTCAGACTGGCCGGATGACGCAGGGCGTCGATCTGACGGGCATGCAGCACATCGAGCCGGTTAGCATCGACGATGATGGAGGCGTAGCGGCCGTCCGTTTGCGCCCATGCAGACGCCGCCGTCCACAGCGTGACGGCCGCCGCTATTGAAAAAAGGACGGAACGAACCCAGTTCATGGCGCACCGCTAAGGCCGTCCGGGTTGAAATGGGGTTAACGCCTCTTAACCCTGGCAGCAGGCACAGTGTGGGTGCGCGCGGAAATGTGACACCCCGGACGGATCGCCGCGACTTTGCAAGAGGCGCGCATCGCCCTAGAATAAGAATGGATATGCCGAACACATTCGACTCAGACTTCGACGCGATTGTCCTGGCCGGTCCCGGAGACGGCGTCCCCGCCGTTCCTCCGACGGGGCCCGGCGACGGCGATGCGGATGACGGCATGGAACGCGGTGTCGCCACCAAGGTCCGCGAAAAGACCAAGAAGCCGTCAATGTACCGCGTGCTGCTGATGAACGACGACTACACGCCGATGGAGTTCGTCGTCTCGATCCTGATGGGCATCTTCAAGAAGAGCCAGGAAGAGGCGACCCAGGTCATGCTCAACGTGCACCAAACCGGCATCGGCACCTGCGGCGTCTACACGTTCGAGGTGGCCGAAACGAAGGTCGCGCAGGTGATGGACGCCGCCAAGCGCAACCAGCATCCGCTGCAATGCACGTTGGAGAAGGCCTGATGTGCCTTACGTGAACATACAGATCACCGAGGGAGCTTCGCGCGAGCAGAAGGCCGCCCTGATCAAGGATGTCACGGACAGCCTCGTGAAGCGGCTGGGCAAGAAACCAGAACACACACACGTCGTGATCCAGGAGGTCGCCTTGCAGGACTGGGGATATGCGGGCCTGCCGACGGATGAATGGCTGAAGAGCCAATGAAAAACGGTGCGATAGCGCCCATATTTTGGCCTGCTTCAAAGCTGGCCGATCTTTCACACTTTTGTGCGGACCCCGCCCACTTCGCCGCATTGCAAAGCCGGTTCAGGCTTCCCAAGTCTGCTAGTCGAAAGGAAGGCTAACTATGGCATCATTCTCTCCAGTCCTGGAAGAAACCATCCATCGCGCCCTGACGCTCGCCAGCGACCGCAAACACGAACTGGCGACGCTGGAGCACCTGCTGCTCGCGCTGCTGGATGACAATGACGCGGCCGCCGTGATCACGGCATGCGGCGTCGACATCGAACCCCTGCGCGCCGACGTGACGCGCTATCTGGACGAAGACCTCGCCTCGCTCGTCGTGGAGGAATTCGAGGAAGCCCGCCCCACGGCCGGCTTCCACCGCGTCATCCAGCGCGCCGTGATCCACGTCCAATCCTCCGGCCGCGAGGAAGTGACGGGCGCCAACGCGCTGGTCGCGCTCTTCGCCGAACGCGAATCCCACGCCGTCTATTTCCTGCAGGAGCGGGACATGACGCGTTACGATGCGGTCAACTACATCAGCCACGGAATCGCCAAGAACGGCCAGAGCGCGCCCAAGCCCCCGACGGGCGCGGGCGAGGATTCGGACGGCAACGACGCCAAGGACCCGCTGGCGGAATACACGGTCAACCTCAACCAGAAGGCCCGCGAAGGCGACATCGACCCGCTGATCGGCCGTGCCGACGAGGTGGAGCGCTGCATCATGGTGCTGTCGCGCCGCCGCAAGAACAACCCGCTGCTGGTGGGCGATCCGGGTGTCGGCAAAACGGCTATCGCCGAAGGCATTGCGCGCCGCATCGTCAATGACGACGTGCCGGACGTGCTGGCCGACAATGTCATCTATTCGCTCGACATGGGCGCGCTGCTGGCGGGCACCCGCTACCGGGGCGATTTCGAGGAGCGGCTGAAGGCCGTGGTCACCAAGCTGCAGGATACACCGGGCGCGATCCTGTTCATCGACGAGATCCACACCATCATCGGTGCCGGAGCCACGTCGGGCGGTGCGATGGACGCCTCCAACCTGCTGAAGCCTGCGCTGCAGAGCGGCAAGCTGCGTTGCATGGGTTCGACGACCTACAAGGAATACCGTCAGCATTTCGAGAAGGACCGGGCCCTGTCCCGCCGCTTCCTGAAGATCGATGTGTCCGAGCCGACGTCCGACGATGCCGTGCTGATCCTGCAGGGGCTGAAGTCCTACTTCGAGGAGTTCCACAAGGTCGAGTACACGCCGGAAGCCATCGATGCGGCCGTGCAGCTGTCCGTGCGTCACATCACGGACCGCAAGCTGCCCGACAAGGCCATCGACATCATCGACGAGGCCGGCGCGAGGACGAAGCTAGTCCCCGAGGATGAGCGCAAAAAGGTCATCGGCACCAAGGAGATCGAGGCCGTCGTATCCAAGATCGCCCGCATCCCGCCGAAGAGCATTTCACGCGACGACGAGAAGGCGCTGGCATCGCTCGAGATGGACCTCAAGCGCATGGTGTTCGGCCAGGACACCGCCATCGAGCAGACGGCCGCCGCCGTGAAGCTCGCTCGGGCAGGCCTGCGCGAGCCCAACAAGCCGATCGGCTCCTACTTGTTCGCCGGTCCGACCGGTGTCGGCAAGACCGAGGTGGCCCGTCAGCTGGCCATGACGCAGGGTCTGGAGCTGCTGCGCTTCGACATGTCGGAGTATATGGAGCGCCATACCGTGTCGCGCCTGATCGGTGCGCCTCCAGGCTATGTCGGCTACGACCAGGGCGGTCTGCTCACGGACGCCGTGAACCAGAACCCGCACTGCGTGCTGCTGCTCGACGAGATCGAGAAGGCCCACCCGGACATCTACAACATCCTGTTGCAGGTGATGGACAATGGCTTCCTGACGGACAGCAACGGGCGCAAGGTCGACTTCCGCAACGTCATCATCATCATGACGACCAATGCGGGTGCGGCGGACGCGGCCAAGGCGGAAATCGGCTTCGGCCGGGGCACCAAGGACGACGAGCAGGAAGCCGCGATCAAGCGCCGCTTCACGCCGGAATTCCGCAATCGCCTCGATGCGGTGGTGATGTTCGCCCCGCTGTCCAAGGAGCACATCGCCCGCGTCGTGGACAAGTTCGTCATCCAGCTGGAAGCCCAGCTGGCCGATCGCAAGATCGAGTTCGAAGTGTCCAAGGCGGCCAACGAATGGATTGCGGAGAAGGGCTACGACAAGCGCTACGGCGCGCGTCCGCTCGGCCGCACGATCCAGGAGTACATCAAGAAGCCGCTGGCCGACGAGATCCTGTTCGGGAAGCTCAAATATGGCGGCTTGGTCAAGGTCGGCGTGAGCCGGAAGAAGGACGAGGATGGCAACACCAGCCTGACCTTCAAATTTGTGCCCGCGCCCAAGCCGAAAGCGCCGGAAGACGGCGAGACCGGCCAGCAGACCAAGGAAGACGCATAAGTCTTGAAGACCGCCCCACGGGGCGGTCTTTTTCATTCGGGTCGCGTGATCGCCCTTACTCGTAATCTTGGGCAGGGCGTTTCGGCCAGACGGGTACCCTTGCCAGCATGTCGGATATGAGAAGGCTGAGCGGAACGAAGGCGAGTGCTCCAAGCAGGACGGAGACAGCGGCCAGCATATCCGGGTCTTGTCCATCCGGCGTGAAGCCAAGTGTCAGGCCAGGGGCCGCCAGGTAGAAGCTGGCCACCAGAACCAGCACGAAACGGAGAGTCGCCGAACAGAGTCTAGGCCCGACCCAAAGGGTGATGATCCACGCCGGCAGTCCGCCCGTGAAGGCCCACATCGCCCCGAGGCCTATAGTAGAGAGATAGACGGCGAGGAAGCCGCCTCCTTGCTCGAACCGCCCCCAGCCGAGTACGGTCGCAACGATAAGGGCAGTTCCGGCATACCATGTCACCAGGATAGACAGTCGCGCCAGCAGAGAGACATAGGCGGGCTCCGAGATCGGTCGTCGGCTCACGGCTCGTCCTCTTTTGGCATCGGGTGCTTGTCGATCGTGTCTAATCCCAGTCCCGCCGCCGCATGACGGCGAGCACCTGATTGTCGTCCCCGTAGAGCGTCAGCTCCTTCCACGTCGCCTCCGCGGCGCGGACCCGTTCCAGCAAGGCGAGGAAGTCGCGTTCCGCCCTCATGACCGCGGCGGGACAGGCCTTGCGTGTGCTCGCCAGTGGCCCGAAGGTGACGAGACGCCCGGTCTGCGTAAAGCTGCCGAAGAAATCGTTGCACCCGCCGGAGCCGACGACCTCTCCGTCGCTCTTGAAGGCGACGAACTGCTCCACAGGGCTGTCTCCGGTCCCCCATTCCGTTCCCTTCAGCGAGGCGAGCGGACGGGACTCGACGTGCCGGAGAGCCTTCTGGCACGCGGCCAGGGCAGCCACCATGACCACGGACCCGACGAGGCGCGCGATCACGATGCGGCCTATCCTGCCCGTGCAAGGACGGCGAGGACGTCGCCCTGCTGTCCCAGCAGGGTGAGCGTCTGCAGAGTCGCGTTTGCACCGCGTGTCCGGTCCAGCAAATCGAAGAACTGCCTTTCCGCGCTCTGCCGCGGTTCCTGGCAGGCGCGCCTCGTGCTCGCGAGTGGACCGAAGGAGAGCGCGTTGCCGGACTGCATGACGGAGCCGGAGAAGCTGTTGCATCCGGTCGAGCCGGACACGGTGTTGCCGGTTCCGAACGTCAGGGTTTGCGCCACGCCGTTCGGTGAGGTCACCGTCCATTGCGTGTTTTGGAGCGTGGGCAGCGGTGGTTCGGACATGCCGGAGCCGACGCCCGCGCAAGCGCTCAGCGCCAAGAAACCCGTCACCAAGGCAATCGACCGACCCAGCATCAGTTCGTCTCCCGGTACGGGTCGCCCAGCATCCGCGCGACGGAGCGTCCGTTCTCGGCCAGGGCGGCCACGTCCGCCGGAACAGACGTATCGCATACGGCGTGGCGCTCGCGTTCGGCATAGTATCCGGCGTTGAAGGCCTGTGTCAGCTCGCGCTGCTTGGTTCCGTTGCCGGGCGCTTCGACCTCCAGCATCTGCGCCATGAAGTCCCGCCACTTCTGGTCGGTCTCTCCGAAGCAAAGTGTGCGCAGATAATGCATCTGACCGAGATTGCGGGCGAGCGCTTCGGCCAGGCTGGTCATCTTCACCATGTCGGCTTCCACGCGCAGTTCCGCCGCTTCGCGGGCGGCGCGGGCCTGTTCGGCCGTCATCTGCGCGTGGGCGGACAGGGGCAGCAGGAGCAGCATTATGGCGATCAGCGCGCGCATCGTCCTACGCTAGCGCGTCGCCGGGCGTCGCGCGAGAGCCATTTTCACCGTGGCCGAAGCGGGCATGAGCGTCTTCGATCACCGATTCGGTCTTCGCCCACATGCCCAGCGCCCCGATCTCGGCCACGGGCACGAAGCGGGCCTCCAGCGCGTCGTCCGCCCCGCAGGGCACACCGCCCGTCCAGTAGGCCACATAGTCGTGCAGCCTGTAGGCGAAGCCTTCGAAGTCCGCATCGATGGTCGCGACCTTGGGGCCCAGCGTGGCGGTGACGCCCGTCTCCTCGGCCAGTTCTCGCAGGGCCGCCGTGGTTTCGCCTTCGCCCGGCTCGATGCGTCCGCCGGGCAGGGACCATTCGCCCGCGCGCGGGGCCTGACCGCGCCGGATCAACAGCACATCGTCGCCTCGCAGGCAGATCACGCCGACGCAGTCCGTCCTCGCATCCGTATCCGTCCCCATTGGCATATCCGCCGTCATTGTCATTCCCACTGCCTATGCTAGCGCCGCGCCATGTGCGGCCGCTATGTTCTCGATGCTTCGCTGAGCGAAATTGCGGCGCGCTTCAGCGCACAGGATGGCAGTGACGGGGCGTGGACGTGGCAGCCGGACTACAACATTCCGCCGACGCGCACCGTGCCGGTCATCGCCTTCGATGGCGACAAACAGCGCAAGGTCGTGCCCATGCGCTGGGGCCTGCATCCGCACTGGAGCAAGGACAGCCCGTCGGAGTCCAAATACGGCCCGCTTTTCAACGCGCGGTCCGAGACGGCGGCGACCAAGGCGTCCTTCCGCACGCCGTGGAAGCGACGGCGCGCGCTGATCCCGGCGACGCACTGGTTCGAATGGACGGGCGAACAGGGTGGGAAGATCCCCTGGTGCATCAAGCCGGAAGAGGCCCAAGGCAAAGAGCGCATCTTCGCCTTCGCGGGATTGTGGGACCGCTGGCGCGTGGACGAGGGCGTCGACCTGCTGTCCTGCACGATCCTGACGACCGATTCCGAAGGCCCGCTGCAACAGCTCCATCACCGCATGCCGGTCCGCTTGCCGGAGGAATATTGGGATGACTGGCTCGACCCGGAGGCGAATGCCGACATGCTGATCGAGACGCGAGAGGGCGCGGACGACCTGATCTTCTGGGAGGTCGGACGCGCCGTCGGCAATGCCCGCTCCAGCGGGGCGGAGCTGATCGCGCCGGTGGCCTAGACAGTCGCGCAAGCCTAGGTTCACGGATCGACCGCCTCGCGCTTGGGCGGGGTGATCTCCTCCACGGGCGCGTCGGGCGCGGTTGGATCGACGGGCGCTAGCATCTTTTCCGGTTCGGGCGCGTGGGGGAAGCGGTCCGGGAAGAGCCGCCGCATGGCGAGCGTCAGGAAATCCGCCATGCGGGCGCGGCGTAGGCCGATGGGCCGCTCCGGCCCCCGCGTCGTATCGGCCAGGGTCTGGCGTTCCATTTCGGCGTTCAGCTCCGCGCCTATGATGACCGTCATGGCCGTCAGCCAGAACCAGAGCAGCAAGACGATGACGGCGGACAGGCCGCCATAGGTCGTCTCGTAGGTCCCGAAATTGCGCACGAAGAAGGCAAAGCCCCAACTGATGGCAAGCCAGCTCACGGTCGTGAACAGCACGCCCGGCACGACCCATCTTTTCCGTGGGGGCCGGCGCGACGGGCCGAACCGGTAGACCACGCCCGCCCCGCCCATGAAGACCGTCAGGAGCAGCAGCCAGGGCAGCGCCCCGGACAGGAGGGCCGCCGTCTCGTCCAGATGCAGGAAGGCGAGCGCCGCCGGCACGCCGATGATCACGAACAGGGCGACATAGACGAAGGCGAACAGTCCCAGCGTCATCAGGAACGCCGTCAGGTAGAAGACCGGGATGGACCGCTTTTCGTCCTCGCCGTACGCCACGTTCATGGCGCGCAGCACCGCACGGATGCCTGCGCCCGCCGTGTAGAGCGCGAATAGCAGCGACACGAGGATGCGCAGGGACAGTTCCTCTCCGGGCGCGCTGACGACCGATGCGATCTGGTCGCTGATGATGACCCAGGCGCTCTCCGGCATGAGCGGGCGCAGGAAATTCGCCAGCCCCTGAACGTCCGACAGGTCCGCGAAATAGCCGTAGATCGACAGCGACGCGGAGATCAGCGGGGCCAGCGACAGCAGCGCGAAGAAGGCCACGCCCGCCGCGACGACGGGCACATTGTCCTTGTTGATCTGCACGAAGACACGCGCCGCGATCTGGGCGTATTCCCGGGGCGTGAAGCCCATCGGGGTGGAAACGTCGCGCTGTACGAAATCGAGTGACGCGAGTTTCACGGAAGAAGAGACCCTATTTCTTTTTCGGCGGCTGCGGTCTTTCGAACACAAGCTCTGTGTCGGACGAACGTTCGGGCGAGAGTTTGTATCCGCCCGCGTCGAATTCCTTCAGGTCCGCCGCCCGGTCGATGCGGTTCTGCACCACCCAGCGCGCGAACAGGCCGCGTCCGAACTTGGTGTAATATTGCACGGGACGGGCCTTGCCGTCCTTCTCCTCCAGGAATTTCACGCCGATGACCGGCACGTCGAAGGACTTCGGCCCGACCGCCTTGAAATATTCGTTGGAAGCGAGGTTCAGCACGACCGGATCGGCATGACCGTCCAGATCGTTCCGCAGCTGCTCGGCGATGCGCCCGCCCCAGAATTCGTAGAGGTTCGCGCCGCGTTCGTTGGGCAAGCGCGTCCCCATCTCCAGCCGGTAGGGCTGGATCTCGTCCATCGGACGCAGCAGCCCGTAGAGCCCCGACAGGATCCGAACGCGGTCCTGCGCGAAGGCCAGATCGTCATCGGACAGGCTCTTGGCCTCGAACCCCCAATAGACGTCGCCGTCGAAGGCCAGCCCGGCGGGCTTCATGCCCTCGGCGCGGCCGTCTGCGTCGAAGCGCGCGAAACGGTCCACGTTGAGCTTGGCCAGATTGTCGGACAGATGCATCAGGCGTTTCAGGTCGCCCAGGGTCTGCGTCTTCGCCGTCGCGGCGAGCGAGCGTGTCTCGTCCAGCAGGCGCGGCTGCGTGACGGGGAGGGCGCCTTGGTAGGCGTCCATGTTCAGTTTCTTGGCAGGGGAAAGCAGGGTGAGCACGGTGCGTGTCTCCTCATAACAGCGAGCCGCCTTCGGGAAACCATTTCCTGGGGGGCTTGTCCGCGTGGGTGGGGTCGGCCTCGCAAGGGCGGGCAGGGGAGTCAAGGCGCGCCGGTGTCACGGTTGGGTGAAGGGCCGTATTCTTATACTTCCTCTGTCATCCCGGACGCCGCACAGCGGCGATCCGAGACCTTGCATCATGGCGTGAGGGCTGCGGCCTTGTTTCCATTCATGCTTTCTTCCTTCCGCTCAGGCCGACTTGATCGGCCTGTCCATCTCCTGCCGTCTCGGTGGGGCGATAGGGTTGGGAGATGGGCTCGCCAGTCGAGCCGGCGAGAGCGGTGTGAGGGTGAGGTGTCGGCACGCCTGCAGGTCCTGCCGGGCATCGGGGCCACGGCCTTGTCTCTCGCGTGTCTGTCGTGCCGTGGGTGCACGAGGCGCGGGCTTGCCTCCGCCGAGGGCGAAGACAAAAGGATACCGATTTACGACGGGAACAAGCCCGCGCGTCGGGTCCGGGTGCGGTCGTCCGCAGGGCACTGCGTCCGGTCGGTCCGGACGGCGGGGAAACGGTCTCCAGGTCCGTCGCAGCGACGGCCCAG
>JBARXH010000287.1:0-1889 GCA_049647245.1 Litorimonas sp.
ACGCAGACCCATCTGCGCCCGGCGGCCTATGTCGAGGCGGTCGCGCAGACGGGCACGGGCCTGTCGGAGCGGGAGGTGCTAGAGGCGGCCGCGGCCGCCGAAGAACACGTGCTGATGGGCCTGCGCATCGAAGAGGGGATCGACCTGTCGCGCTTGGAAGCCATACGGGGCGAGGCGCTGGCCGTGGACCCTGCGCTGGTCGAGGCCGGGCTGCTGCACATGAAAAAAGGCCGCCTTGCGGCGACCCCGGACGGACGGATGGTCCTGGACGCGCTGACGCGCGCCCTTCTCCTCTAGCGGTACTGTTGCAGGCGCGTCGTGCGCAGCCCGTTGATGCCGTGGCTCTCGATGGAGCGCTGCCAGCTCATGAATTCTTCCGCCGACAGGCCGTAGCGCTCCAGCGCGCTGTCCAGCGTCAGCAGGCCGCCGCGGACCGCGGCGACGACTTCCGCCTTGCGGCGGATGACCCAGCGCACCGTGTCCGGCTTGGGCAGGTCCGCCAGCGTCAGGGGGGTTCCTTCGGGTCCGATGACCACGTGTTCGCGTGTTTTAAGGCGATCGCTCATGGGGCGCGCGTTCCTCTCCTTGTGGGCTAGGTCGCCCCCATCCTAGGAGCCTGGCCTCGTTTCATTGCGACAATCCCTACAATCGGAGTCTTAAGGGGGGCTTAAATGGCGCCCGAAAATATCAACGTTTTCAGCTGTTTACCTTTATTAATTGCGATCAAGCAAGGTTAACGCGGCGTCAGCGGTCTGTGGAATGTTTCGGTATCGGTCTGATTTCGCTACACAATTGCCGCACCGCGATCTTGGCTGATGCGGAGGTTCGACAGGCCTGCACGGACTTCCTATATGAGCGCGGTCATGGCTCTTGCGGATACGAAAACACGCCTCAACTCGCTCGGTTTCCCCAAACCGGAAGGCAAGACGCGCGTGGTCGTCGCCATGAGCGGCGGCGTGGACAGCTCGGTCTGCGCCGCGCTGCTCGCGCGCGAAGGCTACGAAGTGATCGGCGTGACGCTGCAGCTCTACGATCACGGTGCGGCGGTGAAGTCGGCCAAGTCCTGTTGCGCGGGTCAGGACATCTACGATGCGCGCCGCGTGGCAGAAACGATCGGCTTCCCGCACTATGTGCTCGATTACGAGTCCAACTTCCGCGAAGCCGTGATCGAGGATTTCGCCGACACCTACCTGATGGGTGCGACGCCGATTCCCTGCGTGCGCTGCAATCAAACCGTGAAGTTCCGCGACCTGCTGGAGGTGGCGCGCGATCTCGGCGCGGACTGCATGGCGACGGGCCACTATATCCAGCGCGTGGACGGCCCCGACGGGCCGGAACTCCACCGCGCCTTCGATGGCGGCAAGGACCAGAGCTATTTCCTGTTCGCCACCACGCACGAACAGCTGGACTTCCTGCGGTTCCCGCTGGGTCACATGGACAAATCGGAAACCCGCAAGCTCGCGGAAGAGATGGGACTGAACGTGGCGGCCAAGCCGGACAGCCAGGACATCTGCTTCGTGCCGGAAGGCCGCTACACGGACGTGATCGAAAAGGTCCGGCCCGAAGGCGCCGTGCCCGGTGACATCGTGGATGGCGACGGCCGGGTCCTGGGACGCCACCGGGGCGTGATGTATTACACGGTCGGGCAGCGTCGCGGCCTCGGCCTCGGCGCGGATACGGGCACGGACCCGCTCTACGTGGTGCGGCTCGACGCCTCCCAGGCCCAGGTCATCGTCGGCCTGCGCGAAGCGCTGCTGCGCGACACGATCGAGATCGGCGAGGTCAACTGGATCGGCCCCGGCACGCTGGCGGACGCCGACGGTGCGGCCATCCGCGTCAAGGTCCGCTCCACCCGACCGCCGGAGCGCGCGACGCTCCACGTGGAGGGC
>JBARXH010000288.1:0-3826 GCA_049647245.1 Litorimonas sp.
GTGCGGACCAGTGCGGGCGATCACCTGATGTTGCTGCGCCTCGCGGACGTCCCGGATCTCGCCCGGCCCGTCGGCGGCCTCAGCCCGCATCGGTCGTGGTGGGTGGCCCGGGACGGCGTGGCCGATGTCGCGCGGGAAGGCGGCAGGCTCGCCCTGCGACTGCATGACGGGACACAGGTTCCGGTCAGCCGCGCCGGGGCGAAACGGGTCCGGGAGGCAGGCTGGCTCTCATAGCCCATGTACTAAAAGGCCCGACCTAGAAGGTCTGATTTCAGAAGCTCTGGCCATAGATGTTGAACACGCCGTCGCCGATGCCGGAAATGTGGGTCAGCGTATCCTGCCGGGTCGAACCGAGCGCCTCGGCCACGCGTTCCGACCCTGTATTGCCCTCTTCGATGATGTGGATCACGGACGCCCAGCCCAGCCCGTCGCGCGCATAGTCGATCGCGGCCCGGCCCGCTTCGCGCGCATAGCCCTTGCCGCGGTGGTCCGGATGCAACGTCCAGCCGACCTCGCGCCCCGGCCAGCCTTCGGGATACCACGGGCCGACTTCCCCCACCCAGGCCCCGGACGCCTTCTCGATCACGGACATGAAGGAATAGCCGCGCACCAGGTGATGGCCGAGAAAGGTCGCCATGGAGCGCCACGTCTGCGCGGGCGTCTTCGCCTGCCCGCCGAGATAGCGCATCGTGTCGGGGTCGCCGAACGTCTCGGCGAACCCCTGGAAGTCCGCATCCATGTCGATGGGCCGCAGGATCAGCCGATCCGTTTCCAGGGTCGGCCCCAAAGTGGTCGCTGGCTGCATTTTCCGTCCCCCTGCCCCGTTGCCAATCCGGCGGTCGCCCGTTAGAGCGCGGCCCTCTTCCCGCGTCAACGGCGCGAGAAGATCATCGCGCCCGGGGTCAGGTGGCTGAGTGGTTGAAAGCGCCGGATTCGAAATCCGGTATAGGGGCAACTCTATCGCGGGTTCGAATCCCGCCCTGACTGCGCGCCGCAGCGTTTCCTGAAGGGAAGTTTTCGGTACAGCCGAAAACAGCGGAGGCGCTGCGAACGCTGTGAGCGGTCCGGCAAAGCCGGAACTTTCGATGAAATCGAAAATGGCGAAGCGCCGTGAGTGCAAGCGAACGGACCTCCTCGCAGAGGTGCAAGACCGCTCCACTGCCAATGGCGTCCCGACCTGAGGCCTGCGCTAGGAGCCATCCTCCACGACCCGATTCCGCTCAGATGCAGGTCTCGGGAGTTTCCCGACATCTCAACAATCTTTGCTGCTGCGCGATCAGGTCGGCTTCCGCCTTCGCCTCGGCCGCCTTTTCCGCAACGCTCTGCCCGCTGACGGAGTCGATGGCACCCGTGACGGCGTCGAGCGTCGCGGCCGTTGAGGCCGTCAGGCTGTAGCCCAGTTCCGTGATGGCCCCCGTCTCGGCCAGCTTGACCGAAAACGTGTTCGTCCCGAATGACGCCGCCTTGGGGAGAGGCACGGTCACGGGCTGGCCGAACTGGGCCACCGTGACGGCCTTGGTTTGCAGGATCACGGGCGGAGTGTCCGCAGGCCCCGTCGTGACCGTCAACGTCCCGGATCCGGGCTGCCTCGTTTTCAGAGGGGCAAAGTCTGGCCCGCCCGTGTCTGAGAGCGTCACGCGCGGACGGCCGATCCCATCGGGTGCAAGCTGGACGCGGACATCGCCGAGATTAGGGAGAAAGCGATCATGCCAGTACTGGCTTTCGGAGGTCGGGGACATTGGAACCGGCCCGCCCGTAGCCTCGCTGATCGTTGTCGCATACTTCAGTGTGACGGTTCCGCCCCGCTCGGTCAGGGAGCCGTTCATGTCGGTGCACCTGTCATCCTTTGCACGCGCACCGCCACCGTCGAAAGGCACTGGCAGGACAGCGGCCGCCAGCTTCACAGCAGATGTAAGGATTTCACTGCCCCGGCCCTCGCCTTTTCCATTGATGCCTTGCAACCGGCCATCGGGATAGAAGCTGACGGTCGCGCTTGCGTCCGCGAAAGACCCCTTCATGTCCGCCAGTCGCAGCGACTGCGGCGCGCGGTCGTCCGCGGAATGGCGCGTGGCGACCGTGACAGTGCTTGCCGAGACGATGTCCTCCTTGGCCGAACATTTCACGGTGCGCAGGACCGTCACGTCCACATCGGTCTTGGCGTGATAGTAATTGATGGCGACATCGGGTGTCGATGCACACCCGACAGCCAGAGCCGCTCCCAAACCAATGAGAACGCAACTTGAGATATAATATTGAGCCATGAAAACCTCCCCGGGATAAATCTAGCGCATTTCTTAAACTCGAGCAACATTCATGACGACACAGACTCCGCATCGGGCCTTGCCTGTTCGAAGCCCTTTGCGCCGACCATCGGTCGACCCTGCGATTGACGCGCGCCTCCGGTCTCTCTAGGCGGTTTATTACGACTAATGACGTAGGAATCCGAATGACCCAGCGCATCCTCACCGCGACATGCCTCGGAGGCCTCATGCTGGCGGGATGCGCGACGGCGAGTGCGGATCCGTTCCCCGAAGGATTGTGGCAATGGTCCGCTCCCGTCACCTTGGACATGGCGGATCTGACGATCGACTGTGCCGACACGTCCTGCATCGGAACTCTGAACGGCAATCCCGTCAGCGTGGACCGGGACGGCACACGGATCACGCTCGACGGGGGCGACAGGATGAGCTTCAGCGGAACCCTGCCCGCAACGCCTTCGGGCGAACTCGTCGGCTGGTGGCAGCAGGAGGCGGATAACCTCGCATACTACACGACCCGGACGCCTGCCCGTCTCACGCCGACCGGGACGGCGCGATGGGAGGGCCGGAGCCGCTTGCAGACCCGCAGCTTCCGCATGAACCTCGATGTTTTCCGGGACGATGACGGGGACTTGCGCGCGGTGTTGCAGAACCCTGAACGCAACGAAATCCTGGGCAGCCGTCCTTTCCGGCTTGAAGACACGGCGGACGGGACGGGTTGGACGGTCCTGCATGCCAATGGAGACCGCGAAGAACGACTGTCCCTGTCCCGCTCAGCGGATGGCACGCTGCGTTTGGACCATCCCTTCTTCGACGACGCCATCTCCCTTCAACGGGCCGCAAACGATGCGGCGTCAGGCTACCGCGCGCGACCTGTCGGCCAGACCGCGCAGGGTTATACCGAGCCCGAGCCGCTGGACGATGGCTGGATCACTGCGTCGGCGAACGATCTGGGGTTCGGGACAACGCCGCTCGACCGGTTGGTGGCCTCCCTGTCGTCCACGGACCCGCGCAGCGACCGCCCGATGCAGATTCATGCCATTCTCGCGGCTCAGGGCGACCGACTCTTCCTGGAGGAGTATTTTCACGGTCACGACGCGCAGGACCGTCACGACGTTCGTTCTCTGGGCAAGGTGTTCGGATCGGTGATGCTGGGCACTCTCGATCAAAGCGGATACGAGGTCGACCTCGATGCCGCCGCCGTGTCGGACTATCTCGCCTCGGTGGGCGACCCCCCCGAAGACCCTCGCCTCCGCGATATCACGACCGCCCATCTGCTGACCTATTCCAGCGGCCTCGACTGCAACTCCAACGACGCCTCGCTCGGCTCTGAAACCCGGATGTGGAACCAGCAGGAAGAACCCGACTTCTGGCGCTTCTTCGCGACACTTCCCGTCCTGCACCCCGCAGGCACGCGCTATGCCTATTGCTCCGGCAGCGCCAACATGGTCGGCAGCGTCATCCGCGCGGTTTCAGGCAGGCCCGTGCTGGACGTTTTCGACACGAGGATCGCACGCCCGCTCCAGTTCGGCCCCTATCACTGGAATCTCTCGCCGAACGGAGAGGCC
>JBARXH010000289.1:0-3974 GCA_049647245.1 Litorimonas sp.
ACATGAAGGAGCTGGGCGCGGACGAGCTGGCGCTGCATGCGGCGTTGGCCGGACCGCTGAGCGATGCCGGGTTCGCCCGCATCTTCACGGTCGGCGAATGCATGCGTGCGTTGCGCGGCGCGCTGCCGCGGGAGATGCGCGCCCTGCACGCCGACACGCCCGAAGGGGTCGAGGACGCGCTGCGCGAAGAGCTGCAGGACGGCGACGTTCTGTTGCTCAAGGGATCGAATTCAATGGGTCTGGGACGGCTGGCACGCCGTCTTTCGGGGGAAGACTGATGCTTTACGAATGGCTGGCACCGCTAAGCGACGACTACCAGATTTTCAATCTGCTTAACTACCAGACCTTCCGAACGGGGGCGGCGCTGATGACGGCCATGCTGGTGGCCTTCATCCTCGGCCCGCGCATGATCGACTGGCTGCGCATGAAGCAGGGCAAGGGCCAGCCCATCCGTGAGGACGGACCCCAGAGCCACATCATCGAGAAGGCCGGCACGCCCACCATGGGCGGATTGCTGATCCTGCTCTCAGTTGTCGTGTCGACCCTGCTCTGGGGCGACCTGCGCAGCCCGTTCCTCTGGACCATCTTCATGGTGACGGCCGGGTTCGGGTTGATCGGTTTCTACGACGACTATCTGAAAGTCAGCCGCCAGAGCCACAAGGGCTTTCCGGGCAAGATCCGGCTGCTGCTGGAATTCATCGTCGCGGCCGTCGCGGTCTGGATCCTCCAGGGCGCCATGCCGGCGGAGGACGGGTTCAGCACCGGGCTCGCCATTCCGCTGCTCAAGGACTTCTGGATCAATCTCGGCATCTTCTTCATCCCCTTCGGCTGTCTCGTCATCGTGGGCAGCGCCAATGCCGTGAACCTGACGGACGGTCTGGACGGGCTGGCCATCGTGCCCGTGATGATCGCCTGCATGGCCTTCGCCTTCATCGCCTACTTCGTCGGCAACGCGATCTTCTCCGACTATCTGGGCGTGCCGTTCGTGCCGGGGAGTTCGGAAGTCATCATCTTCCTCGGCGCCATCATCGGCGCGTCGCTGGGCTTCCTCTGGTACAACGCCCCGCCCGCCATGATCTTCATGGGCGATACGGGCAGCCTCGCTCTGGGCGGCGCGCTCGGCACGGCGGCCGTCGCCACCAAGCACGAGATCGTTCTGGCCATCGTGGGCGGTCTGTTCGTTCTGGAAGCCGTTTCGGTCATCGTCCAGGTGGCGAGCTTCAAGCTGACCGGCAAGCGCGTCTTCCGCATGGCGCCGATCCACCACCATTTTGAGCAGAAGGGATGGGCCGAACCGACCATCGTCATCCGCTTCTGGATCATCTCCATCATCCTCGCCCTGATCGGGCTGGCCACGTTGAAGCTGCGCTAGGTGATCAAGGCCGCCACATTCAAGGACCGGAAGGTCGCCGTGTTCGGTCTCGGCCGGACGGGAATTTCGGCTGCCCTGTCGCTGGAGGCGGGCGGGGCGGACGTCTGGGCGTGGGACGACAGCGAGGCCGCGCGCGAGTCGGCCGAAGATCTTGGCGTGCCCATCCGCGACCTGCGCCACATCGACTGGGACAGCGTGGACGAGCTGGTCCTGTCGCCCGGCGTTCCCCACCTGTTGCCCGCGCCGCACTGGACGGCGGAAGCGGCCACGGCGGCCAATGTGCCGATCATCTGCGACATCGAGATCCTCGCGCGCGAGATCGCGGCCCGGCCGGACGGCGAACGCCCGCGCGTCATCGCCATCACGGGCACCAACGGGAAATCGACGACCACCGCCCTGATCGGCCACATCCTGAAGGCGCTCGGCAAGGACGCGCAGATCGGCGGCAATATCGGGCGCGGCGTGCTCGACCTCGACCGGATGCATGCGGGCACGCATTACGTGATCGAACTGTCCTCCTACCAGCTGGAGCGCACCTTCTCCCTGCGCGCGGATGCCGCCGTCCTGCTGAACCTCAGTCCCGATCATATGGAACGCCATGGGGACATGGAAAGCTACGGCCAGGCCAAGCAGCGGATTTTCCTGAACCAGACACCGCAGGATACGGTCGTCGTCGGTGTGGACGACGATCACGGCAAGGCGCTGACGACCCGGCTGAAAGCCCGGAACGGTCGACGCATCGTGCCTGTTTCGGCGCGCCGCGCTCTGGGCCACGGCGTCTGCTCGCTGGGCGGGCAGCTGGTGGACCGAACGGGCCGCAGCGGCCGCGTGGTCTGCGACCTGGGCGAGGCGGACGCGCTGGAAGGTTTGCACAATGCGCAGAACGCCGCCGCCGCCTATGCCGCCGTGGCGTCCCTGGGCATCGAAGCCCGGCCCATCGGCGAAGCCATCCTCAGCTTCCCGGGGCTCGCCCACCGCATGGAAGTGATCGGCTCGGTCGGGCCGGTGCGCTTCGTCAACGACAGCAAGGCGACCAATGCGGAAGCGGCGTGGCAAGCCCTGTCCAGCTACCGCAACGCCTACTGGATCGCGGGCGGCGTCGCAAAGGAAGGCGGCATCGCTCCGCTGATGGACCTCGCGCCGAACATCCGCAAAGCCTACCTGATCGGTGAGGCGGCGCGGGACTTCGCACAGACGCTGTCCCGGCACGATGTGGATCACAAAGTGTCCGGCACGCTGAAGATGGCGCTGCTCTGCGCCGCGCATGACGCGCTGGCGTCGGGGCAGCAGGATGCCGTCGTGCTGCTGTCGCCCGCCTGTGCGAGCTTCGACCAGTTCCAGAACTTCGAGATGCGCGGCGATGCGTTCCGGGACGAGGTGCTGGGCCTGATCGACCTGTTCCAGCGGGCATCGACCGAAGGGGCCGTCGCATGAGGGCGGCGGTTCTTCCCACCGCCTGGTCCGACGGGCTGACGTCGCGCTCGCGCCGGTTCCTGCTGGCCGAATGGTGGCGCTCGGTCGACCAGCTGATGCTGATGCTCCTGCTGTGCCTGCTCTGCGCGGGGCTGATCCTGTCCATGGCGGCTTCGCCTGCGGCGGCGCACCGGCTCGGCTACGACTCGCCCTTTCATTTCCTCTACCGCCACGCCATCTTCGTGGCCGTCGGACTTCCAGGAGCGATCTTCGTGTCCTTGTTCACCCCGAGGGGCGCGCGGCGGATCGGCATTCTCGCTCTCGCCGGAGCGATCCTCGTCATGGCGGCCTTGCCGACCATCGGCTACGAGGTGAAGGGCGCGGTCCGCTGGGTGAGGATCGGACCGTTCGGGCTGCAACCGTCGGAGTTCGCCAAACCCGCCTTTATCGTCTTCGCGGCGTGGATGTTCTCCGCTGCCAAGCGCGATCCCAACGTCCCGGCCGTGTTCATCGTGCTGGGCGTCTATGCGACGCTGATCCTGCTGCTCATCACCCAACCGGATTTCGGCCAGTCCTTCCTGCTGACGCTCTGTTTCGCCGCCGTCTTCTTCTTTGCGGGCATGTCCCTGGGCTGGCTCATGGTGATGCTGGGCGTGACGATGCTGGGCGCGTTTGGCGCCTATCTCGCCCTGCCGCACGTCCGGGACCGCGTGTCCACCTTCCTGGCGCCCGACCAGTCGGACAGCTACCAGACGGACAAGGCGCTGGAAGCCATCGCGGGCGGCGGTTTCTTCGGGCGGGGTCCCGGCGAGGGAGCGGTGAAATACGCGCTGCCGGACGGGCATACGGATTTCATCTTCGCGGTCTCGGTCGAGGAGTTCGGCTTCCTCATCAGCGTGCTTTTGATCGGCCTGATCGCGGCCTTCGTAGTGCGGGCCTTCTCCAACGCCTTGCGGCTGAACGACCATTTCTGCCAGCTGGCGACTGCGGGGCTCGCCACGCTGATCGGGATGCAGGCGATCATCAATCTGTGCGTCAATCTCAACATGGCGCCCAGCAAGGGCATGACGCTGCCCTTCATTTCGTCGGGCGGGTCGTCGCTGCTCTCGCTCTGCTTTGCGGCGGGACTGATCCTCGCCTTCACGCGCCGCCGGCCGGGCGCGTACCGGATGGGGTCCTGACGAGATGA
>JBARXH010000290.1:0-1722 GCA_049647245.1 Litorimonas sp.
GGAGATCGACACGGGACGGCGCAGGCTGGCCCGGTCCGAAGTGGACGGAGTGGTCGGCATGCTGCGCGGCTGGGCCATGCTCGCTCCGACCCTGCTGCCCGAGCCGGAGTGGATCCCGGGGCGCGCCAAGCCGAACTTCAAGCACCAGACCGACTACGTGCCCTACGCGCTGGTCGGCGTGATCAGCCCGTGGAATTTCCCGATCACCCTGTCCTTCATCGACGCGGTTCAGGCCCTGATGGCGGGAGCCTGCGTGCTGATCAAACCGTCCGAAGTGACCCCGCGTTTCGCGGACGCGCTCATGCCCGTCATCGCGGACGCCGACCTGTCGGAGGTCATCGCCTTCGTGCAGGGCGACGGCGCGACGGGCGCGGCGATCATGCCCAACGTGGACTGCGTCTGCTTCACGGGGAGCGTCGCGACGGGCCGAAAGGTCGCGCTCGCCGCCGCGGAGAATCTCATCCCGGCCAACCTCGAACTGGGCGGCAAGGACCCGATGATCGTGACGGGATCGGCGGACCTGGACAAGGCCGCGACCCTGGCTTTGCGGGCGTCCGTGCTCGCGACGGGGCAGGCCTGCCAGAGCATAGAGCGCGTCTATGTCCCCCGGGACGCTTACGAGAGCTTTCTCTCGCAGCTTACTGAAAAGGCATCAGATATAAGTCTCAATTTTCCGGATATAAGTTTGGGTGATATCGGCCCCTTCATCTATTCCAGGCAGGCGGACATCGTCGCGGCGCAGATCGAGGACGCCGTCGCCAAGGGTGCGACCGTGCTGACCGGCGGCATGGTGGAGCGCCATGGCGGAGGCCACTGGATGGCCCCGACCGTGCTGCGCGACGTCACCCACGAGATGGACATCATGCGCGAGGAGACGTTCGGTCCGGTCATTCCCGTCATGGCCTACGACACGATCGAGGATGCGGTCCGGCTCGCCAACGACACGACGTTCGGCCTGTCGGCGGCGGTCTTCGCGGGGTCCATCGAGGAGGCGCACGAGATCGGCCGCCGCATCGACGCGGGCGCGATCAGCCTCATGGACGGCGCGCTGACGGGACAGTATTTCGAAGCCCCGAAACAGAGCTTCAAGACATCCGGCCTCGGCGGGTCGCGCATGGGTGCGGACGGCTTCCGTCGCTTCTTCCGGCAGAAGGCCTACATCGCCAACACGGCCTGCCCGCTCACGATCAAGGACTTCTCAGAAGATGGATAATCTCAAGACGAGCGTCGACGCCGACGGCATCGCCCGCCTCACCCTGTCGCAGCCCGCGCGGCGCAACGCGATCACCGCCGCCATGTGGGAGGCCCTGCCCGGCCTCCTCTCCGAGCTGCAGGCGAAAGCGCCGCGCGTCCTGATCGTTGAGGGCGACGGCGAGCACTTCGCGGCCGGGGCCGACATCAGCGAGTTCGAAACGCTCTACGCCACGCCGGAAGCGTCGGCGAAGATCAGCGCCGACATCCAGGCCGCATTCGACGCGCTCGCCGCCTTCCCGCAGCCGACCATCGCGAGCGTGCGCGGCGCGTGCGTCGGCGGCGGGGCGGGACTGGCGCTCTGCTGCGACATTCGCATGGCGGACAGCACGGCCCGGTTCGCCATCACGCCGGCCAAGCTGGGCCTCGTCTACCCGTTCGGCGACGTGGCTCGCCTGATCGACGCGGTCGGGGTGGCCAACGCCAAGGACGTCCTGCTGTCCGCCCGCATCATCAAGGCCAAGCCGGCGC
>JBARXH010000291.1:0-8124 GCA_049647245.1 Litorimonas sp.
TATCAGAACAATGCGGACCGCGAATCCCTCGCCGTTCAAGGACGTCTCGGCTACCAGAGCGACAGCATACTCGGCGTCGAAGTCGAAGGAGCTATCGGCGTGACGAACGACGAGGCCATCACCAACATTGGCGGCGTGGACTTCGGCACAACGAACGGAGTGGATTACTCCGCAGCCGCCTATGTGACGGCCCGATCCCCCGGCTTCATCTCCCCGCGTCTGCAGAGCTATGCGAAAGTCGGCTACCACACCACCAAGTTCGGAGAGACAGCCTTCGCAAACGGAATCACGGCAGATATCGACGATACGGTCAGCGGGCTGGCCTTCGGTTACGGCTTCGAGGTCGGCCTGACCGACCGCGACGTCATCCGCATCGAACGGACCGAACTCGGCGATGGGTCGGATGAACATAGCCGATCCGTATCGCTCTCCTATCTGCGCCGTTTCTAAGGCACAGCCCCGACCCAAGCCTTTCAGGCCCCCGCCTTGCCCGGCAGGGGCTTTTTTCTTCAGGCGTCCTGCGTCACCGCGTCCTGCCGCGCCCACAGCTCCGCATAAAGCCCCCCGCGCGCCAGCAGGGCGTTGTGCGTGCCCCGCTCCACGATGCGACCCTGGTCCATGACGAGAATCTGGTCCGCGTCCTGAATAGTCGACAGGCGGTGCGCCACCACCAGCGTGGTTCGGCCCCGGCTCGCCACGCCGAGCGCGGCCTGGATGTCCTTCTCCGTTGCGCTGTCGAGCGCGCTCGTGGCCTCATCCAGGATCAGGATGGCCGGGTCCTTCAGCAGGGTCCGCGCGATGGCGACGCGCTGCTTCTCCCCGCCGGAGAGCTTCAGCCCGCGTTCGCCCACCAGCGTGTCGTATCCCTTGGGCAGGCGTTCGATGAAGTCGTGGATCTGCGCGTCCCGCGCCGCCTGCTCCACTTCGGCCGGCGTCGCGTCCGGCCGGGCATAGGCGATGTTGTAGCCGATCGTGTCGTTGAACAGCACCGTGTCCTGCGGGACCATGCCGATGGCGGCGCGCAGGGACCCTTGCGTGATATTGCGGATGTCGGTGCCGTCGATGCGGACCGATCCGCCCGCAATGTCGTAGAAGCGGTAGAGGATGCGCGACAGGGTGGACTTGCCAGCCCCGGTCGGGCCGACCACGGCGACGGTCTGGCCGTCTTCCACCGTGAAGGACACGCCGTGCAGGATCTGCCGGTCCGGCTCGTAGTGGAAGTCCACATCCTCGAACTCGATCCGGCCGCGCACATCGGCGAGCGGTTCGGCGGCCTCCGCATCCGTGACTTCCGGCGGCTCCTCGAGCAGCAGGAACATGCGCTCCAGATCGGTCAGGGACTGCTTGATCTCGCGGTAGGCGAAGCCGAGAATATTGAGCGGGCGGTAGAGCTGGCTCAGCACCAGCGTGATGGTCAGCATGTCGCTGGCGTCCATCTCCCCGCGCAGGGTGAAGAGCGCCGTCAGGACCATGCTGGACAGGATGCCGAGGTTCATCAGCAGGCTCTGTCCGATGTTCACCGTGGCAAGGCTGGTCCGTGAGCGGACGGCCGCCTGCGCATAGGCCGCCATGGCCGCGTCATAGCGGTTCACCTCGCGCGCTTCCGCGTCGAAATATTTCACGGTCTCGTAGTTCAGCAGGCTGTCCACGGCCCGCGCCCAGCTTTCCGTGTCGCGCCGGTTCATCTCGCGCCGGAACTTCAGCCGCCATTCCGTGGTGATCACGGTGAAGGCGACATAGGCGACCACGACCACGATCGCGATCAGCGCGAACCAGAGATTATAGGCCGCCGCAAACGCCGCGCCCGCGATCACGAGCTGGAGCAGGGTCGGGCCGATATTGAACAGCAGGAAACGGAACAGGAAGTCGATGGCCCGCACACCGCGTTCGATGATGCGCGACAGCCCGCCCGTGCGCTTGGCCAGATGGTAGCGCAGCGACAGGCGGTGCAGATGGGTGAAGGTCTCCGTCGCGATGCGCCGCTGCGCCTGCTGCGCGACCGGCGCGAACACATATTCGCGCGCTTCGGAGAAAAGCACGGACAAGACGCGCAGGCCCGCGAAGCCGAGGATGAAGAAAGCGATGAACAGCCCGACTTCGGAAAAACTGTCCTCGCGCCCCACCGCCTCCGAGACCTCCCTTTGCGCTCGGCCGAGCAGGAAGGGCGCGCCGACGAGGATGAACTGACTGACCGTCACGAGGATCAGCGCGATCGCCGTGCGGATCTTCGCCCCCGTATCGCCGGGCGGCAGAATGTAGGGGATCAGCCCGCGCAGGGCGGAGAGCTGCTCCAGCAGGCCGCGCTCCTCGACCTCGGTCGCGTCAGGGTGGGACGCAGCGGCATGGGTTGCGGCGGGCGGCGGCGTCTCGGCTTTGGCAGGGGGCGGCATTGGCGGCCATGTGGGGGCAACGGTGGCGGAATGGAAGACGCCCGCGCGTTTCTTCGCGGCAAGCGCGGATGTCCAGGCATCGCGTCGTCGGCCATGCGTGTGTCGCGGGTCTCCAACCGGCAAGGAAGGGAATATAGGGCGGGTCTCAATGGGTAAGGATGAGGTTGAGGCAGATTTCTGCGAAGGCAGGCGAAAGCAGCGGGATAGATGGTAGACGCTTGGGTGCGTTCGCGGGGATGGATTGGGGAGAGTGGCTTAAGGCAGTCGCTCTCAAGCCGAACCGCAACCAGCATCAACGCTGCGACGCGAGCCGTAGTGTCTTCTCCCCGCGGCGCGGGGGGAAGTGGCCGGAGCGAAGCGGAGGTCGATGGGGGGAATGCATCGGACGTGGATGACGGTAGCGAGCCGAAGCCACGTCCTTTCAGACGGCCAACGGTCCCGCTTTTGGACGACCTTAAGGCACGCACTCCGAGGATACGCCTTCGGCCGAGGAAAGCCCCCCATCCGCCCCTTTCGGGGCACCTTCCCCCCGCGCCGCGGGGAGAAGTGAATGTGGCAAGACCACAAGTAGGAGTTACGATTCGTTCAGGCTCACGCCGAGAGTTCCCCTTTGCGCCCCTTCGGGACGCGCGCGCTACCGTGCAGGTTTGCGACGGACGCCGTTGGCGTTGTTCTGCCGCTTCGCGGCAGTCCGCTTGCTTGAGCTCGCGGCGCTTCGCTATTTTCGCCGCTAGCGAAAATCCGCCTGCGGCGACCGCTTTCGCGCCCGCAACCGGGGACGCAAACCTAGAAGGGCTAGGCGGAGGTGAACTCCATGATCACCGCATCCACTGCGAGGTTGTCGCCCTCGTCCGCCTTGATGGCGCTGACGGTTGCGCGTTTTTCCGCGCGCAGCGTGTTTTCCATCTTCATGGCTTCGACCACGGCGAGGGCCTGGCCGTCTTCGACCGTGTCGCCTTCGCCGACCAGCAGGCGGACGACGACGCCCGGCATGGGGCAGAGCAGGAGGTTGGACGTGTCGGGCGCGACCTTGACCGGCATGATCCGGGCGAGCGCGGCCGCTTCGGGCGTGCGGACGCGCACGTCGAAGGCGCAGCCCCGGTGGCGGATGCGGAAGCCTTCGGGGCGCGGCGCGGCGAGGAAGTTGAGCGGCTGGTTGTCGACCAGCGCCCGGACCAGCGGGTCGCCCGGCTTCCAGTTCATCAGCACTTCCATCTCGATGGCGGCCTTGTCCTCGTCGGGGTCGTCCATGATGATGGTGCGCAGGCCCTCCGTGCCGCGGATGTCGGCCTTGTAGTGCCGCCCTTCGCCAGCCTGGCTGCCGATCTGCACGCACCAGCGATCGGGCACGTGGCGCTCGTGATTGGGCAGGCCGCCGGAGACCTGGGCGGCGCGGTGTTCGGATACGTCGTGCATCAGCGCGCAGACGGCGGCCAGCTTGCGCATCACGCCCGCATTCTCCTCCGCGCCCTCGAACCCGTCCGGATATTCCTCCGCGATGAAGCCCGTCGTGATGTCGCCCCGGATGAAGCGGTCATGGTCCATCACGGCCTGCAGGAAGGGGATGTTGTGGCCGATGCCTTCCAGCTCGAACACATCCAGCGCGTTCCGCATGGCGTCGAGCGCCACGCCCCGGTCCGGGCCCCAGGTGCAGAGCTTGGCGATCATGGGATCGTAGAACATGCTGATCTCGCCGCCCTCATAGACGCCGGTGTCGTTGCGCACGATCGCGCCGCTCTCGCGCTCGCCTTCGGCGGGCGGGCGGTAGCGGGTCAGACGGCCGATGGACGGCAGGAAGTTGCGGAACGGGTCTTCGGCGTAGATGCGGGACTCGATCGCCCAGCCGTTCAGCGCCACATCGTCCTGCGAGATGGAAAGTTCCTCGCCCTGCGCCACGCGGATCATCTGCTCCACCAGGTCCACGCCCGTGATTAGCTCGGTCACCGGGTGTTCCACCTGCAGGCGGGTGTTCATTTCCAGAAAGTAGAAGTTCCTGTCGCCATCGACGATGAACTCGACCGTGCCCGCACTGTCATAGTCCACGGCCTTGGCCAGCGCGACCGACTCCGCGCCCATGGCGGCACGGGTGGCCTCGTCGAGGAAAGGCGACGGGGCCTCCTCGATGACCTTCTGGTTGCGGCGCTGGATGGAGCATTCGCGCTCGCCCAGATAAATGACGTTGCCGTGCTTGTCGCCCAGCACCTGGATCTCGATATGGCGCGGTTGGGTGACGAATTTCTCGATGAAGATACGGTCGTCGCCGAAGGAGTTGGCCGCTTCGTTCTTGGACGACTGGAAGCCCTCGCGCGCTTCCTCGTCGGTCCAGGCAATGCGCATCCCCTTGCCCCCGCCGCCGGCCGACGCCTTGATCATGACGGGATAGCCGATCTGTTGGGAGATCTTCACCGCCTCGTCCGCATCCTCGATCAGGCCCATATGACCCGGAACGGTGGACACGCCCGCCTCCTTGGCCAGCTTCTTGGACGTGATCTTGTCCCCCATCGCCGTCACCGCATGCGGGTTCGGCCCGACGAAGATGATCCCCTCACTCTTCAGCCGCTTCGCGAACTCCGGGTTTTCCGACAGAAACCCATAGCCCGGATGCACTGCATCCGCCCCCGTCTGGCGGCACGCTTCGATGATCTTGTCCTGCACAAGATAGGACTCGGCAGCGGCAGAGGGTCCGATATGAACCGCCTCGTCCGCCATGGAGACGTGGAGCGCGTTCTTGTCTGCATCGGAATAGACCGCAACGGTCGCGATGCCCATGCGCCGCGCGGTCTTGATGACCCGGCAGGCAATTTCGCCACGATTGGCGATGAGGATTTTGGAGATAGTCATACGATACATCTTCGGACAAAGCCAAAGCCAAAGCTTGTGAGCATAATAGAGTGAAACCGAACTTCAAACTCGCCACGCTCATCAATTTGATTGTGAACGCCACTACGGATCAGACCAATCGCCTCTAAGGGCGCTGAAACTGTGGAGTCTGCTAAAGCGATACTGGGCCTCGCATAGTCTGCAACCATACTCACACCGACAACAGAATTGTCTTGATCTGCAGGGAAAACAGTAGCCCAAGAAACGACAGAGCCTGGAATATCTATAAGTTTCTCTCTTAGAAGATCCGAGCAATAATCATTTCCTGGAGTCAAAGCAGTATTATCGAAGTCGTTGTATCCAATTGACTTTAAGATATTATAACAAATCGTGTTTTCGTGCAGTATTCCCTGTGGCTCAGCTAATTCATCCGCAGTTTTTCCCTGGGTGAGTTCAGTAAGATATTTTACATGCTGGGGCCGCAATTTCTTCAGAACATCGACATATAAGATGCTATTGAAGTCTTCTCTATCGGATTCGGAGGACAGTAATTTTGCCCACTGCTCGGTCAGATTATCCTCTTCAGGCTCTAACGATGAGGCCTCCGCCCAAGGAACAAGAAACTTCATCGAAACCGGATTTAACCGAAGTCCTTTTTCCTCACTGATTTGCTTAGCCCTTATAGCAGCACGTACAGCAACCTCGTATCGGACCGCTCTAATTGAAGTCCCTACAAGTCCCGATAACTCTGTAGCCGGACTAACAAAATCAACTAATGAATTACCCAGTCTCTCAACCCATTGACCTTTGGCCTCAAACTCACCACCTCCGGAAGCAAGCGCGACTCTTACAGAGTTGTCCTCACTCACAACGGCAAGTTCCCATGCTTCTTCCACGGGTTCTGGAGCTGCTTGTCCTTCGCCAGCGCGAACGCCCGCGCTACCCGCTTCCGAGTACTCCTCGGCTGAATAACCTCGTCGATATAGCCGCGCTCCGCCGCCCGGAACGGGCTTAGGAACTTCTCCTCATAGTCCGCCGTGTGCTCTGCGATCTTATCCGCGTCTCTCAGGTCCTTGCGGTGCAGGATCTCCACCGCGCCCTTTGCGCCCATCACGGCGATCTGGGCGGAGGGCCAGGCGTAGTTGAGGTCAGAGCGCAGGTGCTTGGGCGCCATGACGCAGTAGGCGCCGCCGTAAGCCTTGCGGGTGATGACGGTGACCTTGGGCACGGTCGCTTCGCCGAAGGCGTAGAGCAGTTTCGCGCCGTGCTTTATGACGCCGCCATATTCCTGGTCCGTGCCGGGCAGGAAGCCGGGCACGTCCACCAGCGTCAGGATCGGGATCTCGAAACAGTCGCAGAAACGCACGAACCGAGCGGCCTTGCGCGAGGCGTCGCTGTCGAGGCAGCCCGCCAGCACCATGGGCTGGTTGGCGACCACGCCGACCGTCTGCCCTTCGATGCGGATGAACCCGCACAGGATGTTCTTGGCGAAGTCGCGCTGGATTTCGAAGAAGTCGCCCTCGTCGGCGATCTTCAGGACCAGTTCGTGCATGTCGTAGGGCAGGTTCGGATTGTCCGGCACGAGCGTGTCGAGGCTTTCGTCGATGCGGTCATGCGCGTCGAAGAAGGGCCGCACCGGCGGCTCCTCGCGGTTGTTGAGCGGCAGGAAGTCGAACAGACGGCGGATTTCCGAGAGCGCTTCCATGTCGTTGTCGAACGCGCCGTCCGCGACGGAGGACTTGGTCGTGTGGGTCTTCGCCCCGCCCAGTTCTTCCGCGGTGACGACTTCGTTGGTCACGGTCTTCAGCACGTCCGGACCCGTCAGGAACATGTAGGAGGTGTCGCGCACCATGAAGATGAAGTCGGTCAGGGCAGGCGAATAGACCGCCCCGCCCGCGCTGGGTCCCATGATGACGCTGATCTGCGGGATCACGCCGGAGGCAAGGATGTTGTTCTGGAACACGTCCGTATAGCCCGCCAGTGCGGCCACGCCTTCCTGTATGCGCGCGCCGCCCGAGTCCTGCAGCCCGATGATGGGCGCGCCGTGGCGCATGGCCATTTCCTGCACCTTGGTGATTTTCTTGGCGTGGGTTTCGCTCAGCGAGCCGCCGAAGACCGTGAAGTCCTGCGCGAAGACGAAGGTCTTGCGGCCGTTGATCGTGCCCCAGCCCGTCACGACGCCGTCGCCGGGCGTCTTGGTCTTGTCCATGCCGAAATCGGTAGAGCGATGCGTGACGAACATGTCGAACTCCTCGAAGCTGCCCGGATCGAGCAGGAGCGAGAGCCGTTCGCGCGCCGTCAGCTTGCCCTTGGCGTGCTGGCTGTCGATGCGGTGCTGCCCGCCGCCCATCCGGGCGACTTCGCGGCGTTCGTTGAGTTGGTCGAGGATTGAGCTCATCCAGAAGTATCCCAGCCGAGAAGGAGCGCGCCCCGAAGCGGAGCAGGCCTCTGATTACGCCCGTCTTTTGTGCGGGTGTTTGCTTCCGCGCAACCTGACGAGACGCGGGCGGCGGTGCAAGCCCGTTTTGGCCCCGATCCGGCGCGAAAATGACCGTTTCTCTTTATGTATGCGATAATGAGGCTGCCCCCTGCAACAATCGGCGTTGAACCCGGTCGCCCGTTCACTCATGAACGGACGCGAGGGGCGGGACACAACGCCAGATTCAGCGTCCGGAAAGCTGTTGGGACGTAAGAAGACCGATATGAAACTCAATGCATCCTATCTCCTGGCTGGTGTGGCGGTTCTCGCCATCGGCGCGTGGTTCGTGGTCGGCTCCGCCGACAATGACCGCGACATCTACGACGACGTGCAGGCCCGCGACGCCGCCGCCACGCAGGCGCCCGCCCTGCCGACCGTGGTCGTCCGCTCCGTCACATCCGAAACGCACCCCATCCGCCTGACGCAGTACGGACG
>JBARXH010000292.1:0-3547 GCA_049647245.1 Litorimonas sp.
CCCCTGTTGACGCCACCGACTCGCGGCCTTAAGTGCGCGCGACGTTGATGAGCGTGCTGTCTGCGGGTTGCCGTAGAAACCTCGTTTAAGACGTGAAGACTTCAAACAGGCCGCTTTTTCAGTGACCCGTTAGACCCGCAGGCTCCGCCGACCCGGTCCCGAACATTCGGGAGAGGGGAAGGTGGTCGTCTGCATTGCGTGCAGGGGCAATCCTGCGAGCAGCCGCGCGGCCTACCCCGCGCGTTACAAATGCAACATGAAATGCGGCTTTCCCCGCGACGAAGAAACAAGGACGGCTCGATGCCAACGATCAACCAGCTCATCCGGAAGCCCCGGAAAGACAAGCGCAAGCGCAACAAGGTGCCCGCGCTCGAGGCGTGCCCGCAGAAGCGCGGCGTGTGCACCCGCGTCTACACCACCACGCCGAAGAAGCCGAACTCGGCCCTCCGGAAGGTCGCCAAGGTCCGCCTGACCAACGGCTTCGAGGTGCTCTCCTACATTCCGGGCGAGGGCCACAATCTGCAGGAACACTCCGTGGTCCTGATCCGCGGCGGCCGCGTGAAGGACTTGCCGGGTGTGCGTTATCACGTGCTGCGCGGCGTCCTGGATACGCAGGGCGTCAAGGACCGTCGCCAGCGCCGGTCGAAATACGGCGCGAAGCGTCCGAAGTAAGACGCCCCGGAAAGCTGAGATAGAGAGAACGAAACATGTCACGTCGTCACAGAGCCGAAAAACGCGAAATCCTGCCCGATGCCAAGTATCAGGACCTGGTTCTCGCCAAATTCATGAACGCCATCATGCTCGATGGCAAGAAATCCACCGCCGAGAAGATCGTCTACGGCGCGCTCGACATCGTCGAGGACAAGGCCAAGACCGAGCCGATCCGCGTGTTCCACGACGCGCTGGAGAACATCAAGCCGGCCGTCGAGGTCCGCTCCCGCCGCGTCGGCGGTGCGACCTACCAGGTCCCCGTCGAAGTCCGCACGGAGCGCCGTCAGGCGCTGGCCATCCGCTGGCTGGTCAACGCCTCGCGCAACCGCAACGAGAATACGATGCGCGAGCGTCTCGCCGGCGAACTGCTGGACGCATCCAACAATCGCGGCACGGCCGTGAAGAAGCGCGAAGACACGCACCGCATGGCGGAAGCCAACCGCGCCTTCTCGCACTACCGCTGGTAGGAAACGACACTATATGAGGCGGGGCGGGCATCCGGTCCGCCTCTCTTCCCCATACACCCTCGCTTCAGGAGCCTGAGATGGCACGCGAATACGAACTCAAGGACTACCGCAACTTCGGCATCATGGCCCACATCGATGCGGGCAAGACGACCTGCACGGAGCGGATCCTCTATTATACCGGCAAGAACCACAAGATCGCGGAAGTCCATGACGGCGCGGCCACGATGGACTGGATGGAGCAGGAGCAGGAGCGCGGCATCACGATCACGTCCGCCGCCACGACGTGCTTCTGGGCCGGAAAGCGCCTGAACATCATCGACACGCCCGGACACGTGGACTTCACGATCGAGGTCGAGCGCTCCCTTCGCGTGCTCGACGGCGCGGTCGCGCTGCTGGACGCCAACGCCGGCGTGGAGCCGCAGACCGAGACGGTCTGGCGCCAAGCCGACAAGTACAACGTCCCGCGCATGATCTTCATCAACAAGATGGATAAGCTGGGTGCGAGCTTCTACGACTCCGTGCAGTCCGTTAAGGACCGCCTGGGCGGCAACGCGCTGGAAATGCAGTTGCCGATCGGGTCCGAAGACCAGTTCAAGGGTGTCGTCGACCTCGTCAAGAACGTCGCTTACGTCTGGTCCGAAGAGTCCAAGCTGGGCAAGTCCTACGAGACCGTCGACGTCCCCGCGGACATGGCCGACAAGGTCGAGGAATACCGCACCGCCCTCATCGAGGCCGTCGCCGAGATGGACGACGAAGTGATGGAGAAATACTTCGAGGGCGAAATGCCCGACGTGGACACCATCCAGCGTCTCGTCCGCGCTGCGACCATCGCCAACAAGGTCGTCCCGGTCTTCTGCGGCACCGCGTTCAAGAACAAGGGCGTGCAGCCCCTGCTCGACGCCGTCGTGGCCTATCTGCCGAGCCCGCTCGACATCGCCGCCATCAAGGGCGTCGACGCCAAGACGGGCGAGGAGACCACGCGTCCGGCGTCCGATGACGAGCCGCTCTCCATGCTGGCGTTCAAGATCATGAACGACAAGTTTGTGGGCACGCTGACCTTCTGCCGTATCTATTCCGGCAAGCTGGAAACGGGCACGACGCTGCTGAACTCCGTCAAGGAGCGCAAGGAGCGTGTGGGCCGCATGATGATGATGCACTCCAACGACCGTGAAGACATCCAGGAAGCCTATGCAGGCGACATCATCGCCGTGGCCGGCCTGAAGGGCACGACGACGGGCGATACGCTCTGCGATACGTCCAACCCTGTCATCCTGGAACGCATGGAATTCCCCGATCCCGTGATCGAGATCGCCGTGGAGCCCAAGTCCAAGGCCGACCAGGAGAAGCTGGGCATCGGCCTGCAGCGTCTGGCCGCAGAGGATCCGTCCTTCCGCGTCACCACCGACCACGAGTCGGGCCAGACCATCATGGCTGGCATGGGCGAACTGCACCTCGACATCCTGGTCGACCGCCTGAAGCGCGAATTCGGCGTGGAGGCCAATATCGGCCAGCCGCAGGTGGCCTATCGTGAAGCGCTCGCCGGTCCGGTCGACATCGACTACACCCACAAGAAGCAGTCGGGTGGTTCGGGTCAGTTCGGCCGCGTGAAGCTGAAGTTCGAACCGCTGGAGCCGGGCGAAGGCATCGTGTTCGAGAACTCCGTCGTCGGCGGCAACGTGCCGAAGGAATACATTCCGGGCGTCGAGAAGGGTATCCGGAGCATGGCCGAAACCGGCCTGCTGGCGGGCTTCCCGGTCATCGACTTCAAGGCCGAGCTGTATGACGGCGCGTACCACGACGTGGACTCCTCCGTGATGGCGTTCGAGATCGCGGCCCGTGCCGCGTTCCGCGAAATCAAGACGGAAGGCCGCCTGAAGCTGCTGGAACCGATCATGAAGGTCGAAGTCGTCACGCCGGACGAGTATATGGGCGACGTGATCGGCGACCTGAACTCCCGCCGGGGCATGGTCCAGGGCACGGAAATGCGCGGCAACGCCAATGTCGTGAACGCGATGGTCCCGCTGGCCAACATGTTCGGCTACGTCAACGACCTGCGGTCCAAGTCGCAGGGACGGGCGCAGTTCACCATGGTGTTCGACCACTACGCCGCGACCCCGCAGGCCGTGATGGACGAAGTCATCAGCAAGCAGGGCGGCGCATAATCGGCCCAAACCCCATCCGGGGCGCACACATCGTGCGCCCCGTCTTTCATTCCAATCCTTGACAATCAGAGGAGCCTAAAATGGCCAAGGAAAAGTTCGAGCGCACGAAGCCTCACGCCAACATTGGCACGATTGGTCACGTTGACCATGGCAAGACGACGCTGACGGCGGCGATCACCAAGTATTTCGGTGACTTCAAGGCGTATG
>JBARXH010000293.1:0-26435 GCA_049647245.1 Litorimonas sp.
GGTCCATACATGCTTGACGTGGGAGAACAGAACGATGTCCGCGCCCTGCCGCGCTTCACGGAACCGGTCCAGCCATTCGGACCGGTCGCGCCGCCGGGCTAGAGCCTCACCTTGATAGTCCGGATGGTAGAGCATCGGGATCGCATACTTCAGACGCGGCAGATGCGAAGTGAAGGGCGCGATGGTCTCGTCCAGCTCCGGGCTGGTGTCGTCCCAGTAGAAAGCCTCGACTTCTCTGATCGCGTTGCGCTGGCGTCGGGCCATCAGCAGATATTTCGCCAGGTCGCGCGGGGCCCAGCCATTCCAGACAGGCACTGTGTGCAAGTCCCCACCGGTCGGCATGAATATATCGAGATCACGCCCCGCCTTGCGGCAGTAGGCCGGAGACAAGCGGCTTCCGATCAGAAAATCATAAGGCTCGAGGTCGCGGGCGATTTTTCGTGCAGGTGTCGTGAAGTAGTCGGCATAGCCGCCCCAATCCAGCTGCACGGAGGTGTAGCGCGGCAGCTCCGACGTTTCGGCGGCCGGCGTGAAATGAGAAGCTTCATTGTTGAAGAAAAGGACGTCGCAATCCACCCCGGCATCGAGCAGATAATATGCCAGATTGTGCGCATTATTGTTCATGTTGCCGATCAGCGCGACTTTCACGACAGCAACTCGTCCAGCTCCGCCGGCGACGGAAAGTTCACGAGGACGCCCATGTCCTGCTTCTGGAACACGACCATGGATCCGAGCGCCACGGCCGACGCGCCTGCATCCACGGCGTCGCGGATGTGCGGCAGGGCTCCCGCTCCGCCATGGGCGATCACAGGTACGTCCACAGCGGCGGACACGCGCGAGACGAGATCGAGATCGAACCCCTGATAGGTCCCTTCGCGGGCGATCGACGTCAGCAGGATTTCGCCAGCGCCCCGGTCTTCGCACTGCCGCGCCCAGGCGACAGGATCGCCGCCCGCGCGGTTGCGGCCAGCGCGCGTATAGACCCCGATACGGCCCAGCCAGTCGGCCTTCACATCGATGGATGCCACCACGGCCTGCGTGCCGTAGACCCTAGATATCTCTTCGATCAGCCCGGGCGCCTCGTCGGCCGCCGTGTTGATCACGACCTTTTCGAATCCGGTGTCGTAGATGCGCTTGGCCGTGTCGAAGTCCCGGATGCCACCGCCATAGGAGAGAGGCATGAAACATTCCGACGCCACGTCCCGCAACAGATCGAAATTGGGGCCGCGGCGTTTGCGGGCCGCGCTGATGTCGAGGAAGCAGAGCTCGTCCACCTCGAGTTCGTTGAAGATGCGCACCGTGTTGGCCGGATCGCCGATATAGCGGAACTTGCCGAACTGCTTGGCCTTGACGAGGCTCCTGTCGTGCAGCTGAAGCGCGGGAATGACGCGGGTCCTCAGCATGGGAGCCCCGCAAAGCCGCGCAGCATCGCCATGCCGAACTTATGGCTTTTCTCCGGGTGGAACTGCGCGCCGTAGATGTTGCCCCGGTTCAGCCCCGCATCGAAGCGCAGCCCGTATGTGCAGGCCAGCATCACGTCCGCCCGGTCGCGCGCCTCCACATGGTAGGAATGGACGAAGTAGAAGCGCGGATCATCCGGCAGATCGCTTGTCAGCGGCGTGTCCTTGACGATCTCCACCGCGTTCCAGCCCATGTGCGGCACTTTCAGCGTCTCATGCCGGGGGAACCGCACGGCATGGCCCGGGATCAGACCGAGACCTTGCGCCTCCCCTTCCTCGCTGCGATCGAGAAGAAGCTGCATGCCGAGACAGATTCCGAGAAACGGCACGCCATCCTCGAGCGCACGCGCGCGCAACGGCTCGCGCAGGCCCAGTTCGTCGATGCGCGACATGGCCGCGTCGAAGGCCCCCACGCCGGGCAGCAGGATCTTGCGGGCCTTGGCGATTGCAGCGGGCTGGGCACTCACTTCCGCATCCGCCCCGACCCGGCGGAACATGTTCAGCAGCGAACCGATATTGCCCATACCGTAATCGACGATTGTGATGGGGGCGCTCATGTCTCGATCTTCGCGGGAAAGCAGTACTTCATGTAGAAGGAGCGGGGCACGAGATTGGCGTCCGCCAGCACCTTGAAAAGCGGGCGGAAGCGTTCGAACCGTCTCTTGTAGGTCGGGAATTCGTGCCAGGACTTGGGCGGTTCGGCCATGATGGAAGCGTATTCGTTGGCGCTCAGCCCAAGTCGTTTCTGGAAATAGCCGACCAGCTCCTCCTCGATGTGGGGGGGCTCGTTGTATCGCGCCCAGGCTTCGGCCCGGTCCATCTTGCCGTTGCGCACAAGGGCCGACAGCGTGTTGTTTCGCAGATCGGAGTTGAATTTCTGCGGCATGTAGACCGAGTGGTAGAAGGCCGTCATCCGGTTCTCCAGATGGTGGCCGCCATAATACTCCCAGCCATATTCGCGCTCCAGAAGGCCACGCGCGTCTTCCTTGTTGTAGTCGAGATACCAGAAGGGCCTGATCTTGCGGATGCGGGCCATTACGGTGGAGTAGAGCATGCGCTCGAACGTCATGAGCGGATAGGTCTTCATCGGCCGGGTGCCGAACTGCCGGTGGATGGAGCGGATATACTGGCCGTCGAAATAGTTGCGGCCCACGGGCGTGATGCCTTCTGTCACGAAGGAGTGTCCCTCCAGCGTGTATTTCACGCCGTACTTCAGCGCGGCCCGGTACATGACCTCGGCCAAGGCAAGGTCGGTCGAGGCCTCGATCTCCGCCACGGAGGCGCGGAAGAAGGCGCGGAAGATGTCGTCGGCTTCGGTGTTGTCGACCACATGGGTGTAGAGGTCCACGCCCAGAGGCTGCAGCACGCGGGCGATGTTCTGTGTCGCGATCGACGTGTTCCAGGTGTTGTCATAGTGGACCGCCAGCGGCCGCAGGCCCCATTCGTGGATGGCCTGATGGACCATGAACGAGCTGTCCGTGCCGCCGGAAACCCCGATGATGCAGTCATAGGGCTTGCCGCGCCCGGCCGCCTTGATTTCGTCGAGGATGCGCTCGAACTCGGCTTCGCCCTCGGGGCGGCCCGTGCCGTACTGATCGACAAGACCGTCCAGCTGGCGGCAATAGTTGCACACCCCGTCTTCGTCGAAGGAGATGGCGGACACACGCTCGTCGTAGATGCAGCGTGTGCAGACCCGGATATCCGGGTCGAGGTCGTATCCGGCGCGCGCGCTCATGCGCTGTCCCCTTCCTTCGTGCCCGCTTCGTGCTTCGGCTCCAGAAGACGCGCAGGCGTGCCGGCAATGCGGCTGCCGGACGGGAAGCTGCGGTTGACGAAGCTGTTGGCCCCCACAACACACCCATCCCCGAGCTCTACGCCCTTGGCGATCACCGTGTTGGGTCCGAGATAGCAGTTGTTCCCGATAGAGGTCGGGGCGTGTTCGTAGGGGGCCTCCCCGCCCGACACGGCCCAGTCGACCGTATCGTGGCTGTAGATCTGCACCCCGGCCGAGACCGAACAGTTGGACCCGATGGACAGGCCGCCCGATCCGTCCAGCACGGTGAACGGACCGATCCAGCTGTTCGCGCCCACGCTGACTTCGCCCAACACGAGGGAACTGTCATAGATGGACGCGCCTTCGCCGAAGCCCAGCGCCCGGGCCTTTTCCCAACGGTCCGACACATAGTCCCCGAAGGGCAGGACGCGGTCATATTCGGCGCGCCGGGCGGCACGGGCGGCCAGAAAATCCTGGATCAGGCCGGTAAGACCCGCGCTCACAGCGTCTGCTCCATCCAGCTGTTGACGTTCAGGAGCGACCAGATCAGCAGGCGGCGGTTCTGGACGCCGTCCAGATGTTCGCTCACCAGCTCCGTCGTCGCACCGTAATCCATGACCTCGTAGATCGGATCCTTGGGGTCGAGGATGTCGCGGCGCACGAAGTCGATGCTCTCGCCCTTGAACCAGCTGGCGTCCGGCGAGGAAAAACCCTGCTTGGGGGCCTTGGTGATGTCGTCCGGAATGTAGTTGGACATCATGGAGCGCAGGATCTGCTTTCCGTCATTGGTCTTCTGGAAGAATTCGTTGCGCTTGTTGCGCGGATCGTTCTCGTTGATGCGCACCACCTCGGACAAATTATTCAGCTTCAGGCCGACCGGGCACTGCATGGCGAAATCGACCAGGTCGTTGTCCATGAAGGGCACGCGCGCTTCGAGGCTGTGCGCCATGGACAGCTTGTCCTCCACCACGAACAGGCCATGCAGGAAGGTTTTGGCTTCTAGGTAGAGCGAGTGGTTGATGTAGTCCTCGGGACTGTCCAGCGTCGTGTCCTGGGCGCTGAACACATCGCGGAATATGTCGCGCGTCTGCACGTCTTCGACATCGTCCCAGATGGGTGCGAAGACCTTTTGCTGATCCCGGTTGGACACGAGGCGCTGCCAGTAGGCGTAGTATTTGTCGACATAGTCGTCGAAGTCGGAATTGACCGCCGCGCGGTAGTAGCGCCACGGATATCCGCCGAACAGCTCGTCCCCACCGGCGCCGGACAGCACGACCTTGACGAACTTGCTGGCCAGCCGCGCCACATAGTAGTTGGGGTAGCTCTGCCCCACGCGCGGCTCTTCCAGATGGTGCGCCAAGGCGGGCAGGCAGCGCTCCATGTCGCCCGCCTTCAGGACCATCTCATACTGTTCGGTCTTGAAACGCGCGCTCATCGCTTCGGCGCGCGCCCGCTCGTCGAAGCCCAGCTCGATGCCGTTGGCGGAGCTGAGGTCGAACCCGCAGGTGAACGTCTTGAGATCCGGATAGGTCTTGGCCGCGATGGCCGTGATGGAGCCCGAATCCATACCGCCCGACAGGTAGGACCCCAGTTCCACGTCGCTCACCAGCTGACGGTTCACGGCCTGCTGGAACAGGCGGTCGAGTTCTTCCAGATATTCGGCGTCCGAAGCCCGCTGGTCGGGTTCGCGGAAATGGTAGTCCCAATATTGCCGGGGCGCGTAGTCCGGACTGTCCGACGACAGGTCGAGCTGCACGAAATGCCCCGCCGGAACCATGGAGACATCCTCCAGCAGGGTCCGGTTCGTGAACAGGTTCTGGAAGGTGAAATATTCGCGCAAGGCCCGGCGGTCGAGCGAGCGCCGGAATTCCGGATGGGCGAGGATCGCCTTCTGCTCGGAGCCGAACGCGAACAGGCCACCCTGACGCGCCACGTAGAGTGGCTTGATGCCGTAGCGGTCGCGCGCCAGCAGCAGCGTCTTTTCCTGCCGGTCGTAGAGCGCCAGACCGAACATGCCGTTGAAGCGCAGCAGCGCGTCCGGACCCCATTCGATCAGCGCGTTGAGCACGACTTCCGTGTCGGATTCCGATCGGAAGGCGTGGCCCAGCGTTTCCAGCTCGGTTCTGAGTTCGCGGTAATTGTAGATCTCGCCATTGTAGGTCAGCACGTGGCGCGTCTGCATTCCCATCATGGGTTGCTTGGCCAGGGGCGACAGGTCGATGATGGCCAGTCGGCGATGGCCGAGCGCGACATGACCCTCCACCCACTGGCCTTCGCCGTCCGGGCCGCGATGCGCGATCGCGGCGGTCATGCGCCGGAGGAGCGGCTGGGACGCAGGCGCCCCGCCCAAGTTCACATATCCCGCTATTCCGCACATCGACCCGCTCCCGCCTTCGACTTACGCGAAGCCGCGCCGCACGACTTCGATCACATAGGCCTGCTCGTCCTCGCCCATGCCGTGGAATAGAGGCAGGGAGATGGAGCAGTCATTCGCGATGAAGGCGTTGGGGAAGTCTTCGGGCTTGAGGCCGTACTTGTCGGCGTAGAAGCTGAGCATGTGCACGGCGTGGGTCGCGGGACGGGTGGAAATGCCGTTGGCCTGCAGGGCTTCCATCCAGTCGTTGCGCTGCGCGTTGATCGCCTTGACGTTGTCCAGCGTGGGGTCTTCCGGGCGGAACAGGCACGGAAAGCTTTGATAGCCGTGGCCGTAGCCTTCCGGCGCGACCGTAGTGCGCAGCCAGTCCAGATCGGCGAAGGCGTCGATATAGACCTGGGCAAGGCGCTTGCGCTCCGCCACGATCTCGGCGGCGCGGTCCATCTGGGTCGATCCCATGGCGCCCTGAATGTCCGTCATGCGCTGGTTGAAACCCGCTTCCGTATGATCGGCCAGCAGGTAGGGCCGCGGGCCCAGATGTCGTTGCAGGTCCGACATGATGGCGCCGTGGTCGCGCAGCTGCCGGATGCGCGCGGCGAGCGCGGCGTCCTGCGTCGTGACCATGCCGCCCTCGCCTGTCGTGATGGCCTTGCGCGGGTGGAAGGAGAAGGCACCGGCCGTGCCGAGCGTGCCTACATGCGCGCCGCGATAGGTCGCGCCGAACCCGCAGGCTGCGTCTTCGATGACCCAGAGATCATGTTCCTTCGCGACCGCATTGACCGGATCCATGTCGGCGGACAGGCCGAACAGGTGCACCGGCAACAGGCCGACCGTCTTGTCGGTCACCTTCGCCGCCATCTGATCCGTGTCGATATTGAATGTCTCCAGATCGATGTCGCAGAAGACAACGGTCGCCTGCTGGTGCTCCACGATGTTGGCCGTGGAGATCCAGGTGAAGGCAGGCACGATCACCTCGTCGCCCGGACCGAGGTCGAGCGCCGCCGCTGCGAGATGCATACCGGTGGTACAGGAGGTGCAGGCGATGGATTCGGCCGCGCCGGTGAAGGCGGACCATTTGTCCTCGAACGCCTTGACGTTGGGGCCTTGGACCAGCCAGCCGGACTCCAGCGGGCCGCGCACGCTGTCCACCTCGTTGGGCAGCAGGGACGTCCGCGCGATCGGGACGTTCATCTTGGCTGTCGTCGCGGCGCTCATGCGTCCAGCCCCACGGCGATGCGGCGGCTGGCCACCTCTTCCTTGTGGGCGGAACGCCACTCGATCAGGCGGCGCAGGCCGTCGTCGAGATCGATGGTCGCCGTGTAGTCGAGATCGGCCGTCGCCTTTTTGGGGCAGCCGATGCGGTTGCGCACCAGCGTGGCCTGACTGCGCGGCGCGTAGTTGATCTCCTTGTTGCAGCCCGTGAGGTTCAGCAGCTTTTCGGCCACTTCCTTGAGGCTGGTTCGTGTGCCTGTGCCGACATTATAGAAATCGTCCGTTGCGGATGCGGTCATGCCGCACACATTGGCGCGGGCGCAGTCTTCCACAGCGACGAAATCGAACGCTTCGGAGCCGTCGCCGAAGATGGTCGGGGCTTCGCCCTTGTCGATGGCGTCGAGCATTTTCATGATCACGGCGATGTAGGCCCCGTGATAGTCCTGACGCGGACCGTAGACGTTCATGTAGCGCAGGCCGACATAGTCCAGCCCGTAGCGGTGATGATAGGCCCGCAGCATGGCTTCGCCGCAGATCTTTGTCGCGCCGTAGAAGTTCTTGTTGTTGAAGGGGTGGTCCTCGTCCATCGGATCGTAGGAGGCGTCGCCGTAGACGGATGCGGAGGACGACCAGACCAGCCGCTCCACCCCGTTGCGCACGCAGGCATCCATGACGTTGAACGTGCCGCCCACATTCACGTTGAAGGCGGTGCGGGGATATTCGTGGCACTGCAGAAGCCAGAGCGCAGCGAAGTGAAATACGCCGTCCTTGCCCGCCATGGCGGAGTCCAGAATGTCCGTGTGCAGGATGTCCCCGCCCACATCATAGACCTTGCAGCGCGGATCGCGCAGCGCGTTGGCGAGGTTCTCCTGCCGCCCGCGGGCGAAATTGTCGTAGATGAGAACCTCGGCCACGTCTTCCTTGAGAAGCGCGTCCACCGTGTGGGAGCCGATCAGCCCCGCCCCGCCGATGACGAGGAGTTTCTTGCCTTTGATGTCCATGATGCGGACCCTTTTCGTTGTTCCTGTCTGCCTAGGCGCCCGCGGATCGGTGGTGGAGTACCCCGTCCTCGAGCCTGTAATAGTCGCCCGTGTGGGGGCATGTGGTCTCCGCGTCGCCCGCAAGCGGCAGGTCGAGCTGCTCGCCGTAGGCGCTCATCCAGCCGATCTGACGGCCCGGCACGCCGACGATCAGCGCGAAATCCGGAACGTCCTTCGTGACGACCGCTCCAGCCGCGACGAAGGCATGGGCGCCGATCGTGATGCCGCACACCACCGTGCAGTTCGCGCCCAGCGTCGCGCCGCGCCGCACCAGCGTGTCGCGGTATTCGTTCTTGCGCTCGATCAGGGCGCGCGGGTTGTAGACATTGGTGAAGACCATGCTCGGCCCGCAGAACACGCCGTCTTCCAGCGTGACATTGTCGTAGACGGAGACGTTGTTCTGCACCTTGCAGCGGTCGCCGATCACGACGCGGTTCCCCACGAACACGCCCTGGCCCAGCGACACGCCCTCGCCGACCGTCGCGCCCGCGCAGACATGGGCGAAGTGCCACACGCGCGAGCCCGACCCGATGGTCGCGCCTTCGTCAACGACGGCGGTCTCGTGCTGGAAGACGTCGCTCACGCGCGGGCCTGCCGGATGAAGGGGTGCGCGTCCGGGCCGGGTGCCGTGACCTCGGCCGTGCGGATCGCGGACACGGCGTTGATGGCCGTGCGGTTCTCTTCCAGCCCGAAGCCGCGCCCCGCCAGGATTTCCTCGTAGGAGCGGGTGTGCAGGTCGGTGAAGCCGCCGGAGAACTCGATCTCCTCGCCGTCGATGGTGATCGAGCGGTAGGTGCGCTGGCCTTCGTCGCGCACGGCCCCGGGCACGTCGTTCAGGTCCAGCGACAGGAACCAGCGCACGCGGGCGCGTTCATATTCCAGATAGCCGCCCGCCTTGGTCGGCTCTGACAGGTGGACCGTGTTTTCCTGGAGGTCGCCGAACAGGAAGTGCAACATGTCGAAGAAGTGCACGCCGATATTCGTTGCGATCCCGCCGGACTTCTTCTCGTCGCCCTTCCAGCTCTGCAGGTACCAGCGCCCGCGCGACGTCACGTAGGTCAGCTCGACCTCGAACTTGCGGTCCCGCGGCGCGGCGTCGATCTTCGCCTTCAGGGCCTGGATGGCCGGATGCACGCGCAGTTGCAGGATCGTGTTCACGCGGCGGCCCGTGTCACGCTCTATGTCCAGCAGCGCGTCGAGGTTCCACGGGTTCAGCACGAGCGGCTTTTCGCAGATCACGTCGGCGTCCGAGCGCAGCGCAAAGCGGATGTGGGAATCGTGCAGGTAGTTGGGCGAACAGATAGTGATGAAGTCCACCTTGTGGCCCTCGCCCGCCCGCTTGAGCTTGTCGATGTGGCGGTCGAACCGCTCGAACTCCGTGAAGAAGCGCATTTCGGGGAAGTAGCTGTCGATGATACCGACGGAGTCGTTCGGGTCGAGGCCCGCGACGAGGTCGTGGCCCGTCTCCTTGATCGCCTTCATGTGGCGTGGGGCGATGTAGCCGCCCATGCCGATGGCCGCGAACCGTTTGGTCATTCTTCCGTCTCCTCCCTCGTCCCGGCCGCGCTAGAGCCGCAGGTCGGCCGCGTCGCGCGGCAGGGCGTATTTCAAGTCGTAGAGCACGTGCGGATCCTTGCCGTAGGCCCGGATGCCGTCCGCGCCCGCGTCCTTGAACTGCTGGTGGGCGACAGCGAGGATCACCCCGTCATAGGCGCCTGCCTGCGGCGTTTCCGTCAGGCTCAGCCCGTATTCATGCTCGGCGTCGGCGGAGGATACCCACGGGTCGTGCACGTCGACCGCGATGTTGTAGTCTTCCAGCTCCCGGATCAGATCCACCACCTTTGTGTTGCGCAGGTCGGGGCAGTTTTCCTTGAAGGTCAGGCCCAGCACCAGCACGCGCGCGCCCTCCACCTGGATGCGGTGGCGCAGCATCGCCTTGACCAGCTGGCTGGCGACATAGGCGGGCATGCCGTCGTTCAGGCGGCGGCCCGCCAGAATGATCTCGGGATGGTAGCCGATCGCCTCGGCCTTGTGGGTCAGGTAGTAGGGATCGACGCCGATGCAGTGCCCCCCGACGAGACCCGGGCGGAAGGGCAGGAAGTTCCATTTGGTCCCGGCCGCCTTCAGCACGTCTTCCGTGTCGATGCCCATGCGGTTGAAGATCACGGCCAGCTCGTTGATCAGCGCGATGTTCAGGTCGCGCTGTGTGTTCTCGATCACCTTGGCGGCTTCGGCCACGCGGACGCTGGCCGCCTTGTGCGTGCCCGCGGTCACGATGCTGCCGTAGAGCGCATCCACCATGTCGGCCGTCTCGGGCGTTGAGCCCGAGGTCACCTTGCAGATCGTCGTCAGCCGGTGCTTCTTGTCGCCCGGATTGATGCGCTCGGGACTGTAGCCGACGGTGAAGTCCTCGTTGAAGCGCAGTCCGGAGACCGCTTCTAGGATCGGCACGCAGTCCTCTTCGGTCGCGCCGGGATAGACGGTGGACTCGTAGATCACCACATCGCCCGCCTTCAGCACGGAGCCGACCGTCTCCGAGGCCTTGCGCAGGGGCGTGAGGTCCGGCTGGCGGTGGTCGTTCACCGGGGTCGGCACGGTCACGATATAGGTGTCGCAGTCCCGGATCGCGTCCAGATCGGTGGTGAAGCGAAGATGCCGGGCTTCGGCCAGTTCGGGGCCGTCCACTTCCAGCGTGCTGTCATGGCCGGAGACCAGCTCCGCCACGCGGCCTTCGTTGATGTCGAAGCCCATGACGGCGCGGCTCTTGCCGAACTCCACGGCAAGCGGAAGGCCGACATAACCCAGGCCGATCACCGCGATGCGGCGGTCTTCGTGCAGATGTGTGTGGTCCGTCATGATCGGTCGGTCGCTTCGCTATTTCTGCTTGTAGTCGCGGAACCACTCCACGAAGGCGCGGATGCCTTCGCGGTAGTCGGTCTGTGGCGTGTATCCGGTGAGGCGCTGCAGCAGGTCCGCATTGGCCCACGTGGCGGGCACGTCGCCCGGCTGCATGTCCATGTAGTTGCGCTTGGCCTTGATGCCGAGCGTGTCCTCGATCGCCTCGATGAAGTCGAGCAGGCGGACCTTCTCGGAGTTGCCGATGTTCACCACCCGGTAGGGCGCAACCGGGGACAGGCTGTCGCCCGCCTCGATGTCGGCGGGGTTGTCCGGGCGCTCCGGCACCGCGTCGATCAGGCCGCGTATGCCGCGCACCAGGTCCTCGACGTAGGTGAAGTCCCGGTACATGTCGCCGTGATTGTAGATGTCGATGGTGCGGCCATCGAGCATGGCATCCACGAACTTGTAGAGCGCCAGGTCCGGCCGTCCCCACGTGCCGTAGACGGTGAAGAAGCGGAACATGGTGATGGGCAGATCCCAGAGGTGGGCGTAGGAGTGCGCCATCGCCTCGTTGGCCTTCTTCGTCGCCGCGTAGATGGTCAGCGGCGTGTCCGCCTTCTGCGTCTCCGCAAACGGCATGTGCGTGTTGGCGCCGTAGACCGACGAGGTGGACGCCATCAGCAGATGGTCGACCTCAAGGCGGCGCGCGGCCTCCATCACGTTGAACGTGCCGGTCACGTTGCTGTCGATATAGGCGCGGGGGTTCTCGAGGCTGTAGCGCACCCCGGCCTGGGCGGCGAGGTGGACGATCACGTCGGGCGCGAAGTCGTCGGCCGTGCCCTGCAGCGTCTCGTCATCCTCCAGCATGGCCTCGGTTGCGCTGAACCCGGCATTCTGCAGCAGGGTCTGGTGGCGGCGGCGCTTGAGCGCGACGTCGTAATAGTCCGTCAGCCCGTCATAGCCGTGCACGGTGAACCCTTCGCGCAGCAGCAACCGCGCCAGATGGAAACCTATGAAGCCGGCCGTGCCGGTGATGAGGACGCGGCGGCTCATGAGGCGATCTGCATGTGTCTTGTGTCCAGCAAAGCGTCGCGGACGGCATCCGCGATCGACAGGGAACTGGTGAGGCCCGGCGATTCGATCCCGAACAGATTGACCAGTCCCGGCAAGCCGTGATCCGCCTCGGTCGAGACGATGAAATCCCCTGCCGCCTCGCCGGGTCCGACGATCTTGGGCCGCACGCCGCAATAATCCACGGTCAGGGAGTCATCGGGCAGGCCCGGCCAGTAGCGGCGGATGGCTTCGTAGAATTCGTCGAGCACGGCCGGATCCGGGTGAACGTCATAGTCGTCCACCCACTCCACATTGGGTCCGAACCGAACCGCACCCCCAAGGTCGAGCGTGGCGTGAATGCCCAGACCCCCCGGCACGGGGGCCGGGTAGACCAGCCGCCGGAAAGGCGAGCGCCCGGAATAGGCGGCATAGGTGCCCTTGGCGAAGCGCGGCACGGGGACATGGGCGGGATCGAGCGCTTCCATGGAGCGGGCCAGCGCGGGCGCGCCGTGTCCGGCCGCATTGACAAGGAAGCGCGCGGAGATGTCGAAGCGTTCCTGCCCGCCGACCGCGATCTCGTAGCGGCCCGCGCGGTGCGCCACGCCCTCCACGATCGCCTCGAAGGACAGATAGGCGCCGCTCATTTCCGCATCGTGCTGCATCGCGACCATCAGGCCGTGACTGTCCACGATGCCTGTATCTTCCGACAGAATTGCGCCGACCGCGCGCACATTCGGCTCGAGTTGGGCGACCCGGGCCGCATCGATCAGGCTCAACCCTTCCACGCCGTTGGCCTGCCCACGGGCATGGAGCATTTCCAGATCCGCCATCTGCGCCTCTGTCGAGGCCACGATGATCTTGCCGATCCTGGCGTAGGCCACGCCGCGCCGGTCGCAATAGTCATAGAGCGCACGTCGCCCGTCGACGCAGTGCCGGGCCTTGGCGCTGTGCGTGGGGTAATAAAGCCCGGCATGGACCACTTCGGAATTGCGCGAACTGGTGTGCATGCCGATGGCGGCTTCCGCTTCCAGGATCGCCACGCCGAAGCCCCGGCCCGCCATGGCCCGCGCGACGGCAAGGCCGACCACACCCGCGCCGACCACGACGCAGTCGATCTCGATCCGCTCCACCCTGTCGGCCGGACCGTTCACGAGGCCCGCCCCGAGCCGTCGCCGAGTTCCTGCGCCAGCCGGTCTATGTCGGCCTTGAGGCTGTTGTATTCGGCCGTCTTGCGCTTGAGGAATTCCGCCAGAAGGGCGCTGCGCTTTCGAATGCCCGACGGGGTCAGCACATAGACATAGCGCCGTTTATTGTCGGAATTGCGGAAGTTCTTGACCCGCACATGACCCTTTTCGACCAGACCGCCGAGACAGTAGTTGACGCTGCCGAGGCTCACGCGCATGCGGTCGGCCATCTCACGCTGCGACAGCGCGGGATCGTGCTGGAGCAGGTCCAGCAGCTGGAAGTTCTTTTCGTCTTTGGGTGTCATGCGGCGAAGGCCGGATATCCTGCAGCGCAAGGGCGCGCAGGTCCGGCAGCTTTCAACTTTCAGAGAGTCCCATGTTCAGTTTTGAACGCACTTAAAGCATCTCCCCGCTACTGCAACCTGTTTTCCGCGAGCCGACTGCGGCTGGAATGGCTGGGTCGTCCTATAACGCCCTACCTCCCTGCAATTGGCAGGCCAGCTTAGCGGGAAGAGAGCTTAGCCCACCTGAGCTTCCAAATCGCTTGTCATCCGCGCAACACGGCATCAAAGCGACTCCAGACGCCCAAAATCGTTCGGACGGTTGAGAAGGGGTGGGAATCTGGGTTAGGCGAGAGGGAGCGCGTCGGTTGCGATCCCCGGCTTTGGATATGGCGGAACCATCAATGACTGGAAGCGCCCTAAGCCGCAACGTCACAGGGACGATCCCGAACGACTGTCTTCGTGTCTTTGAAGACACCAGTTTTCTGCGCTTCGTTCAATGCCATGGGCGCTGACTGATTCTTCCCTATCTTTCCATAATGGCCGCCGCGATCTTCATGGCGATGACCCCCGACTGGAAGGCCATCAAGCCGGCCAAGGCGCTGTTTCTCATCGTCCTGATCCTCTTCGTCGGCCTGCGCTTCGAAGTGGGATGCGACTGGACGTCCTACGAGGGTTACCACATCTCATATCTGGGCATGCAGGCGCGTGACCTGCCGATCACGCGAGAGCCTCTGTCGCATCTGTTCTTCTGGTGGTCGGTGAACTTCGGAGCCGGCTCGGCGCAAACCTACCTCATCAACGCCACGGTCCTGGTTGGCGGGTGTTTCGCCATATCGCGGCGGACCCCGTACCCATGGTTTGCCTTTCTGACGATCGTCCCCTATTTCCTGCTGGTTTTCGGCATGTCTGGCGTCCGCCAGGCCGTCGCAATCGGCATCGTGTTTTTCGCTTTGTCCCGATGGGACAGGGCCAGCTTCCTGGAAACAGGTCTGTTCTTGTCAACGGCTGTCCTATTCCATTTCAGCGCCATCTTCCCCCTTGCCTTTATGTTACTGAAATTCAGATCGCTCCGAACGCGTATTGCCTCCGGTGTCCTTGGCATGCTGATCGTTTTTATCCTAATTACACAGGTCGGGTTCCTGTCCAATTCGCTCGATATCTATGGGCAGCTGTATCTGGGAGATACGGCCGTCGAGGCGGACGGCTCGCTACTGCACCTCGTGCTTGTCCTCCTGCCAGCCGTGCTCGGCCTGATTTTCTTCAAGCGGATCAAAAAAGATGTGTTTGCGCCGGAACTGCTTCTGTTGGGCATCTTTGCCGCTTTTGCCCTAATAGGGGTTAACGCGATCTCTTCCGTCGGAGCCAGCCGCCTGTCGCTTTATCTTCACTTCATTCCGATGCTGGTCTTCCCCGCCCTTCTTGCCAATCTGGACCGGGTTACGGGTCTCGTGTTCAAGGCCGGAGTGTGTGCCGGTTACTTCCTGATGTTCTACATCTGGCTGGCCTACGCCAATACAGCCATCTGCGTGTTCCCCTACTCCAACCGCCTGTTCCTGTAGGATTGCCGGGCCGGGTTTAGCCCGCGCCGACCGCTTCAGACACGCTGGAGAAGCCGTCCGCGCGCAGGCGCTCGGACAGTCCGGCATTGATGGCGTCCACGAGCTGCGGCCCCCGGAAGACGAGCGCGCTGTAGAGCTGCACGGCCTTGGCGCCTGCCCGGATCTTGGCGTAGGCCTGATCGGCCGAACCCACGCCCCCTACGCCGATCAGGTCGACCTGGCCGTCCGTCGCTTCGAAGAAATGGGACAGAAGACGCGTCGATTTCTCGAACAGAGGCTGGCCGGACAGGCCGCCCGCCACATCCTTCCATTCGGCGCCGATGGCGTCGGGCCGGTCGATGGTCGTATTGGCGACGATGACCGCGTCCAGCCCATAAGTTTGCACCTGTTCCACCACGCGCGGCACGGCCGCCTCGTCCAGATCCGGCGCCACCTTCAGGAAGACGGGATAGTCCGGCCCGCCTTGCGCCAGCACGCGGCGCGTCTGAGCGATGCGGTCCAGCAGTTCATCCATCTCGTCCGCCCCCTGCAGCTTGCGCAGGCCCGGCGTGTTGGGCGAACTGATATTGACCGTGAAGTAGTCGCACAGGCCCCACAGGCGGCTCAAACCCTCGAGATAGTCCGCGATCCGGTCCGCGCTGTCCTTGTTCGCACCGAGATTGGCCCCGACCAGACCCGGCTTGCCCCGACGGACGGATAGACGGCCCGCGAAAGCATCCAGCCCTTCATTGTTGAAGCCCATGCGGTTGATAACCGCTTCGTGCGCCGGAAGCCGGAACAGGCGTGGCTTGACGTTTCCCGCCTGCGGGCGCGGCGTGACCGTTCCACATTCCACGAAGCCGAAGCCGGCACGCAGCATGGCGTCCGGCACCTGGGCGTTCTTGTCGAACCCGGCGGCCAACCCGACGGGGTTCGGCAGGTCCAGCCCGCCGACCCGGGTCTGCAGATCCGCTCCCACCGCCTGCCGGGACCGTGGACCGAACCCTCCCTGCAGCAGACGCACGGTTGTGGTGTGCGCCCGCTCCGCTGGCAGGCGTCGCAGCAATCCGGCCCCGGTCCGGTAGAAGAGGCTCATCGTGTCGGTCCCGTCGGTCTGGTCGCCCTCAGGCGAGGTCGGGCAGCTCATACGCGCCGTTCGCATCGGGGGAAAGCCGCCAGTGACGATCGACCTCACCAAGGTCGAGCAATCCGTAGAGGTGGGGGAAGAGCGTGCCCCCGCGCGCCGCCTCCCACCGCACATCCCGCTCCATCAGAGCGGCGAGCGGCACCCGCGCGACGATCAGCGGACCCGCACCTTTGAAATGCAGGGACAGTGTGTCCGGTAGCTGCTCCGCCGTGGAAAAGTGCAGAAATCCGTCCTTTCGGTCCAGCGCACTGCCACGCGTTCGGCCGCTCGCCCGGAGGTCATCCCAATCCGCGGGCGTGAATATCTTGAAGATACGGGTCTCAGTGGGCGAGGTCATGGCCGCGCTCATAGCGGCGCACAGGGAGAGGGCAAGTCAGGCAGCACGGCGCACAGATTTTGCCCAAGGCCGCACAAACCCCCGCTACGCGCCCCTCCAGTCTCGCGGCGCGGCGTCGTTTCGGGTCCGTTCGCTCACGTGAAAATTGGAGGGATACTCATGCGACCATCGCGTCTCGGCCGTACGGCCAAAACCACATTGCGGACAGGGGCCGGAACGGGACTCCGGGCCGGACTTGCAACCGCAGCTTTGCTCGCCATGCCGGGCCTGGCGGCCGCGCAGGACCCGGTCACCGTCGTCGAAGCCGCGAACTCGACCCAGTTCATCTTCAATACGCTGCTGTTCCTGATCGGGGGTTTCCTCGTCATGTGGATGGCGGCGGGGTTCGCCATGCTCGAGGCGGGGTTCGTGCGGACCAAGAACGTGTCCATGCAGTGTTTGAAGAACATCACTCTCTACTCCGTGGCGGGCCTGATGTTCTGGTTCGTCGGCTATTCGGTCCTGTATAGCGGGGGTGGCGACTATTTCGCGGGCTTCGGCGCGGGCATCCCCTACAGCTTCGCGGAAGACGATATCGGCACGGGCTATTCGAGCTATTCGGACTGGTTCTTCCAGATGGTGTTCTGCGCCACGACGGCCTCCATCGTGTCGGGCACGGTTGCCGAACGCATCAAGTTCTGGCCCTTCGTGATCTTCACGGCGGTCCTGACAGCCTTCATCTACCCGGTCGTCGCCAGCTGGGAATGGGGCGGTGGCTTCCTCGACGATATGGGCTTCTCCGACTTTGCCGGCTCCACACTGGTGCACAGCACAGGTGGCTGGGCGGCTCTGATTGGCGCCATCATCATCGGCCCGCGCCTAGGCAAATATGCGGACGGCAAGGTCAATGCGATCCTGCCCTCCAGCGTGCCGCTGGCCACGCTTGGCATGTTCATCCTGTGGCTCGGCTGGTTCGGCTTCAACGGCGCCTCGCAGCTCGCCATGGGCACGATCGCCGATGCCGACGACGTGTCGCGCATCTTCGTCAACACCAACATGGCCGCTGCCGCCGGTGTGGTCGCCGCCGTGGTCTACGCACAGCTCCGTTACGGCAAGATCGACGTGACGTTAGCCATCAACGGCGCGCTGGCGGGCCTCGTGGCCATCACGGCCGAGCCGCTCACGCCGAGCGTCGGATTGTCCGTGCTCGTCGGTGCGATCGGCTCGCTGCTGGCCTGCCTGACCATTCCGCTGCTGGACAAGCTGAAGATCGACGACGTGGTCGGCGCCATTCCGGTGCACCTGGTCGCGGGCATCTTCGGTACGCTGGCCGTCGCCTTCACCAACCCCGACGTCGGCTTCATGCCGCAGCTGATCGGCGTGGTCGCCACGGCCGTGTTCGTCAGCGTCGTCTCCGCCGTCCTCTGGTTCGCCTTGAAGGCGACGATCGGCGTGCGGCCGAGCGAAGAGGTCGAGCTGGCCGGACTGGATATCGAAGAAGTCGGTGTCCCGGCCTATTCGGAGTTCGCCACGACCTAGACCCTTATCCCCCCGCGATGCCTTCGCCCGTGATCATGGGGCGGCATCGCCCACCTTCCCCCGCCCTGCGTCTTTCGCAGCGGCGGGGTTTTTTTATGGCCGGTTGACTTCCCGCTCCCAGGTGAAACAGTCCTGCCATGGAAAGACTTTCAGGCAAGACGGCCGTCATTACGGGGGCAGCGCGCGGTATCGGCGAAGGCATTGCGCGACGCTTTGCGAGCGAGGGGGCGCATGTCGTCGTCACGGATGTCGAGCGGGCTGGCGGAGAGGCGCTGGCCTCGGAGATCGGCGGGGTCTTCCAATCCCTCGATGTCAGCCGGGAGGCCGACTGGAACGCGCTGTCCGAATCCTTTCCCCAGGTCGATATCGTGGTCAACAATGCGGGCGTCACCGGTTTCGAGACCGGGCCCGGACCGCACGATCCGGAGCACGCCTCGCTGGAGAACTGGCGCGCGGTTCATGCCGTCAACACGGACGGCACGTTCCTCGGCTGCCGCTACGCTGTCCGGGCCATGCGCAAGGCCGGCTCCGGTGCGATCGTGAATATTTCGTCCCGATCCGGCCTGGTCGGAATTCCTGGGGCGGCGGCCTACGCTGCATCCAAGGCGGCGATCCGCAACCACACCAAGACGGTGGCACTCTACTGCGCGCAGCAGGGCCTCGACATCCGGTGCAACTCCGTCCACCCGGCGGCGATCCTGACCCCGATGTGGGAACCGATGCTGGGAGAGGGCAAAGCGCGCCAGGCGACCATGGCCGCCTTGGTCAAGGATACGCCCATGCAGCGCTTCGGAACCGTGGAGGAAGTCGCCGCGCTTGTGCTTCTGCTGGCCTCTGACGAGGCGCGCTACATCACAGGGGCTGAGATGACGATCGATGGCGGCCTGCTGGCCGGGTCGGCGGCGTCGCCGGGATAGCGCACTATCCCCCGCAAGCTTAACTGGAGCGCCTTGACGCGCTAGGGATATGTTCCTAACGCTCTTAACCTATGTTCTCCCATACAGACATCTGGAATGCGCTCGACCGGCTGGCCAATGCGCTCTCCACCAGCCCGTCCGGCCTGGCGCGCCGCGCGGGCCTGGACCCGACCACTTTCAACAAGTCCAAGCGGCAGAGTCCGTCCGGCAAGAACCGTTGGCCCTCGACCGAGAGCCTGTCCAAGGTTCTGGCCACGGTGGAGATGACGTTCGAGGACTTTGCCCGCTTCGCCGACCAGAGCCACGCTCACGGGCCGAGCGTACCGCTGATCGGACACGCCCAGGCGGGCGATAGCGGCTTCTTCGACGATAGCGGTTTTCCGGTCGGCTCCGGCTGGGACGATGTGCGCGTGCCGGGCGTGCGCGATCCCGGCACCTACTGTTTGGAAATCAGCGGCGACAGCATGTCCCCCGTCATGCGCGCCGGGGACCGCGTCGTGGTCAGCCCCAACGAACCCGTCCGCCGTGGCGACCGCGTGGTGGTCAAGACGCTGGAAGGCGAAGTCATGGCCAAGGAGCTGCACAAGCTGAGCGAAACCCAGGTGGAGCTGCTCTCCGTCAACCCCGACTATGACGACCGCGTCCTGCCGAGGAGCCAGGTCGCATGGATCGCGCGGATCGTGTGGATCGGGACCTAGTACCCAAAGAGCGCATTCGCGCCCGACCCTCTCCCATAGCGAAACACGGCTCTGATGATGCGTGATTCAAGACGGAAAGCCCGCCACAGGCGGTTTGCGAACCCTGTTCGCCGGTCGCTTCGCGACGCTAGCGAAAACACCTACTGCCTCTCGCTTCGCTCGAAGCGGTGTTTTCGCTGTGGGAAAGCTTTGCGGCTAGAGTTCCGCGGTGTGGTTTAACAACCACTCCGCTAGGTTATCAGTTCGCGCATCCACCCAATCCGCGTCCCGTTCCGTACCGTCGGGCCGCGTCACGTGCAGCGTGTCGCTCCAGTGGGCCTCCTCGCCGACCAGTACGGTCGCCATGCCCATCTGCTTGGGGACTTCCAGGTTGCGCAGCGTATCCTCGAAAAAGATGGAGGTCGCCGGGTCGATGTCGAAGACGCGGTTGAACTCCTCGTAGGCCGGCCGCTTGGGTTTGGGTGTGTAGTGGGCGTCCTCGATGGCGAAACCGCCGTCGAACAGGTCCAGGAGGTTCAGATGCGTCGCCACGTTGCGTATGTGTCCGCGCGAGCCGTTGGTAAAGATCAGCTTTCGGCCCGGCAGCGCCTCGATCGCCGCGCGCAAGGCCGGATTGGGCGACAACACCGACAGGTCGACATCGTGGACGTAGTCCAGGAATTCGGCCGGATCCATGCCGTGAATATCCATCATGCCGGACAGGGTCGCGCCGTAGTCGTGGAAATATTCTTCCTGCAACAGGCGCGCGGCTTCGGGTTGCAGGGCCAGATAGCGCGAGATGTAGCCCGTCATCTTCTCGCCGATATCGGCGAAGAAGCTCACATCCGCGCGGTAGAGCGTATTGTCCAGATCGAAGATCCAGGTGCGGATACGGGACAGATCCAAGTCGCTCGGTCCTACCGCCGCAACCCGCCGGGGCGTTGCTCGGCGAAATCGGCATCGGTCAGGCGGACCCGCGCGCGGCCTTCTTCGGACTCGACCGGACGGAAGGACGCGACACTGTAGCCCTGGTCCACGCACATTTCGTTGCCGATGGCATCGAATTCGGACTCCGCGATGCAGAACTGGGCCGGCGTGGTGGATACGGTACGCATCCAAAGATCGCCGCCGTCCCCGTCATCCTGCAGGGCGAAGATATGTGCGTTCTTGTCGGCCAGCGGCTCGTTGACGGGCCGCGTGCATTCCCCCGGCGTGGCCCGCCACCAGCCGCGGGACCGCCATTGTCCGTCTTCGCGCAGGGCCACGGCCGTCCAGAGCGTTGCGCTGCTGCCATTGCAGACTTCCAGCCCGACCTGCGTCCGGGCTTCGCGCGACGCCGCCATCAGGGCGCGCAGCAGGGGCTCGCCCGTCAACGAGGCGGGCAGGCCCTGATCTCGGCGGAAATTGCGCAGAAGGCGAGACGTACGGCGGCCCGTGATCCCGTCGATGCGGCTGACCGTGTAGCCTGCATCGCGCAGCAGGCGTTGTTGCGCGGCGACCACGGCCTTGCTGCGCCCATAGTCCGACGGCTCGACGAGGGTCGTCTCCGGTTCGCCCGGACGGACGGCGAAATAAAGACGCTCGCTGCGGTTGGCGAGACGGCAGTCCTGCGTGGCCTCGGCCACGAAGTCGGCCTCGTCGTCCACGCAGAGCGGGGTCGTGCCTTTCCATTCGCGCGCCTGGCCCAGATGGGCGTCCGTACTTTCGGCATACAGAAAACGCGGACCCGTGGCCGGGGTGGTCAGGGCGATGCAGCCGCCGGGCAGGATCTCTTCCCACCCCTTGGCCGACATGCCCGCACCGCGCATGAAGGCGCTCGCCGTGCGCACGACATAGGAACTCTCATTGCAGATCCGCCATTCGGCCGTCTGTCCGATCAGGGTCGGATCGGCGGGCACGATGCGCGTTTCGATCGGGGTCTGAGCCAGGGCTCCGGCCGCCGCCGCGCAGACTGCGGCAAACGACAGCCCAATCCGGCGCACGGACATCTTAAGCGCGGACCTATTAGACACGAATGAGGGTCCCCGCACCTTCGTCGGTGAACAGCTCCACCAGAAGGCCATGCGCCCGGCGACCGTCGAGGATCACCACCGCGCCGACCCCGTCGGAAACCGCATCCATGGCCGTCTGGAGTTTGGGAATCATCCCGCCCTGCGCCGTTCCGTCTTCGATCAGGCGGTTCACGGCATCGCGCGACAGGTCTGTCAGCAACGCCTTGTCCTTGTCCAGAACACCTTCGACATCCGTCATCAGCAGCAGTCGCGCCGCGCCCAGTGCGGCCGCCAGAGTCCCGGCCGCCGTATCGGCATTGACGTTGTAGCCATTGCCATGCGCGTCCGCCGAAATGGGCGACACGACGGGGATGAAGCCGGCATCGGTCAGGGTGGTGATGACCCGCGTATCGGTCGCTTCGGGCACGCCGGTGAAACCCAGCCCTTCGGCTTTGGGAGCGGCCGTGATCAGGCGCGCGTCACGCCCCGAGAGGCCGACCGCGCGGCCGCCCGCGACGTTGATGGCCGACACGATGCTTTTGTTGATCGCCCCGGACAGCACCATTTCCGCGACGCCGACCGTTTCCATGTCCGAGACGCGCAGCCCGTCCTTGAAGGTCGTCTTGATATCGAGTCGGCTGAGCATGGAGCCGATCTGCGGGCCGCCGCCATGCACGACCACCGGGCGGATCCCGACCTGGGCCAGCAGGACGATGTCCCGGGCGAAAGCTTCGGTCAGTTCGGGCGTGCCCATGGCGTGGCCGCCGAACTTGACCACCACGGTCGCGCCCGCATGGCGCTGGATGAACGGCAGGGCGCGCGACAGCGTATGCGCGCTGTTCCAGCCCGAGGAGACCGAGCGCGGCTGCGCCCGTCTTTCGCTCATGCTACCGGATTGGGGGTCTGTAGGGGACGCCGTCATGAAGTGCCGCTTATACGGCCTCTTCGGGGAGCGCCAAGCTGGCAATTTCAGCCCGGAGTTCGTGCAGGCCCGTGCCTTTTTCCGAACTGGTCAGCGCAATCGCTGGAAACGCCGCCGGGCGTTTGGCCAGCGCGGCCTGGGTCGACTCGGAGACACGGGCGAGCTGGCCCTTCTTGAGCTTGTCGGTCTTGGTCAGCACGACCTGATAGGTGACGGCCGTTTCGTCCAGCATGTCCATGAGTTCGAGATCGACCGGCTTCAGCCCGTGACGGCTGTCCACCAGGATGAAGACGCGCCGCAGCGTGGCGCGTCCGCGCAGGAAGGCCCGCGTCAGGCGGGTCCACGCTTGCACCTTGTGCTTGGGGGCCTTGGCGAACCCGTAACCCGGCAGGTCGACCAGGAAGAGCCGGCCCTGGGCGTCGAAGTAGTTCAACTCCTGCGTCCGGCCCGGCGTGTTGGACGCGCGCGCCAGCCCCGCATGGTTCGTCAGCGCGTTGATCAACGAGGATTTTCCGACATTGGAACGCCCCGCAAAGCAGACTTCGGGCGGCCCCATGGGCGGCAGCGTCTCCAGCGACACGGCCGACTTCACGAAGTCCACGGGCCGGGCGAAGAGCAGGCGGCCCGCCTCGATCTGCGCGTCGCTGTAGGCGGGCTCCGTTTCGGCTGCGTCGCTCACGCCCGGCTCGCTCACACCCGCCTCACTCTGCGGCGTCGACCGGGTCGGGGCGACCCGTGATCCGGCGGAAGAAGGCGTCGATGGGTGTATCCACCTTGTTCTTCTTGGTGATGTACCATTGCTGGAAGAAGCTCAGCACGTTGTTCCAGCACCAGTAGAGCAGCAGGCCCGCCGGGAAACTCGCCAGGATGAACATGAACAGCCACGGCATCAGCTTGAAGATGCGCGCCTGCGTCGGGTCGCCCGTCGGCGGGGTCAGCATGTACATCAGGCTCATGGTCACGCCGTAGAGGATCGCCAGAGGACCCAGCGCGATGAAGGCGAGCAGGCCGCCCGGACGCGGATCGTTGGGGAAGAAGCCGAACCCGTTGAGGATGGAGATCGACTCCGCCGCCGACAGATCGTCGATATAGCCGATAAACGGCGCGTGGCGCAGATCGATGTCGATGAACACCGCCTTGTAGAGCGCGAAGAAGACGAAGATCGTCGGGATGATGGGCAGACACCCGGCCGCCGGGTTGACCCCTTCCTTCTTGTAGAGACCCATCATCTCCTGCTGCAGCTTCATGCGGTCGTCCTTGTACCGCTCCTGCAGTTTCTTCACCTCGGGCATGACCTTCTTCATCTTGGCCTGGCTCTGGTACTGCTTGTTGAACAGCGGGAACATGAACAGCTTGATCACGAAGGTCAGCGCCAGGATGCCCAGTCCGTAATTGCCCAGCGCACTGCCGAGCCAGGACAGCATCCACATGATCGGGCGCACGAGCAGGCCCATCGCGCCCCAGTCGATGGCGCGGCTCATGCCGATGATGCCGAGCTCGTCCTCATAGGCCTCCAGCACGGGGCGTTCCTTCGCGCCGGCATAGAGATAGCCCACCGATTCCACGGCCGCGCCCGGCGTGAGGGTCATGGCCTCGGTCGTGTAGGAGGAGTTCCACACGGCCTGGCCGTCGATCAGCTGATGCTGGTAGTTGACGGTCGTGCCCATGTCCTGCGGGGCGATGGCGGCATGCAGCCAGTAGCGGTCGGTGATACCCGACCAGCCCGCTTCGCCCGCATTGGTCCAGCTTTCCTTGACCGTCTTCTTGTAGGTGAAGTCATGATAGCTGTCGTCCTGAACGGAGACCGGGCCTTCCTGGATGATGAAGAAGTTCAGCAGGCCTTCGGGCAGGTTGACCTGACGCGCCACGCCGGTCCGGGACAGGGTGACGGGTTGCGCGCCATTGTTCGTCAGGCGGTCCGTCGCCGTGATCAGGAAATGGTCGTCCACTGTGAGCGTGCGCTCTACATCCACGCCTGCCACGCTCGTGCCCAGCACGACCGGCGTGTCCGGTGTCAGCCGCGTGCCCGACAGCACGGACCACTGGGTCTGCAGGCCGAACGGATCGCTGGCGAGGCCCGGCAGCGTCCAGTTGTCGGCCACGAGGGCGGCGCGCGCCCCGCCGAGCGGCGACAGCAGTTCCACCTGGCCATCGGCCGGGTCCAGCGTCTTGTCATAGTCGTTGAGCGTGATGTCGTCGATGCGCGAGCCCGTCGTCAGCAGGCTGCCCCGGATTCCGGGCGCGTCGATCTCGATGCGTTCCCCGCCGAACTGGGCTTCGGAGACCAGCGCGTCGCGTAGCTGGGCCTGCGGCACAACGACTTCGGCGACAGGCCGTTCGGCCGCGATGCGCTCCATCTCGGCTTGCGCATCGGCCCGGGCCGCCTCCTGCGTCGGCAGGACGAACAGGAACCAGTAGGCCATGAACACGATGCCCGACAGCACCAGGGCGGTGATGAATCTGCGCTGATCGTCCATGGGAGGTCTGCTCGGCTGTAAGGATGTCGGGCGATAAGCCCGGTCAGGTGGCGTGGCGAGCGGGGCGGAGCCCCGGAACTAGTCCCGGGCGCTTTGCCCCGGACCGGGCAGGGATTGCAAGGCCCGTCGCGCGTCGGACAGCAGCCTTTCCCAGTCGCGCGTGGGCGTACGGTCGCGCGCGATGAAGACATAGTCGTGCCCGGGGCGCCCCAGTTCGGGCAGCAGGGTCCGCGCGACGACACGCAGGCGGCGCTTGGCCCGGTTGCGGATGACGGCGTTGCCGATCCGCTTGGTCGCCGTCACGCCGAAGCGCAGGGCCTGGTGGTCCGGATTGGCCCGGACCTGCACAACGACCGCGCCGCGGGCGGCATAGTCGCCGTCCCGCACATGCAAAAACTCGGAACGCTTCTTCAGCGTCCCGAGCCCTGAACTCTGTGTCTGGATCACGGGCGAAAAGGCCCGAAGACGCTGTCCTACGCGGACAGGACCTTGCGGCCCTTGGCGCGGCGGCGCGCCAGAACCTTGCGGCCGTTTTTCGTCGCCATGCGGGCGCGGAAGCCGTGACGGCGGGCGCGGACAAGGTTGGACGGCTGGAACGTACGTTTCATCGGACTACTCTAAGACAATGGGACGGCCAGGGGCGCAGCGGCGACAGGCTCGTCGAAATCACAGACGCGGCCATTATGAGCGCGGCCCGGCGAAGTCAAGCGCGCGCTTCAGGGGATCCGTCTCTGCTCGGAACGGCTGCAGATCCTCGAACGGCCCGACATCGGGACAGGCGCACAGGAGTGTGTCAGCCATGAAAAGACCCGCCCGGAGGAATCGATCCGGGCGGGTCGGGGCTGCGGCGCGTCAAAAACAGCAGCCCGTTCGGGAACGGCCCTACTTCATCGTGTAGGACACGCTGAAGCGCAGGCCGTAATTCTCGTAGCCGCTCTCGCCGAGACCGTCCGCGAAGGCGGAGACGCCGAAGCGCGCGCCGTTCGGGGACATGAAGCCGGAGCCGCCTTCGAAGCGCAGGCGCGTATCCGAACCGAACACCTCGTCGGCCGCGTCCCCGAAGCTCAGAATGCCTTCGGCCTGAGCGTAGGGCGAGACGGTCCAGCCGCTTGTCCGGGTGACGGTGTGCGACAGGCGCGGCGCCAGGCTGACTTCGCCCAGTCCGATCGACTGTTCCGGGATGCGCACGCCCAGACCGTCCGTGTAGGCCTTCTGGGTTTCGTCCAGATAGCGCACGGAGAGTTGCGGCGTCAGGGTCGTGGCGCCCTTCGCTGTGCCCTTGGAGACGTCAAAGTCACCCGAGACGGAGGCCGAGTAGAGCGCGCGCGACGTGTCGAACGCATCCGAGAAGGTGCCGAGCGCATTGACCTCGTTGTCGGACGAGCCCCAGGCCACGCGGCCGTCGAACCAGGCTTGGTCACCGAGCTTCACCGTGGCGTAGGGACCGACGAGGAAGCCTTCACCGTCCACGTCGCCCGCGCCGCCCTTGTTGTAGTCGAACGCAACGTACTGGGCCATCGCACCGACCAGCAACCGGTCGCTGGCGACATAGTCCGCCCCGACATAGACGACCTGGAAATCGCCGTCGCCCTGGCCGAGTTCGAAGTTGGAGAACTGCGCCTCCGCCCACACATCGACGGACCCCTTGCCGGAACGGTTCCCGAGCACGCCCTTCAGCGCGCCGCCCTGGTT
>JBARXH010000294.1:0-7893 GCA_049647245.1 Litorimonas sp.
GGCTTTCGTCGTCCCCGGGTTGCCGCCGGGGACGACCCTTAAATCCCTAATTCTCCAGCACGATCCGGTAGCGCGCCTTGCCGGACTCCAGCCGGTCCAGAGCCGCATTGCACTCCGACATGGCATAGGTTTCCACCATCGGCTTGATATCGTGGCGGACGCAGAATTCCAGCATGGTCGCGACCATGTCGGGCGGCCCTGTATCGGAGCCGGACACGACACGCTGGCCGCCGATCAGCATGGCGGCCGGTATGCCCATCGCTTCGGGCACCATGCCGACCGTGATCAGCTTGCCTTCCGCCTTGAGCGCGCGAAGGTAGAGCCCCCAGTTCAGGCTGACATTCACCGTGGAGAGGATGAAGTCGAACCGGCCATATTCGGCCTTCAGCGCCGCATCGTCACGGCTGTTGACCACGCGGTGCGCGCCGAGATCTTCCAGCTCCGGCGCCTTGTCCATGGACGAGGTGAAGGCCGTGACCTCGCAACCCCAGGCATTGGCGAACTGCAGGGCCAGGTGGCCCAGCCCGCCGATCCCGATCACGCCCACCCTGTCGGTGGGTTTCAGGTCGAAGTCCACGAAAGGCGCGAACACGGTGATCCCGCCGCAGAAGAGCGGCCCGGCCGAAGCCGTGTCGAGTCCGTCCGGCAGGGGCACCGCCCAGACATGCTGGACGCGGATGCGGTCCGCGAACCCGCCATGCCCGGCAATGGTCGACGTCCCCGTCACGCAGCGCTGCTGCCGCCCCGACAGGCAGGGCGAGCAGTGCAGGCAGCTATGGGACGTCCAGCCGACCCCCACCATCTGCCCCGGTTCGATGTGACTGACCCGGTCGCCGACCGCGATCACTTCGCCGATCACCTCGTGCCCGGGGACGAGCGGATAGCGGCTCCGCCGCCAGCTATTGTGTATCATGGACAGATCGGAATGACACAGACCACAAGCTGTAATGCGGATTTCCACCTCGTCCGCCGCGATAGGGCCCGGATCGTAGCTGTAGGGTTGAAGCGTGCCGCCCGGCTCCAAGGCAGCATAAGCGTTGAATTCTGTCATGAACGGCTCCTCCAGGCAGTCCTGCCTACTCCCATTCGCCGTCGAACTGAAACAGTTCCTCGATCGGTTCGCCCAGCGTGCGGGACAGGCGAAAGGCCAGTTCCAGCGACGGGGAATAGCGCTGGCTTTCCAGCGCGATGACGGTCTGCCGGGTCGCTCCGATGCGCCGTGCCAGCTCCGCCTGTGTCAGCTCCGTCCTCGCCAGACGGATCCGCTTGATCTGGTTGCGGATGGCGCTTTTCTTGCCGCCCATCAGCCGGCCCTGTAGCGAAGCAGGATGACGGCGTGGCGGGTCAGATCGGCGATGTAGGCCAACGCGACCATGGCGAAGAGCAGCTGGACGACCGAACGGATGACGACGGCCTGTTCGAAATTCTCCGGCGCGATATAGCCCATGAGGGTCAGGCAAATCAGGATGCCGACGCCCCACTGCATGACTGCGTAGCCGGCTTTCGCGCCATGAGCCTGCACTTCGACATCGCGTTCGTCTTGCTCGACGCCGTCCGTCCGGCGTCTGCGTTCGAACATCGCTGCGATCACGGCGTGAACAATGATCGTCACGATGATCAGGGCGAAGAAGACCCCGCCCAGCTCTTCGGCCGGACGGTCCGCCGGCAACCATGTGCCGACAGGCGTCACGGCTTTCCAGAACCAGATGAAGACGAGACCGTCGGCGATCAAGGTCGCCCAGCTCCGGCGTTCCGGCGCGCTCATTGTATCCAGGGCAGACATGCCAAACCTCCATGTAAGATATACCTTACATGGGCCGGACGCGCCCGGATGTCAAATATATGTTACTTCTTCAGTCCCGCTTGTTGTTCGGGGTCCGGCGGACGCGGCCCGTGCGGTTCTTCTCGTGATAGGGATTTTCGTCCGACTTGACGATCATGCGGATCGGGATACCGGGCAGGCCGAAGTCCTCCCGCAACCCGTTGACGAGGTAGCGCTTGTAGCTGCTGGGCAGATTGTCGGCGCGCGAGCACTTCAGCACGAAAGTCGGCGGGCGGGTCTTGGTCTGGCTGATGTATTTCGGCTTGATGCGACGCCCGGCAACGGCGGGCGGCGGATGGCGCGCGACCTTTTCGGACAGCCAGTCATTCAGTTCGCTGGTCTTCATCTTGGCCGACCAGTCATTGTGGACCCGTTCGATGGCGGGCAGCAGCCGGTCCACGCTCTTGCCGGTCAGGCCGCTGAACATGACGACAGGAACGCCGCCGAACTGCGGCAGCAGACGACCTGCCATCTCGCGCAGGGCCTTGGACGCCTCGCTCTTGTTTTCCACCAGGTCCCATTTGGTCACGCCGATCACCATGGCGCGCCCTTCCCGCTCCACCAGGGAGGCGAGCTGGAGGTCCTGCTTGTCGAAGGGCGACGTCGCATCCATCAGCAGCACCACGACTTGGGCGAAGCGAAGCGCGCGGATCGTGTCGGACACGCTCAGCTTTTCGAGCTTCTCCTGCACCTTCGCCTTCTTGCGCAGCCCGGCAGTGTCGTGGAACTGGACGCGGCGTCCCTGCCAGTCATGGTCGATGGTGATGCTGTCGCGCGTCACGCCCGCTTCCGGCCCGGTCAGCAGCCGGTCCTTGCCGATCAGCGTGTTGATCAATGTGGACTTGCCCGCATTGGGGCGGCCGACGATGGCGATGCGGACCGGCGCTTCGCTGGTGTCGATCTCTTCGGTCTCGGTCAGGTCGATCCCGCGCAGGGCCATCTCCACCGCGTCGTCGAGATCCGTTATGCCGATATTGTGCTCGGCCGAAACTTCGATGGGATCGCCCATGCCAAGCGACCACCCTTCCGTCACGCCTGCATCTGCGGCGGAGCTTTCCACCTTGTTGGCGACCAGGACGGTCGGCTTGCCGCTGCGCCGCACGAACTCCGCGAAGGTCCGGTCCAGCGGGGTCACGCCCGCGCGCGCATCATAGACGAACAGGATGAGGTCCGCGTCCATCACCGCGCCTTCGGTCCCGGCCCGCATCCGGGCCTCGAGCTTGTCGCCCTTGGCCGTCTCGTAGCCGGCCGTATCGAGCAGGGTCAGGGCGTGGCCGCGTAGCTTTGACTTGGCCTCTCGCACGTCACGGGTCACGCCAGGCGTGTCGTCCACGATGGCGAGTTGCTTGCCCGCCATGCGGTTGAACAGGGTGGACTTGCCGACATTGGGGCGACCGACCACGGCGATGCGCGGAGCGCGCAGCTTCGGTTCCGACCGGGCGTTCATGCCCCCGTCCGCTTCGCTCATATCCTCGACGGGATCGCTCACCGCAGGGCGATCAGCTTGGCTTTGTCGTTGAGCAGATAGACCGTCTCGTTGGCGATGATCGGCGGGACCATGACGGCATCGCCGATCTTGCGCTCTTCCAGCAAGGCGCCCGTATAGGGGTTGACGATGACCAAGCGGCCCCGGCTGGATACGGCGACGAGCCGTTCACCCGCCAGCACGGGTCCGGTCCAGACGATGCGGTCCTTGCGCTTCTCCGGCTTGCGGAAGTTCTCCAGCTGCTGGATCCAAATCACGGAGCCGTCGATCTTGGACAGGGCGGCCAGCTTGCCGTCGGTCGTGACCGTGAAGATGAAGTCGCCCGCGATCCACGGCATGCCGATGGAACCGGCCGGTTGCGTCCATATGCGCTGGCCCGTGCGGAGATCGAATGCGGTCATGACGCCCGATTGCGCCGTCGCGATGACATAGCCGTCCGCAATGGCCGGACCGAAGGCGATGTCGTTCAGCGCGGCCAGCGGCGTCAGGCGCGTGGAGGACGCCAGCGCGTCCTGCCACAGAAGCCCGCCATTCTGGACGCGCAGCGCGACCAGCTCGCCGGAAGAAAACGGCGCGACGACGACATCGCCGATAACGGCCGGGGCCGGCGTGGTCAGCATCCGGGCCGATTCCACGATACCCTGATAGGTCCACAGAACCGCGCCCTGATCGGACGCGTCGAACGCCATGATCTCGTTGTCGTCGGTGATCGCGAAGACCCGTCCGTCGGACACGGTCGGCGCGGAGTGCAGCGGCACGCGCACGCCCTTGCGCCAGATCTCCTCGCCCGACTGCGCGTCGATCGCTGTCAGGACGCCCAGGCCCGACGCCACATAGAGCACGCCCTCATCATAGGCGATGCCGCCGCCCACGCCCGTCTTGTCGATACCGTCGGAGCGGTCGAGGATGGAGGCGGGGTCGCGGATGCGGTCGATGATGGACAGGCCGCGTGTCCGCGTGCGCTCGGACTCCGTCACTTCGATTTTGAACTGCCAGAGACGATCTTGGTCGGCTTCCGAGTAGGCCCGCACTGTATTGTCGGAGTCCATCACGTAGATCACGCCGTTGGCGATCACAGGCGGCGCGGAGACGAAACCTTCGCTGTCGGACCCGTCGCCGACGTCGCGGCTCCATATGCGTTCCAGAGGCCCGGACGCGCCCGTATGCTGCACGGCGTGGGCGACGTTGCCGCCGACCTGTGGCCAGTCCGTGTTCACGTAGACGGGCGGCAGGACGATCTGGTCCGGCGTGACCGACCCGCCGACGCTCAGCGTGTCGTTGAGTTCGAGAATGGAAATCCGCTCCCCGCTCACATCGCCTTGGTCGGGGCCGTCGCCGCCGTCGAAGGGATTGAGCCGCTCCAGTGTCGCGCAGCCGCTCAGCAGCACCACGGACAGGAGCGCGGCGCAGACACCGCGCAAGGACGAACGGGAGGGAACGGGCTGGTCCGTCATCGGCTTGGCAGTCATTCTCCAGCGTCCTCTTCAGGCGTTTCGGAAGGCTCTTCCGGCGACAGCTCCGGAAGGGCGTCCAGTTCGTCCGGCGTCGCGACAGGAAGCTCCGCGGCCGCCGACGGGCTGTTGTTCATCAGAACCAGCGCCTGCTGGGCCCGGCGGGAGACAGTTTCGGGAACGCCCGGCACCGTATCCAGATAGGCGTATTCGGCGCGCGCGCGTTCGGTCTCGCCCTGGTTCAGCAGGGCGGTCGCCAGCAATTCGCGGGCGAGGAATTCATAGGGGGCGTTCTCTTCGGCCAGCGGCGTCGCGCGCTGCTCTACGTCGGACCAGGCGCCGGTATTAGCGATGATGTAGGCGGCCTTCAGGGCAGCCAGCTGCGAATGACGCTCCAGATCGAAACGCGCGCTCGCTGCATCGTAGAGACGCACGGCTTCTGCATCGTTGCCCTGCTCCGACGAGATGATCGCGGCACGCATCAGCGACAGGCCCGCATAACCGTCGGGCGCCACGTCCGCGAGCGCCAGGAAGGCGCGCCGCGCTTCATCCTGCCGTCCGTCTTCCAGCAGGTCCGCGGCTTCCAGATAGCTGAAGGCGGCGGCGCGGGACGTGCGGTCCGCGCTGTAGTCGCGCCATTCGATCCAGGCGACGGCCAGGACGACGGCAACCAGCGCAGCGAGGATGAGCGGACCGAAGCGGCGCAGGAACTTGTTATAATCGTCCTTGCGAAGTTCCTCTTCGACTTCGGAAATGAAATCGACCATGATCGTCCCGGAAAAAGTGAGCCCAAACCCGTGAGAAGCCGAACCCTTTTGCAACGGGGCGTGGCCCGGGCCCCCGGCCCTCGACCGGTCGGCGCAAAAAGCCGTCCGGACTGGCGCTGGCTCTAACTTTCCAGACTGTTCGTCGCAACCGCTAACGGCATGACGTTTCGGTCACGCACGATGACGGCGCGCACCGTCAGTCCTTGAAGACGTAGAGGTTTTCGGGTCGCGGGAAATCGCGGGCCTTCACCTCGCGCGCATAATCCGACACGGCCCCGTCGATACGGTCGCGCAGGTCGCCGAACTTGTGAACGAACTTCGGCACCCGGTCGAACAGGCCCAGCATGTCGGGTGTCACGAGGATCTGCCCGTCGCAATTGGCCGATGCGCCGATGCCTATGGTGGGGATGTCCACGGCGGCCGTGACACGGTCTGCAATCTCGGCCGACACGCCCTCCACCACGACCGCGAAGGAGCCCGCCTCTGCGGCGGCTTCGGCGTTGCGCAGGATTTCGTCCGCGACCTCGCTCGTCCGCCCCCTTGCCCGGAAGCCCCCGAGAACGTGCATGCTTTGCGGACGCAGGCCGACATGGCTCATGACGGGAATGCCGCGCTCCACCAGATATTCGATCGTCCCGGCGGCATAGGATCCCGATTCGATCTTCACGGCCTGGCAGCCCGTTTCCATCATGACACGGGAGGCTGAGGCGAAAGCCGCCTCGGACGTCCCCTCATAGGAGCCGAAGGGCAGGTCCACCACGACCATCGCCGTCTTGGACCCCCGCATCACCGCCTGGCCATGCAGGATCATCATGTCGAGCGTCACACCGACCGTGCTGGGCAGGCCGTGCACCACCATTCCGACCGAGTCGCCGACCAGGATCAGGTCGCAATGCGGATCGATGATCTCCGCCGTGGGCGCGTCATAGGCCGTCAGGCAGACGACCGGCTCGCCGCCCTTGCGCGCCGTGATCTGCGGCGCGGTGAGCCGCCGCGTGCGCTTGACGGGACGGGAATGGGAACCTTGGGGCTGGGCAGACATGGGCAGGCTCGTGGAAAGAGAGAGACTTCCCGTCAAGAGCCGAATGGATTCGGCGCTAAAGTCTGTGGCAACCAGCAAGAGCCTCCGTCCAGCCTGCCTTGCTGTTAGAGAGCGGCTTTCAGCCCCCGTGACGCCGCAGGATTTTGTCCACCGTCTCGGCCTTGCGGTCATCCACGGACGCTGGAATGCCGAAGTCGTTCGCCATTTTGACGAGGTCGACTTCCTTGAGCTTCATCAGTGCGGACTTGGTCATCTCGCCCGTGTCTCCACCTCGCGAAGACCACATCGTCCCGGCCTTGCGCTTCTGACCGTGCAGATCGCCGCCGGACACGCGGTCCCAGAAGCGCCCGCCGACATACTGCTCCGCGTCATAGGTCTTGATGAGGTAGTTCGACAGGTCCTCGTCGTCCTGCTCTTCGTTCTCGATCATGAAGGTCCAGAGATCGAATCCTCCATTGCTGCGCTCCGCGAAGACGCTCTTGATGAAGGCGTGGGGGATCGGAATGCTGATCCCGTTCCTGGACTGACGGCCGCCAATGGTCTCGACAGTCTTATTGAAGTCGAAGACCGGTGCGGTGAGCACGTAGGTCTCCATGATGTCGTCATGGCTATCCAGTTCGCGGATCGCTTCCTCCAGCTTGCGCCATATGCCGCGATTGAACCTGGGGCGTTGCGGCGACATGTTCGACAGGAGAAACGTCTCGCTGTTCTGCAGCCGGGTTTCGCGCAGGTTGGCGCTGGGCGACAGATGACCCCGGTCGAAACCGCTGCCCTTGTAGGCGCCCAGGCTGGCCCGGAAGCGCCAGGGCACGCGCTGGTCGGCCCGGAAATTGTCCATCCGGTCGCCATCCTCGAATGTCTGTTCCAGCAGCCGTTCGAGCGGGTTGATGATCTCCAGCACCCATTTGGCCTGCCGGAAGTACCAGGAATAGCCGATTGTGAAATGACGCCCCGTCAGGATCTGGTCGCAAACGGGAGCGCCGTAGCGCAGCTCCCTCTGCATCTGGAATGGATCGTTCATGGCGGACCCCCGGTTGCGCTGAAACCGGTTGCACCCTTACCACGATGCAGCCGTTTTCGCAATCAGGCCCCCGCCGGGCGCAAGGCCTAGAGATCCGCCAGCTGGTCGCGCGGGAAGTCGTAGACCACGTCGGCACCCGCCCGGATCGAGTCGAGCAGCCCGTCCGCCGTCGGCATGATGCGCAAGGCATGATATCGTGCGAGGCTGGCCATCGGGGCGGACTGTGCGTCGTCGGCGACCAGTCCGCGCGCCACGGCGCGGGCGAGCAGCGACCCGCCGATCACCTTGGAACACAGCTCCAGAT
>JBARXH010000295.1:0-11687 GCA_049647245.1 Litorimonas sp.
GTTCTGAACCTTGGCGGTGTGGGCAACGTGACGCTGGTCGAGGGCGACCGGTTGCTGGCCAGCGATACGGGTCCGGCCAATGGGCCATTGGATAGCTGGTTGGGAGGTATGGATGAAGGCGGGCGCATCAGCCGGGCCGGACTTCCGGACTTCGAGCGACTGGAACGCTGGCTGGGCCAGGGCTTTTTCACGAAGCCTGTCCCTCGGTCGGCGGACCGCTACGACTTCGACGTGCTAGGCGAAATGGACGGACTGAGCCGGGAGGACGGCGCGGCCACTCTGACCGCCTTCACGGCACTGTCCGTCGCGAGAACCTTGGCGCAAATCGGCGCGAAGCCGGACCGGGTCCTCGTCTGCGGCGGAGGCCGTCACAACCGCACGCTGATGACGCTCATCGCCATGGAGCTGGACTGTCCTGTCTGGCCCGCCGAGCGGGTCGGGTGGGACAGCGACGCGATCGAAGCCCAGGCCTTCGCCTACATGGCGGTCAGGGTCCTGCGCGGTCTGCCCAACAGTTTCCCGACGACGACAGGCGTGCCGGAGCCGACCGTGGGGGGCGTCATCGCCCACCCATAGCCGCGAAGCCTCAGCCCTCGATGAGCCGTGGCTCGCGCGGCGGCGAGTAGCGCGGGTCGAGATGTTCATCGAGATAATCCTCGATGACATCGATCGCCTCGTCCAGATGGTCGGTATAGAAGTGGTCTGCTCCCTCGATCAGATGCGTCGAGACGAGATGGCCTTTCTGGACCCGGATCTTCTCGGCCACGCGGACCACGTCCTCGTGCGGCACGATCGGGTCTTCGTCGCCGTAGACGATCAGGCCTGACGCCGGACAAGGAGCGAGAAAGCTGAAATCATAGGTGTTGGTCGGAAGGCTCATCGAAATGAAGCCCGCGATTTCCGGACGTCGCATCAGAAGCTGCATCCCGATCCAGGCACCGAAGCTGTAGCCCGACACCCAGCTGAAGGGTGCGTTCTGGTTGAAGCTCTGCATCCAGTCGAGCGCGTAGGCTGCGTCCTGCAGCTCGCCCTGGCCGTTATCATACGTTCCCATGGACCGGCCGATGCCCCGGAAGTTGAATCGAAGGACGGAGAAGCCGCGCCGCTTGTACTGCTCGTACATGGCGACCGGAATACGGTGGTCCATGTGCCCGCCCGCCTTGGGATGGGGCGAAAGGATAAGGGCGCACGGGGCGGCCGGGTCGTCGGACGGGTGATAACGGCCTTCGAGACGGCCTTCGGGGCCGGCGAAAATGACTTCAGGCATAAAGGAGGAGGTCCGGGAGCTATGCGCAATTGCCGCTGCGGGCTTGCGTCGTGTTATTCTTGACTGGATTGGTCGGGAATACTAGACGCCCGTTCCATTCCGGATTCTTGCAGTTTGAGTGCGCCCTAACGAACGGGCGCTCGCAATGCAAAAAAAATGGCAGTCCGGGCCAGAGTGTCGAGACCGCATGAAGCTGAGCGCAAAAGGACGAACCGCCGTGACCGCCGTCGCCGACCTGGCTGCGCAGGGCGGCGGCGTGCGCGTTCGCCTGTCCGACATCGCGGAACGGCAGGGGTTGAGCCAGTCCTTTCTGGAACAGGTCTTCGCCGATCTCCGCCGCGCCGGTCTCGTGGACAGCAAGCGCGGCCCCTCCGGCGGTTACGCCTTGACCCGGTCTGCCGACGATGTCGCCGTGTCCGACGTGATCGCCGCGGTCGAGGAAGATATTCGTGCCCATGGCTGCAATCCGGCGATCGCGCTGGGATGCACGGGCCGATCGGCCAAGTGCCTGACTCACAGCCTTTGGGGGGCTTTGGAAGATCACATTGGCGGGTTCCTTGCCTCCGTGACGGTGCAGATGGTCGTGGACGGCCATTTGCCGGATGGCCGCCCATGAGCGCCTATCTCGACCACAATGCGACCAGCCCCGCGCCGGATGCCGTGATCGATGCGGTGGCGGATGCCATGCGCGTGGTCGGCAACGCCTCGGCGCAACACGCTCACGGGCGAGCAGCCGCGAAGCTCGTCGCTGATGCGCGCGACTCCGTCGGCATGGCCATGGGCCAGTGTGCCCAGGATGTGCTTTTCACCGGCTCCGGCACGGAAGCGATCAACACGGCGATTCACTCGGCCGTCGAGTCTGGATGCAAGCGCCTTATCGTTTCGTCCCTTGACCATCCGGCGTCCATCATAGCCGCGGAAGCCAGCGCTGCCGAGGTGGTGATGCTGCCCGCGACTTCGTCCGGCCAGACCGACCTTGATGCGCTCTCCGCGGAGCTTTCGAATTGGGATCCCGATCATGGCCGGCCATTCCTGTCCATCGTCGCGGCGAATAGCGAGACGGGCGTCATCCAGGACACGGACCGGGCCATCGACCTGGTCCACGATGCAGGTGGCCTCGTGCTGATCGATGCGGTCCAGGCCCTTGGCAAGCTGCCCATGCTCTACCCAGCCGACTATGTGGCCGTTTCGGCGCACAAGATCGGGGGGCCGCAGGGCGTCGGGGCGCTCTACGTGTCGCCGGACGCGCCGTTCACGCCCGTGCTGCATGGCGGCGGACAGGAAAGGCGACGCCGGGCTGGGACACTGAATGTGCCGGGCATCGCGGGCTTTGGCGCGGCGTCCCGGATGCTGGGCCGCTTTTCCGATGTGGAGCCTTTGCGCGATGCGTTGCAGGCGCGCCTTCAGGAGATCGATTCTTCCACCGTCGTGTTCGGCGTGGACGAACCGCGCCTCGCCAATACGCTGTTCTTTTCCGCGCCCGGCCTGCGGGCCATGACGGCCATGATGGCGTTCGACCTCGCTGGCGTGAGCGTCAGTACGGGGACGGCCTGCAGCAGCGGAAAAGTCGGCGAGAGCCGCGCGCTGCGCGCCATGGGCCGTATACAGGATGCGCCCGACGGCGCGATCCGGGTCAGTTTCGGACCCGGCAACACAATGACCGACGTAGATAAATTCGCCGACGCCTACGCCAAGCTGCGCGGGCAGAGAAAGGCAGCCTGATGAGTGACGTGAAGATCAAGGACGGCATCGAAGCCGAAACCGTCGAGGGTGTGCGCAGCCTCGAAGCGGACAAGTACAAGTACGGCTTCGACTCCGACATCGAACAGGAGTTCGCGCCAAAGGGCCTGAACGAGGATATTGTCCGGTTCATCTCGGAGAAGAAGGGCGAGCCGCAATGGCTGCTGGACTGGCGTCTGGAGGCCTATCGCCGCTGGCTGACGCTGGAAGAGCCCGAATGGGCGATGGTCGACTATCCGAAGATCGATTTCCAGGACATGTACTACTACGCTTCTCCGGTGAAGAAGAAGGAGCTGGAGTCCCTCGACGAAGTCGATCCGGACATCCTCGAAGTCTACAACAAGCTTGGCATCCCGCTGAAGGAGCAGGAGGTCCTGGCCGGTGTGAAAGGCGCTCCGCGCGTGGCCGTGGACGCGGTCTTCGATTCGGTGTCGGTCGTGACGACCTTCAAGAAGGAACTCGCCAAGCACGGCGTCATCTTCTGCTCGTTCAGCGAAGCCGTGCGCGAACATCCGGAGCTCGTGAAGAAGTATATGGGCACCGTCGTTCCGGTGACCGACAATTACTATGCGACGCTCAACAACGCCGTCTTCTCCGACGGGTCCTTCGTCTACATCCCGCCGGGCGTGCGCTGCCCGATGGAACTGTCGACCTATTTCCGCATGAATGCCCAGGGTACGGGCCAGTTCGAACGCACGCTCATCATCGCGGATGAGGGGTCCTACGTGTCCTATCTCGAGGGCTGCACCGCGCCGATGCGCGACGAAAACCAGCTCCATGCGGCCATCGTGGAGATCGTGGCGCTCAAGGACGCCGAGGTGAAATACTCCACCGTCCAGAACTGGTGGCCGGGCGACAGCGAAGGCAAGGGCGGGGTCTACAACTTCGTGACAAAGCGCGCCGACTGCCGTGGCGAAAACAGCAAGGTCAGCTGGACCCAGGTCGAGACCGGTTCTGCTGTGACCTGGAAATATCCGAGCTGCATCCTGCGCGGCGACAGCAGCATCGGCGAGTTCTACTCCATTGCCATCACCAATGGCCGCCAGCAGGCGGATACGGGCACCAAGATGATCCATCTGGGCGCGAACACCAAGTCGCGGGTCATTTCAAAGGGCATCAGCGCGGGCCGGTCCAATTCGACATACCGGGGCCTCGTTTCGGCCCACCGCAAGGCCAAGGGCGCGCGCAATTTCACCCAGTGCGACTCGCTGCTGATCGGCGATCAGTGTGGTGCGCACACTGTGCCCTATATCGAGTCCGGCACGCCCACGGCGCAGTTCGAGCACGAAGCGACGACGTCGAAACTGTCAGACGAACAGCTTTTCTACTGCCGCCAACGCGGCCTGTCGGAAGAGGATGCGGTGGCCTTGCTGGTCAATGGCTTCTGCCGGGACGTGCTTCAGGAATTGCCCATGGAGTTCGCCGTGGAGGCTCAGAAGCTTGTCGCGATCTCGCTGGAAGGCTCCGTCGGCTGATGGCGGTTTCCGCGGCAAGAAAGCGTTTGGTCTGGCTCATCGCCCTGCTCGGCGGCGGGCTGATCCTCGGCATGCTGGCAATCAAGGTCTGGTTCACGGCCAGCGTCTTCTCGCCCATCGACCCGGCTTTGGTGGAGGCGTACGAAGCGTCCGCGCGCCAGATGGATGAACCGCTTGACGCGCGGGAGCAGATGGCGCTCGACATGGTCACACCGGCCGCGCCCGGCACGCCCGTCATGCCGGACGCGAATGTCGCTTTCGATCCGTCCGCCTATTCCGAGACGCTTGCGGTCGGCCCAGCGCTGGAAACCGGCATGGACCGCTATGCCGCCACGGATGCGCTGTTGCTGCACTATAACGACCAAGCCGAAGGCGAGACGCGCGCCAAGGTCAGCTCTTCCGAACGCAGGGTGGACGGCGCGACCCTTTTCGTGATCCGCCGCAGCGGGTTGGCCGATGACAGCATCGCGGCCGAGGAGACCTACGCTCTGTTCGACGCCGAGACGCTCGTGGCCTTCGGCTCTCGTCAGCAATGCCGCCGCGGTGACACCCCCAACAGCTGGACGACGGAGCTTTGTCCCTGATGCCTGGAATAACGAAAAAGACGTCCAATCCGAAACGCACACTGGTCACGCTCAGTGAAGGTGAGAAGACCTACGCCATGAGCCGCGCCGTGGTGCAAGGCGACTGGTGTTTCGTGTCGGGCACGGTCGGCTATGACTACACCACAGGCGACATGCCCGAGGACGCCTCACAGCAGGCGATGAACACGTTCGCGAATATTCAGGCGGCCCTGAAGGCAGGTGGGTTCGAGCTCGGTCATACGGTTCGTGTCCAGTACACACTGAGTTCGCGTGACCACATGGATGCTGTCATGCCCGTCATTCGACAGCACTTTGGCAACATCCTGCCCGCCGCCACCATGGTCATCGCCGATCTGGTCGACCCGCGCATGAAGATCGAAATCGAAGTGACAGCCTTCAGAGGATGATCAATTCGCCGCAGCGAAAGCGCGCGGCTGCACAACAGACAAGACATGACGCAGAAAGGTTCCGGCGCGAATGCCGGGAACATCGGAATGCTAGACATCACCAACCTCACCGCCACCGTCGATGACGGCGCCAAGACAATTCTCAACGCGCTTTCGCTGTCCGTTCCCGCGGGCGAGGTCCATGCGATCATGGGTCCGAACGGGGCGGGCAAATCCACCCTGTCCTACGTGCTGACCGGACGGGACGGTTATGACGTCACGGGCGGCTCTGTCACGCTGGACGGCGAAGACCTTCTCGACATGGACCCGGAAGAGCGCGCGGCCAAAGGCGTGTTCCTGTCCTTCCAGTACCCGCTCGAAATCCCCGGCGTGCCGACCCTGACCTTCCTGCGCACCGCCTTGAACGCTCAACGCAAGGCGCGCGGCGAGGACGAGGTCAGCGCTCCCGATTTCATGAAGCGTGCCCGCGCGGTGGCCAAGCAGCTGAAGATCGCACCGGAGATGCTCCGCCGGCCGCTTAATGTCGGCTTTTCCGGCGGCGAGAAGAAGCGGATGGAGATCTTCCAGATGATGATTCTGGAACCGCGCTTTATCGTCATGGACGAGACCGACTCCGGTCTCGACGTCGATGCGCTGCGGATCGTGGCGGACGGGGTCAATGCGCTGCGCTCCCCGGACCGGGGCATGCTCGTCATCACTCATTACCAGCGCCTGCTGGACTATATCGTGCCGGATCGGGTTCACGTGCTGGCGGGCGGCGCAATCAAGGCGAGCGGCGACGCCGATCTCGCCAAGAGCCTCGAGAAGGAAGGGTATGACGCATATGCGTGACGCACTTCCCCATCGCGGGCTGGAAGCCTGGAAATGGTCCGACCTGCGCGCCGAAGTCGCCAGGCATGACCCTGCCGGGTTCGACACGCCCATGACGGCCGACCTGGCACTGCCGGGCGAGGTCGAGACCGCCGTAGCCCCAGCCGCCGTGCCCGAAGACCTGATGGGCCGGATCGCGGCCGAATATGCGGACGGTGTGACGTCGATCCGCGTTCCCGACGGCGCGCGCTACGACAGGCCTCTGGAATTCAGCGGTCTTTCGACCGGCAATGCCCGCATCCGCATCGAAGTGGGGCAGGGGGCGGAACTCGACGTGGTGGAAACCCACGAGGCCGAGAGCGGCTTCGCGAATGTGGACCTCCACTACATCGTCCGTGAAGGCGGCACGCTGCGACGGACGGTCCTATCCCAGGACGGGGCGGAGATGATCCGTCACGTCCGGGCCAGCGTGACGCTCTGGAAGGCGGCGTCCTACGCGCAGACCAAGCTGACCTTCGGCGGGGCATTCTCCCGGCTAGAGACCCGGATTGCGTGCATGGGAGCCGTCGAGGTCGCCCTGTCCGGTGCCTATCTGCTGGACGGAAACCGCCATGCGGACATCACTCACCATATCGACTTCGCCACGCCCGGATCGACGGTTCGCGATACGGTCGCCGGTGTCGTCACCGACAAGTCTAGGGGTGTGTTTCAGGGCAAGTTCCACGTTCGGAGGCCGGCGCAGCAGACCGACGCGGAAATGCGGCATGACGCATTGATGCTGTCCGAGACGGCTCGCATCAACGCAAAGCCGGAACTGGAAATCTATGCCGACGATGTTGAGTGCGCCCACGGAAACACGATCGGCCAACTCGATCAGCAGGCGCTGTTCTACATGCGCCAACGCGGCATACCGGAAGCACAGGCGCGAGCCATGCTGCTGGAAGCCTTCATCGCGGCTCGTCTGGGCGAGAACGAGGCCATGCTCGCGCAAGTCCGCGCTTGGCTGAACGCGCGCACATGAGCCTGGCGGTCTACATCGCTTTACTGGCCATGCTTCTGTTCGGCCTGTCGCAATACCAACGTCGCGCGGCGGCGGCTCCGGCATGGCTGCCGAGCATGATAACGGGCTTGGCTGTGCTCATCCTCGGGCTTGTTGCGTACTATCTATATGGGGAGTTCGCATCATGAGCTTCGACATTGAGGCTATCCGTGCCGACTTCCCGATCCTCGCCCGCGAAGTGAACGGTCACCCGCTCGCCTATCTCGACAATGCGGCTTCGGCGCAGAAGCCGACGGCCGTGATCGATGCGATGGCGGAGCAAATGCGCTCGAGCTACGCCAATGTTCACCGGGGTCTGCACACCATGGCGAACGAGACCACGGAAGCGTTCGAAGGCGCACGGCGCAAGGTCGCGGCCTTTCTGAATGCGCCGTCATCGGACAATATCGTCTTCACGCGCGGTGCGACGGAAGCGCTGAATCTGTGCGCCTATGGTCTCGCGCACCTGATCGAGCCAGGCGACGAGATCGTGCTGACGGAAATGGAGCACCACTCCAACATCGTGCCGTGGCATTTCCTGCGGGACCGGCACGGGGCGGTGCTGCGTTTCGTTCCCGTGCTCGACGATGGGTCGCTGGACATGAGCGCTTTCCGCCAACTCATTGGCAAGAAAACCAAAATCGTATCCGTCGTGCACATGTCCAACGTGCTCGGCACGGTCAACGACATCGCCGAAATCGCCCGTTGGGCCAAGGCCGCCGGTGCGGTCATGGTCTCGGACGGCACGCAGGCTGCGGTGCATCTGGACGTGGACGTGCAGGCGCTCGGCGTCGATCTCTACGCCATGACGGGTCACAAGCTCTATGGGCCCACCGCGATCGGTGCCCTCTACGGCACGTCCGACATCCTGGAGCGGATGCAGCCCTTCAATGGCGGCGGCGAAATGATCGAGGATGTCTTCAAGGACCGGATCACCTACGCCGACGCGCCGGCCAAGTTCGAAGCCGGAACCCCGCCCATACTTGAGGCGATCGGCCTCGGGGCGGCCATAGACTGGTACGAGCAGTTCGACATGGGCGCGGTCCATCAGCACGAGATGGCCTGCTACAACGTTGCCCGGGATGGATTGGCGGGACTGAACAGCGTGAGGATTTTCGGTGAAACGGCCGGGAAGGGACCGGTTCTCGCCTTCAACCTCGAAGGTGCCCACGCGCATGACGTCGCGCAGATCCTCGACAAGTACGGTGTTGCAGTCCGCGCAGGACAGCATTGTACACAGCCCCTCATGGAACGCTTCGACGTACACAGCACCGCGCGGGCGAGTTTCGGTGTCTACAACACGTTGGACGAGGCGGACCGCTTGGTCGCCGCGGTGAAGAAGGCCGCGATGATGCTGGGGTGAGTGCTGGCCGATGGCTGGCTGGTAACGATGGCGAGAGCCGATTTAAATTCGGGGCGATCTGCCCTATATTGGAATGACGATGGAAAGCCTGAGCGAAAGAGAACGCCGCGCGGAGCAACTCGCGAACGCGCAGATCCCCGGTTACATGCCGGAGGAGGCACCTGCGCCTGCGGAGGCGAGCGTGAGCAGGCCCGACGTGGTGGCTGCCCGGGATGTTCTGGACGTGTCCGGCGCGCCGTTGGCCCCGCCAACCGACGCCGATATCGCCCGCATCACCCACGATGTGGTGGAGCAGCTCAAGACCGTCTACGATCCGGAAATTCCAACGGACATTTACGAACTCGGCCTGATCTACAAGGTCGAACTGGAAGACGACCGAACGCTTTTGGTCGACATGACCTTGACCGCGCCGGGCTGCCCCGTGGCTGGCGAAATGCCGATCTGGGTGCGGGATGCCTGCGCCAAGGTCGACGGTGTTCGTCGGGTCGAAGTCTCCATGGTGTTCGATCCGCCCTGGACGCCGGACCGGATGAGCGAGGAGGCTCGACTTGAGCTGAACATGCTATGAGCCTGAAAGACCGCATGATTTCCGAGAGCAAGCGCGCCCGTCCGAAACTGGTCACGCTGACCGATGCGGCCGCCGAGGCCGTCCAGGACATCCTGAAGGAGCGCGGCGAAGGTTACCTCCGTGTCGGTGTCACCAATGGCGGTTGCGCGGGCATGGAATATGTCATGGACTATGTGTCCGAGCCTGAAAAGTTCGACGAAGTCGTCGAGGACAAGGGCGTCCAGATCGTCGTCGACGCCAAGGCGGTCCTGTTCATACTCGGCTCGGTGGTCGATCATGAAACGACCCTGCTGCACAGCAAGTTTGTGTTCCGCAATCCCAATCAGACGGACGCCTGCGGGTGCGGTGAGAGCGTGACCATCGTTCCAGCAGCAGGCTAAGCCAGCGCTATTTGCACCTATGTGGCATTGAACTGCAGTTCGGCGAGCCTCGAATAGAGGCCGCCTGCCGTCGATAGCGCATCATGCGTGCCTGTTTCCACGACGCGGCCCTCCTCCAGCACGATAATCCGGTCCGCCTTCAACACGGTCGCCAGGCGGTGCGCGATGACGAGCGTCGTCCGTCCCTGGCTCAGTGTTTCGAAGGCTTGCTGAACGGCGCGCTCACTCTCCGAGTCCAGCGCGGATGTCGCTTCGTCCAGCAGCAGGATCGGCGCGTCGCGCAAAATGGCGCGGGCGATCGCGATGCGCTGGCGCTGTCCGCCCGACAGGCTGGCCCCGCGTTCTCCGATATCCGTCTCATACCCATCGGGGAGGGCCTGGATGAACTCATGCGCGAAGGCGGCCTTCGCGGCCTCGATCACCTCGTCCCGGCTCGCGCCCTCACGGCCATAGGCGATGTTGTCGAAGGCAGATCCGGAGAAGAGCGGTGCGCCCTGCTGCACCACGGCGATGGTTTCGCGCAACCGCATCGGGTCCAGCCGTTTGACGGCATCGCCGCCGACCCGAACCACACCGGACTGTGCGTCGTAGAAACGAAGGATCAGCTGGAAGACGGTCGTCTTGCCCGCGCCGCTCGGTCCGACCAGTGCCACCGTTTCTCCTGGCGCAACCTCGAAGCTGACGTCTTTCAGGGCGGGCGCGTCGCGCCGCGTCGGATAGGCGAAGTCCACGGACTCGAACGCCACGCTGCCCACGCCGGAGGGCCGCTGTTCCCCGACAAGGGTCGGGGTCTCATCGAGGATTTCGACCAGCCGCTCCGACGCTCCGGCCGCACGAAGAAGGTTGGTCCAGGTTTCCGTCAGGGACGACAGGCTGGATACGCTCATGATCGCGTAGACCGTGAACGCCCCGATATCTCCTCCGCTCATCGTTCCGGCCATGACCTGTCGCGCCCCGTACCAGAGGATTCCCGCGATGCCCGCCATGCCAATGGCGAACAGCACGCCCGTCAGCCAGGCCTGGATGCGGATCCGTCTGGCCTGAACGTCGAAGGTGCGTTCGATGGCATCGCCGAAAAGCCTGCGCTCCAGCGCCTCGCGCGTGTAGGCCTGCACTGTCTGGACAGAGCTGATCGCCTCACTTGCCCGGCCGGAGGCTTCGGCCAGCCGGTCCTGTCCGTCGCGGGACAGTCGCCGGATGACCGGTGTCACCATGACGACGACCCCGACGATGACGCCGCCGACGCAAAGGACCAGCAGCCCGAGCTGCCAGCTCACGATGAACATGAGGATGATGGATCCAATGATCGTTGCGACGGAGCGAAGCGCGAACGAGATCGATCCCGTGACCACCGTTTCCACGAGCGTCGTGTCGGTCGTCAGGCGGGACAGGACCTCTCCGGTCCGGATGCGCTCGAAATATTCCGGGCTGAGATAGGTCAGGCGGTCGAACACGGCCTTGCGCAAGTCCGCGACGACCCGTTGTCCTAGGGTGGTGACGAAGAAGTAGCGGAGCGCGCCGAAGACGGCGAACACGAAGGTGAAGCCGATGACGAGCAGGAAGTAGCCGTCGAGCGATCCGCTCTCCGCCAAGGGCAGGCTCGCGCAATAGTCGGGTGCATCTTCGCCTCCGAAACCGCAATCCACGATGAGTTTCAGAATCCCGCCCAGGGAAAGCGTGCCGAGTGACGACACGACGAGCGTAATCAGGAAGCCCGCCAGCCAGCCGGGGTAGCGCCGAACGAACGGCCAAAGCGCGGCAAGGGGCCGGAGGCTGCGCGATCGATCGCGATGGCCTTTCTCCTGCTCGATGCGAGCGGCGAAGGCCGCTCCGGTCGAGCGGGCGAAGTCCTTGGAATCGGGAGAGCGAGCCATGAGCGCGCGGGCTATGGCACAGGGGGATGTGCGTGAAAAGCTGCACTGCGGCTCGCCTGCATCTTGTCGCTCTGGGCGAAGCACCTCAGAGGGTCGCCATGCCGCAACGCTTCACGGACAAGCATCAAGCCTTGAAGACCGTTTTCGGTCACGAGGCCTTCCGCCCCGGGCAGGAAGATG
>JBARXH010000296.1:0-3861 GCA_049647245.1 Litorimonas sp.
GTTTACGGGCGGGCGCGGGGAAAGTGTAGCGCGGATATGCGCGGGCCCTGCCTTGCGTGACGTCTTGCGTCCATATGGCACCCGCGCCATAGCGCCCAAGGACAAGAGCGGACATCCGAGCGGGGACGATGACAATGGATTTCGACGCACTGCAAGGTCGCGCGCAAGGCTGGCTGGACCAGCTGATCCTCTGGCTGCAGAGTCCGGCCTTCCTCGCTCAGCTGGCCGTGATCGCTGTAGCGATCGTGCTCGCGCCCGTCCTGGCGTCCATCGTGCGCCGGGCCGTGCCGCTCCTGCGGACCGAACCCGCGCCGGAAGCGTCCTTCTTCAAGATACGCAACGTCATGTTCCGGGCCGGGCGGTTCCTGCGGGCCGTGATCCTCGTCGGGCTGCTGGCCCTGGGGGCGGTGCTGCTGCGCGGCATGGCCGTCTTCGGCGAGGACTGGCTGGTCAGGATCGCGCAGAGCCTCGCCACCGTCTTTCTCGTCTACCGCGCCATCGCGGCCTTCGTGGACGATCCGCTCTGGCGCAAGGTGGCGACCTGGACGCTGGTGCCGCTCGCCCTGCTGTTCGTTCTCGGCTATTTCGACGATCTGCTCACCGCGCTGGACGGGGTGCGGCTGAGCGAGGGAAGCTCCATCACCCTGCTGGCCGTGATCCGGCTGGCCCTGTTCGGCGCGCTCTTCTTCTGGCTCGGCAGCCTCGGCAACCAGCGCGGGCAGACCGCCATCCGGGCGCAGGAAAGCCTCGATGTCGGCGCGCGGGAAATCCTCGCCAAGCTGTTCCAGATCGGCGTGTTCGCCGCCGTCGTCTTCCTCGCCTTCGGCGCGGCGGGCATCCCGCTGTCGGGCCTCGCCGTGCTGGTCGGCGCACTCGGCCTCGGCATCGGGCTGGGCCTGCAGCCCATCGCCGCCAACTTCGTGTCCGGCCTCATCATCCTGCTCGACCGCTCGGTGAAGGTCGGCGACTTCGTCATGCTGGAAGGCGAGGTCTTCGGTCGGATCAAGTCCATCGACATGCGCTCCACCACGGTCGCCACCGCCGACGGCAAGGACATCATCGTCCCCAACACCCATTTCACGGAAAGCGCCTATGAGAACTGGACGCACGACAACCGGCTGCAGCGCTACGAAGTCGATTTCGGCGTGTCCTACGACACGGACCTCGATGCGCTGGTCCCGCTCGTGCGCGACGCTGTGCTGGAGCATCCGGACGTGCTGTCTGAGCCCGACCTGCCCAGCGTGGAGTTCCGCAGCTTCGGCGACAGCTCCATCGACATGTGCGTGGAATTCTGGTGCGAAGGCATCGACGACGGGCCGAACAAGTTCACCTCCGACGTGGGCTTCATCATCTGGCGCACGCTGAAGGCCAACGATATCGAGATTCCGTTCCCGCAGCGCGTGACCTACCAGGTGCCGATGAAGCCGAGGGATTAAGGTGCAGGTCCGCCCTGCGACGCCGGCGGACGGAGCTGCGCTGGCGGCTCTGTACAATCCGCACATCCTGCACGGCACCGCGACGTTCGAGGAAGAGGCCGTGTCGGCCCGGGAGATGGCCGACCGCGCCGCCCGGACCCAGGCGGCCGGCTATGACTGGCTGGTGGCGGAAGAGGGCGGCGTCCTGCTCGGCTACGCCTATTCCGGCCGCTGGATGGCACGCTCCGCCTACCGCCATACGGTCGAGGTCAGCGTCTATGTCGCGGACGCCGCGCAAGGGCGCGGTGTGGGCCGAACCCTCTATGCCGCGCTGTTCGAGCGTCTGCGCGCCGGCGACTATCACAGCGTCATCGGCATCATCACCCTGCCCAACCCCGCGAGCATCCGGCTCCACGAAGCCTTCGGCATGACGCAGGTCGCGCATTACCGCGAGGTCGGGCGCAAGTTCGGCCGCTGGATCGATGTGGGGCAGTGGCAGGGGCGGCTGAACCGCTAGGACTCCAGCTTGCGACCTAGAGTGCGATCCACGATCAGGTGCGACACGGGGCCGGATAAGGCGAAGAGAAGCACTAAAAGGACGGAACCGATGGCCGCCAAGACCCGCAGTAGCGCTGTGCGGGAACTCAAAGTCAGTATGGCGACTCCATCTTCGAACCGCACATCCTGCAAGGCTAGGGCCGCGATGGACCCGCCCAGTCCCGCATCCCTGAGGTCGTAGAGCGGGATGGTCCCAGCCAGACCCGCAGTGAGGTCGCGGGCCAAACGGTCGAAGGCGTCTCCCGCCTCCGTGCCGGATATCGCATCACGTTCGCGTCTGATTCGGTCCCGGAGAACCGTGCCAATGTCGGCCACGCGCTGGCTCGCTCCCGAGGCCGTCGCCAGCGTGACGGACAAGTCCGATGCGTCTATGTCTCGCAGGAACACGTGCGGCGCGTCGTACCGGATCCCAGCTCGGATTATTCCTCTGGCGCGTCCGTCTTGGCCGAGACCGCTGAGTGCCAAATCAGCTTCAAGGGCGAGACGGTTCGATTCAAGAAAAGTTATGTCTAGCGTTTCGGGAATTACGGTCGCGCTGAAAAGACCCGTCACAGGCTCTCCGAGTTTCGCGTCGAGACTCGCCTGTGCCATCTCGTCCGTGAGCCTCACCTCGATGGGCCTACCGAGAAACAGGACCGCGGCAAGTCCCACGAGAAAACTTACCGCTAGGATCATGAACCCTCGCCACCGGACCCGGCTTCTCAGGTCGGTGACTGTCGATGCTGTCTCGGCCTTGTCGCTCATGGAAACCTCTCCTCGATCGGCACATAGTCCACGTCATATCCGAAATAGCGCGGGCCGAAGACGGCCAGACCCGCATCGGTGCGCCAGAGCGGGTCGGAGCGGAAGCCGAGCACGGTGACGGGCTGGCCCACCGTGAAGTCGGGATTGTCGATGCCGTCGGCGCTGGCGTCGTCCACGATCTGGATCAGGTCGGGCGCGGTGGCGACGACCTGTCCGTTGCGCCGGGCGATGAGATGTTCGTTCTTGTAGCGCGTCCGGAACCGCTGCCCGGAGAACGCGCCCGTGCCGTCCATCTCCACCGTGCCTTCGAGGAAGCCGTCCGCGTCCGCCCAGTCACTCCGCGCGACCCGGCCCTTGAAGAGGAGGTAGCCGTCGCCCGCGATCCGCGCGGCCTCGATAGGATCGCGGTCCGCCGCCTTCGCCTCGCGCACGGCCCGGCCGATGGAGATGGACAGGCTGAGACTGTTCTGGACCAGGACGCCGGGACGCTTGGCCACCGCGCCCGTGATGGGACTGTCCACCACGCCGACCACGCCACTGGTCGCGGCGAGAGCGCGCATCACGGCTTCGGGCCGTTTGGGATCGACCACGTCGCGCAGGATGATCTCGTCGCCCTGCTGGGTGGCGCAGGCGGCGGGGACGAGCGGCACGCCCGCCACCTTCACGCTGTGCTGGTTGATCTCGGGCACGGCGCGGCCGACTGTGTCGGCGTCCAGCGCGGGCACGCCGAGCCGCGCGGCGACGGACAGGCCGTCCGCGAGGCTGCCCGGCCCGATCTCGCCCATGATGACGGCGGCGAACGGCTCGCCCAGATAGTCCTGCAACAGCTCGAAGGCGGCCTGCACCGGAAAGGCGACGGCCGGGTCGTCGATCTCCGTTCCGGGCGCGATGGAACCCAGACCGTAGGGGCAGGCGACCCGCGCCTCGTCCGGCAGATCGGCGACCGAGACCATGCGGAAGGACAGGCCGTCGTCCAGGTCCGCACGGATCAGCGCCCGTGCCTCGGCGAGACTGCCGCCGCCGCCCGTGCCGAGATAGCTGGCCCCCGTCAGCGCATCTTCCAGATCGGTCGGGGTGAGCGCGCGTGTCCCGGACAGGGGCCGGGCCACCGGGCGGGCGGGCACGGTCGCGCACGCCCCCAATG
>JBARXH010000297.1:0-1718 GCA_049647245.1 Litorimonas sp.
CGACAAGACCAACGACGCGTTCGGCTTGGTACAGGGTCAGGTCGAAGGACGCGACACGCTCTGGTATTCCGGCGGGGACATCGACGCGTCCAGCTACATGGTCGTGGTGCCGTCGGAGCAGGTCGCCGTCGCGTGCTTTGCCAACGACCCGACCTATTCCTGCCAGAACCGGGTCATGGACGCGGTCCGCGACCGTTTAAGCGCGCCCTAACTTATAAAAGCCTTCACCGTCGCGATCAGGTCCGTCTCTCTTCCCCGGGGTCCGACGATCTGCGCGCCAATAGGCAGGCCGTCTGCGTCTTCGCCAATCGGGAACTGGATCGCCGGACGGTTGGCGAGGTTGGCGAAGGCGGTGAAGTTTGCCTGATTGGCGGGAACGGGATCGCCGAAGCGGAAGGCCGTCTGCGGCGCGGTCGGCATGAGGATGAAGTTTGGATAGTCGGCGGCGCGCAACTCGCTAACATGGGCGTAGGCCGCATCGACGCGGTCCTGCGGTAGGTCGCGCCCATAGTCCAGCATGCCGCGGAAGAAGTCGGAGAAACCGTCCGGCTTGCTCTTCAGGCGTTTTGCGTGTGCAGCATGGCCTTCGACTTCCGACAGGATGAGGCCTGCGCGACGGGATTTGCCATAGGCGTAGGGACCGAGGCCGGTTGTCGGCAGGCCCTCCGCCAGTTTGGCGAACGCCGCCATCACATCCGGCTCAACCTCGACCGTACCGCCCCAATTCAGCGCGACGACCTCGCCTGCCGTACCACCCTCTAGGTCCGCCTCCATGATCACCTGCATGACGGCCACGCAGTCTTCCAGCGACCGGGCGTGAATGCCGACCGTATCCAATGTGGTGGAGAGCGGAACGACGCCGTCCAGCATGGCGTCCGAATGGGACGGCTTGAACCCCCACAGACCGCAATATGCGGACGGGATGCGCACGCTGCCCATCGTGTCCGTGCCGAGCGCAGCTTCGACGAAGCCGGCCGCGACGGCCGCCGACGACCCGCCGCTCGATCCGCCCGGCGTATAGCCGTCCCTGAGCGGATTGATCGTCTTGCCGAACCACGGATTGTCAGTCTGCGCGCCTAGCGCGCCCTCTTCCATGTTGAGGGTCCCGACCAGCAACGCACCTGCGCGTTTGAGCCGTTCCACGACGCGCGCATCCTCATCCGCCTTGCGAGAGGCATAAGCCTTGATGCCTGCATGCCAGAACTTGCCCTCCACGGCGATGTTGGCCTTAACGCCAATGGGCATGCCGTCGATGGGCGAAAGCGGCTTGCCCTCTTCCGCGCGCATGTCGCTGTCGGCCATTTCCGGAATGGCGAGGTCGTTATAGGCGTCGATCACCGCGTTGATGCGCGGATTGTCTTCCTTCATCGCCTCGTAGCAGGCTTCAAGGCGGGACTGTGCGGATCGGGTCATCTGGACGGAATGCCGGGGACGGGGCTTTGGTTCAATCGAACCGTGTATCCACCAGCCGGATCGGCTTCTGGCGCACCTCGACCTGCGTCACCTCTCCCGTCGTACCCATGGGGACCAGCTTCACGCCCATGCCGAGACCGAGCTTGCTTTTCAGCAGCGCCTCGAACTTCGCCTCAAGATCCGGCGTGCCGGGCACCTTGGTCTCCGCCACCACCGTCATTTCGTCCCGGCCTGCATCGTCGCGCTCCGCGCGGCAGTAGAACTCGCCGCCGAACACGTCGATCTCCTCCATGAGAGGGCCGAGC
>JBARXH010000298.1:0-3320 GCA_049647245.1 Litorimonas sp.
GGTCGGACTACCGGTATTCGAAACGACCGCACTCCTGCGGGCTGCTGGAGTGAATGCATGAAGCGCCGTGCCGTGATCGAAGAGCTGGTCGGTGAAACACGCGCCGCCGTCTATGAAGGCCGCCGCCTCGTCGAGCTTCACCTCGACCGGTGGTCGGACTTCAACAAACCGCGCATCGGGGAGACGTGGACAGCGCAGGCCAAAGCTGTCGATGCATCCGTCGGCGGGATATGGATGGACCTTGGGAAGGGCCCGGACGGGCTCTTGTCGTTCAAGGCGCAAAAAGACTTGCCGCGACTGACAGAAGGCGAGCGGGTGGACGTGACGGTCGCCAAGGAAGCCATCGCGGAAAAGGGACCGGTCGTGAGATATGCAGGTCCGCCTTCGCGCGACAAGGCCGGCCCCGTCACGCTACTGAACCTGCGGCAGCGTCTTGAGGCGAGATTTCCCGGTATCGGCTTCGAAGAAGCATCCGTCGGCATTCACGACACGGCCACGGAACGGCGCATCGCCATACCGGGCGGCGGGACGATCACCATCGACCATGCGCAGGCCCTGATCGCGATCGATGTGGACAAGGGCGGCGCCAAGACCGTGATGGAGTGCAGCGTGGCTGCCGCGAAGCTGATCATGGCCCAACTGCGCCTGCGGGGTCTCGGCGGCCTGGTCGCCATCGACTTTCCGAACCTGCGCCAGCCGCGTCAGCGTTCCACCGTGATCCGCGTCATGGAAGACATGGCGGAGGCCGACCCGGCCAGTATTCGCGTTGCCCCGTTCTCGCGCTTCGGCGTAGTGGAGATGACCCGGGGTCAGGACGGGCCATCGCTCGATGCCCGTCTCAACGACCGCTTCGGCGAGCCGACCGTGGAAACGCAGTCAATCCGCGCTCTACGCCAGCTGGAGCGCGAGGCCAAAGCATCGCCCGGTGGGCAAATGAGACTCACCGTTCCCCCCATGATCGGGAACTGGCTGGACGACGCACCGTTCGATTGGCGCGGTCCGATGACGGATCGCATCGGGGCGCGCTACACCGTGGTGCCCGGAGACAGCCTTCAGGTGACGAGCGACCGATGAGCCAGACCTGCCCGATCTGCAAAAAGCGCGACGCGACGGACCGCTACAAGCCGTTCTGCACGAAACGCTGCGCCGACATCGATCTCGGTCGATGGTTCAACGGCGGCTATGCGATCCCGACTGAAGAGCCTGCGCCCATCGCGCCGCCCATGGACGCTCATGCGGATTCGCTGCCCGACGCAGCCAACGACTAGTCCGATCCTTCACGCGCGAAGCGTGTCGAACGGCTCCCTGTCATCGCAGAAGAAGGCATCGTGTCCGAAACGGGTCTCGGCCTTCAAGATGGCCTCTGCGGTCAGGTAGGAGAAGGCGCTGACTTGTGTGCCATCGCGGTGATAGTCGGCCACCAGATCTGCACTGATATGGGCGGCCGGGACGCAAACCCAGTCCACAATCTCCCGCAGGTCACCGCGGAGCGGTCCCTCCACGAACCATCCCGACCTTTCGCCGTGTACCCTGCGACGCCCGGGGCGATCGATCCGGCCGTCAATGGCGTCATGGACGATATGGACCGCTCGGGTGGCTTGGTCGGGAGATCGGCACCAATGCGACAGGCATTTCAGGACTTTGGGGTCGATGTCTTCGAGCGCGTAGAGCACTTCTGGCAGCCAGGAGACCCAGACGGAACGGTCTCGTAACCCATGCTCGGCGCATAGCGCGTAGAGCATATCCTCGAACCCAGCATCCTTCACGTCGATCAGGATCCGGCACGTCTGGTTGGCGTGCGACGCAATGGCTTCGAAGAGTTCCCGCGCTGTCGGCATGACTGCGAAGTCGCCGCCCAAAGCGTCTAGCTCTCGCGCGTGGACATCACAGATATTGTGGAGAGTTCCGGAACCGTCGCGGGCAGCTTCGTCATGGGTGATTATCGGCGCGCCGCAGCGCGTGACGCGGATATCGAACTCGATCTGCTGGATGCCATGGTCCAGCGCGGCCTGAAGGCCCTCCAGTGTGCTCTCGCGGTCAGCGAAGCCACGAAAGCGATGGGAGATGAGCTGATCGTACCGGGCCATGGCCGGAGCGTAGAGCAGATGCGGGGGAAGGGGAATGGTGCCCGAACCTGGATTTGAACCAGGGACACACGGATTTTCAATCCGTTGCTCTACCAACTGAGCTATTCGGGCCTCGTTTCCGAGGCGGCTCTATAGGGAGCGGATGGGGTGGTGTCCACACTGTTTCGCGCCCGATTGCAGGCCTGTGCACGACGGGTGGTCGGACCTCATCCGAGATGGATTTCCCCATTGGGATAGCGCGTCAGGGGCGGGCGTTTCGCTGCGATCAGATAGCCGAGAGTGAGGGGGCCGAGGCGACCCAGAAACATGAGGATCATCAATATCGTCCGGCCGGTCTGATCCAGCTCACCTGTGATTCCCCGCGATAGCCCGACCGTCGCCAGGGCCGACGTCGCCTCGAACATGGTGTCGACAAGCGTCACGGCTTGCGTCGCGAGCAACAGGAAGGTCGCGGTAATAAAGATCAGCAAGGTCAGGACCGCGAGCGTCAGTGCCTTGTGAACCTGGTTGGTTTCGACGGACGTCCTGAACACGCGGATGTGCGAGGATTTGCGGAAATAGGCGACCGAGACAAGGACGAGCACGATCACCGTCGTGACCTTGATGCCTCCGGCCGTGGAGCCGGTCCCGCCTCCTATGATCATGAGCGGCAATGTGAGAAAGGTCGTGGCGTCGGACATGGCGGCCGTATCCACCGCCGTGAACCCTGCGGTGCGGGGCGTGGCCGCCTGGAAGAAGGCCAGCGCCGCTGTTTCCAGTGGGCCGGAGACCTGACCCAACGTATTGGGGTTCCCGGCTTCCAGCCAGAAGAACAGCACTGTCGGCACAATGACCAGAACGGCCGTCCCGACGAGCATCAGCTTCGTGTGGAGGTCGAGCCTCGCCCAACGCAGCCCGTGTCTGAGATCCGAATAGACGATGAAGCCGAGGGAGGAGAGAACGAATGTCGCTCCCACCGTGATCAGGACCCAGGGGTCCGCTGCAAAGTCCTTGAGACTGTTGCCGAACAGGTCGAAACCGGCGTGGTTGAAGGCGGAAACGGCATGGAAAACCGCCATCCAGACTCCGTCCCGCCATCCCATCTCAGGCACCCAGAGCGCGGCTAGGATCACCGCGGATATTGTTTGCCCGGCGACCACGATCTTCACGATCCGACCGACAAGGTTCAGCACGCGCGTCCGTTGTCCCGTCCCGACTTCTCCCTGAAGGAGGCTGCGCCGCTCGACCCCGACC
>JBARXH010000299.1:0-4002 GCA_049647245.1 Litorimonas sp.
CGCGCGCGCCATGGAAACGCTCATCGGCGACAAAGCCTTGCGCGAGGCGATGGGACGCCGCGGCCGCGCCAAGGCCGTGGACCTGTTCTCCTTGGAAAACGTGGTGCGAAGAACGCTCGATCTCTACGAAGACTGACGCGGCGGTCCCGTCCCTTCAGGCGTGTCGGCGCACCGCGTCGATCACCCGGTCCTGGTCGGACTCCGACACATAGGCGCTCATGGGCAGGCTGATTATGTGGTCGGTGCAGTCGTCCGTCCGGTTCATGCCGCCCGCTCCCACGGGGAACTCCCGATAGGCGGTCTGGCGGTGGATCGGCTTGGGGTAGTAGCGCGCCGTGGGGATGCCCTCTTCCTTGAGGGCTGCGCCCAGTGCGACCGGGTCGTCGACTTCGATCGTGTATTGCGCCCAGGTCGACACGACGCCGTCCCTGACCTGTGGGAGGCGCCGCACGGCGGTCTGCGCCAGCCCGTTTCGGTAGCGCTCGGCGATCCGGTTCCGGGCCTCGATCTCGTCCGCGAAGACGGCCAGCTTGGGCAGCAGCACCGCCGCCTGTATCGTGTCGAGCCTTGAATTCAGCCCGATGCGGACATTGTCGTACTTGTCCGCGCCCTTGCCGTGGATCCGCGCAGAGTCCAGCGCCGCCGCCAGCGCGTCGTCATCCGTCAGGATCGCCCCGCCGTCGCCGTAGCACCCCAGCGGCTTGGCCGGGAAAAAGCTGGTCGTCGCCACGTCCGCCCAGGATAGAGGGTGAAGGCCATCCAGCGTAGTTCCGAACCCTTGCGCGGAATCCGCGATCAGCTTCAGCCCGTGTTCCCGCGCGATGGGCGCGATGGCGGGATAGTCCGCGCTCTGCCCGAACAGATCCACCGCGATCACGGCGCGGGGCGTCAGCCGGCCTTCCCGGATCACGCCTTGGACGGCCGCCTGCAGCGAGTCCGCGCACATGTTGTAGGTGTCCCGGTCGATATCGACGAAGACCGGGGTCGCGCCTTGCAAAGCGACGCATTCGGCTGTGGCGCAATAGGTGAAGGAGGGGACGAAGACCGCGTCCCCCGGTCCCACGCCCCACACCATGAGCGGCAGGATCAGCGCGTCCGTTCCATTGGCGCAGCCCAGCGCATGTTTGGCGCGTCCGAATTCGGCCAGTTCGGCTTCGAATTGGGTGACTTCCGGGCCCATGATGTAGCGGCCATGGGCCAGCACGGCAGCGATATGGGCCTCGATGGCCGGACGGAGCCGGTCCTGCTGTGCCGCAAGGTCGATGAAATTCACGAAAGTCGCTCCGCTTGGGCTGAACCCGCAGGACATGACCGGGTTCGCATCGGGGTCGTCTTACCGGGCCGCTCGGCCCCTGTCTCTCAAACTCTCCTACAGTTTGACGCAAAAGAAAAAGGCCCGCGATCCGGTCGGGGATCGCGGGCCACTTTGCCGGAGTGTCCGAGGATCAGTCGAAGCTGATCCAGCTCGGGACGGCCGGCTGGCTGTCCAGGGCGAAGGTTCCGCCGATTTCCCGTTCGGCCGGGGGCACGACGGCCGTGGGCGCGGCCTGAGAAGCGGGTCCGTCCCAGCGGTCCCAGCTCCCGGCCTCTGCCGCTGCGGCTGTTGCGCCCGCCGATCCGGCTTGGGCGAAGGCGGCCGTGCCGTCCACCTGCTGGTTGAAGGTGGCCCCGAACGTGTAGGCCAGACCGACATGGCTGGCGCCGTCCCCGGCGAGGAAGCCGGTGATGGTGGCGTTGCAGCCGGCCGACGCACCGTTGCAGAGCGACCCGCCCGACGCGCTGGCCCCGCCATTGAAGCTGTCACCCCGGAAGCCGACCTCGGTCAGATAGTTGAACTCGCCGATGATGAGGCCTTGGGACGGGTTGTCCGCGCCCCCGGCCGTGGAGACCGTGTATCCCTCTCCGCCGATGGTCAGGTTCAGATCGACGCCGATCCGGCTCTGCGTGCCGAAGGCGACCACGGCGCGGGCGCTGTCCAGCGTGCCCGGTGCGACGGCTCCGTCGCGGCGGGTCGGTGCGGTCCAGCCGATCAGGTCGTACTCCACCGTGCCGGAGGTCGGCAGGTTTGTGGCCGGTTCGCCCGTGATCAGGTGCCAGCCGCCGTCAGCGGGCAAGTCGAACCCGTCCGTATTGGCGTAGAAGCGCCCGCTCGTGCGGCCTCCGGCCCAGCGACCCCAGCCCAGGACGGTTCCCGCCGACCCGCCATCCTTGAGCTCGGCAGCTCCGATCGAAGGCTGTTCCTCGGGTTCGGTCCGGTCGGGGGCGATGAAGTCCCAGACATAGCCGATCGGAGCCCCGGTCGCATCGTCGTAAGTGACCGTGGCCGGAGCCCGCTGGTCCACACCCACGATGGAGGAGGTGTAGGCGACGAATTGGTCGGACCGCTCGCCACCGGTCGCACCGCCGCCGCCCATGTCGCCGCCGCCCATATTGCCGCCGCCTGCGCCGATGAGGCCGGTGAAGTCGAAGTCCACCGGATTGCCGCCGGAGGCGAGGAAGGTGAAGAGCTGGGTGAAAATGCCGGCTTGCGCGCCGAACAGGTCGGCCAGGTCGCCTGCATCGGTCAGGCGTGTCAGCGCCGCGATGAAGGCCTGGTACTCGTCGAGCAGATCCGTGAAGTCGGCCCCCGACGCTAGTGCCGTGATAAACTGGGTCACGGTCGCGACCAGATCGGCCTGTGCGGCCGCATCCAGCGGAATGGCGGTGAAGCCGTCGAACGCGCCCGGCGTGCCGCCATTCTCCACGAACAGGGTGAAGGCTTCCAGCTGTGCGGCCAGCGCCGCGCCGAAGAGATCGGACAGACGCCCCGCGCCCTGCAGCCGTTCGATAGCCGCCAGCACCGCGTCGAGGTCTCCGGTGAAGTCGGCGAACCCGCCGCCCGCGGAGAATACGGCGATCAGTGCATCGACGGAGGCTTCGAGCTGTACGGCGGCCGCGTCGCTCAGGCCTAAGGCCCCGAAGCCGTCGAAGGCATCCGGCGCGCCGCCATCCGCGACGAACTGGGAGAAGGCGAGCAGAATGTCCCGCTGGTCCGCGAACGCGTCGGAGAGCAGCCCGGCGCGTTCCAGCGCGTCGATAAAGCTCACCAGCGAGGCGGCCGGGATGTTCAGGTCCGCGAGGTTTCCGCCGTCCACCAGAGTGCTGATGAGGGTCTGCAGTACTTCGGTATATTGCTGGGCGAGCGCATCCGACAGGCCAAGATCGTCCAGCCCGTCAAAGGCGTCCGCCGCCCCGCCGCCGGCAAGGAAGTCGGCATAGGCCTGCAGGATCTCCGCTTGCGCGCCGAAGATCGTCTCCAGCACGCCGGAGCTTTCCAGCAGCTGAATGTATCGCGTCAGCAGGTCCTGGCTCAGGCCATCGAACTGGGACGGCGCCCCGCCGGCCGTGACGAAGGTGATGAAGTCGGAGATCGCTGTCTGGTAGAGCGCGACCACGTCACTGCTCAGCGTGACATTGCTGGCGATGAACGCGCTCGGCACCCCGCCGCTGCGAAGGAAAGCGAGATATTCCGCGATCAGGCCCTGCTGCGCGTCGCCCAGGCGGCCCAGCGCGCCGATGGCATTGAGATAGTCGAGATAGGCCTGCACGTCGAGTGCGCCCAGCCCGGTGAAGTCGGCTGGGAAACCGCCTGTGGACAGGAGTTCCAGATAGGACGTCACCAGCGCCGCGTAAGTCTCTTGGAAGGCGGCGATCTGTCCGCCCTGCGCGAGGAACCGCAGATAGGCGTCGATGATTTCCGGTGCGCCGCCATTGAAGGCGACGTCATTGGCGAAGCGCTCGGCGAGTGCGGCCTGAAAGCCGACCAGTGCTTCGAGATTGGCGGGCAGGGCGGGGACGTTCACATCCGCCGCACCGGTTCCGGCCGCATCGAAGTTGCGCCCGGCCGCGACGATGTCCGCAGACGCGCCCAGAGCCGCCAAGGCTTCGCCCAGCGCGACGGGCAGGCCGTTCAGCGCGGCCGCGACCACGCCGTCATCCTCCAGATCGGGCAAGGGCGCGGCC
>JBARXH010000300.1:0-10840 GCA_049647245.1 Litorimonas sp.
ATCATACATACTTTGTCGGGGATATTGGCGCATGGGTGCACAACAATAGCGAGGGCCTCGTTCCGAACTATATGGAGAGGCGATACCGAGACAACATAAGTGGTGCCATAGATCGCTGGGTAGCCAATGGGCGCCCACGAAATCCCGACACGGACCCTTACATTCGCATGGATGGTCATACAGTTGGTGATGGCCTCGCTGCCGCTGCAGGAGCGCCACTTTACGACAGTGCGGCGGAAGCCGTTGTGCAAGGTGCGATCAACGCTCCGATTGGAGGGGGCAGTGGATATGCGGCACGTGGCACATATGGTGCAGTCCGGGGTGCGGGAGCGACTTACAGGCAATGGAGCTACGCCAGACAGTTCGCGAGAGGTCCTGTCACATACTCTTCGCCAAGGATCCAGAATACCCCGATTGTTTCACATTCCCCACAGATGAGAACACCGGCATACCTTAATCGGCCACCCACTGCTTACAACTACAGCACTGATCGTGCGGTAGTGAATGGCATGACAATACCGCGTGTCGACCCTGGCACAGGAGTGTCTTTGTATGCCCCTTCTGTGAATCAGACGACTATACCAGGTCGCGTTGGTGTGGTTTTGGGTGGAGGAGGGACAGCCTATTCAGGCTATTCAGGTGTTCTAGGTTATGATCCACACCGCGCTAACCGAACAATAACGTCCCGACCGTAATTCCATTAAAAACGAACCTTAGGCGCCAGCTATGTTCAAACAGGAACTGTGGTCTCTCAATCCGAAGCGTTTGCCTCACCTCGAAGGCATGGAGAAAACCAGAGCGAGAGGCGAATGGATCATCTATTTTCAACGCATGTCGCTATTCAAAGGCTACAAAAGAGCAAAACCAGAAAAAAGTTTGCACGACATACTATACGTCGCTTTTTACCTCGATGCGTTATCCAATACTGGACAGGATGTGGCGATCGACATGTTTTTTGATCGTTATCGTGCGGCAAGGCTTTCATCGGCATTTAATGAAACCGACCGGGACTACGTCATTCGGGCTTACCGTGAGATCACTGATAATCAACATGCAGCAAGGGTGCGCGACGTTGAAGCAGACGGCGTTAATCCTCGTGTCGTGGAGGTATTCGCGATTACCAGCTTCTGGTAGGTCTCTACACTTAGCTCCCTAAGACAGGCTTTTCGCAACAACGTTTGGGGACCAAGGTATGCGTTCGGATGCTTCCAACCCAAACAGGCCCGTGAGTCCAAGTGACATAGATTACATTATTCGTGAAGGTAACTGAGCCTTGCGATTAACTTCATGACAAAGAAGCATCCAAGAAGGCTGCTCATTTGCGTTTTGCCTGCGATACTAGCCGCGTGTTCTAATTTGGTGCCGCAGGGTAGTGACAAACTTCCCGAGTGCCGGGGATATGTTTTCTCGACAACGGAATAGCCAGATCTCTTTGTCGGTTTCGACAAGGATTTTTCTTTGGCTCCAGCTATTCATGACGCTGCAGCTTCCGAAGCTCTCGCCTCCTCTCCGGGCTGTGAGTCATCGCAAAATCACCTATACCTCTTGAAGTCTTTGGAAAGCGGTTTTCAGGGCTCGTTTCTGACGAGCGAGACTTTTCTCTATATATTGAACTCAGGCGATCAGCCGTTTCCGAAAAATGTGAACCGATTTTGGGAGGTGGAGGAGTATTTCAGCAGGTTGCCCGCAGAAGCAACAATCTACGCCGCGGAAGGGACATTGGATATATTGTCCCGGAACCGAGATGACAGGCGGATCGATTTTTCATCGGTCTGCAGGGATTACGGATATCTTCTCTCAATGTCTTCGAAACAGCCTCAGAGTCTGGATGAGGCTCAGCTTGATGATCTGATGTACGGCCTCATCCATTTTTGTCCCGAGGGTCGGTGGGTTTTTGCCTCTAAGTCCAAAGCGGAAACAGAGGTCGAACGGGCAAGGCTTGCAGCGGCTTTTTCCCGAAAACTGGATGATTATGCGCATAGAGGAGCTGGACTTAGTCAGGATGTGCGCGATGCGTTCGTGAAGCAGGTTTACGAGTACCAACTTTCGACGACATTCGAACCATGCCCGTACCTCTTCAGGACGGTATCCAAGGTTGGTTTCTGTTACGTTTATGAGACGGAGTAGAGCCTGAAACCTGTAAGGCCTGCTTTGAGCTTCACCGGGACAGCGGATGCAGTTGCATCTGATGGACGAGAACCGGTCCCCGTATTCCAAGATCGGAACGGGCGCTGCATTCCGCAGAGAGGAATGGTGGGCGATGCTGGGATTGAACCAGCGACCCCTGCCGTGTGAAGGCAGTGCTCTCCCGCTGAGCTAATCGCCCGAAAGACAAACGTCTTGTCGAAGGCGCGCTCCTTAAACCCGCCGCGCGGGAAATCAAGCCCCGGCTTTCAGTCGAGTCGGGTTGCGGCGCGATGCTGCGATCCATCCGAGGAAAGCGCTCGACAGCGCTGTCACCATTTGGAAAGATTTGTCTCCGATAGCGTCATATGCGTGTTACAAACCGAAAGAGGACGTGTAAAATCGGCCTCCAGAGTTATGGTAACGCGCCGGAAGCATTACTTGGGTAGGCCCGCGCCTCCAGTCCAAAGCCATAGGGAAGACTTCTGAGGGGGGAGGCTTCGGGTGCACCAATCCACACATGAACGAGACGGGACGGAGCCTTCGGGCTTGTCGAAGAGAGTATTCATATGACCGAGCCGACGCCGACCGCTCGTAACATTCCGCTCCGCCACGGAGACTTCGCCACCTTGAGCGAGGCGCTGGATTATGCCGCGACGGGCCAGACGGGCTTCAACTATTTCGATGGCAAGGGTCGGCTGCTGACGGCCTTGCCCTATGCCGAGTTGCGCGAGCGGGCGATGGATCTGGCGTTGAGGCTGGTCCGGTTTGCCCCAAAGGATTCGCGCATTGGCCTGGCGGCCGTGTCGTCCCCCGAATTCGCCGTTCTGTTCATGGCCTGTCAGTATGCCGGGCTCGTGCCCGCGCCCTTGCCTCTGCCCGTGACGCTGGGCGGCCGGTCCTCCTATGAGCGCCAGCTGGAGCGTATGGCCGACACGGGCGACTTCTTCGCCCTGTTTGCGCCCGAATCGATGGAGCCGATCATGAGTTCGGCACTCAACGATACGGCGACGCCGGTTCTGACGTTCGAGGCCGTGGCAGAGCTTCCCAAGGGCGATAAACTGCGTCCCTTCGGTCCCGACGACCTCTGCTACATTCAGTACTCGTCCGGCTCGACCTCTTCTCCAAAGGGGATTCTCGGCACGCAGGCATCGGTTTCGGCCAATTGCCATGGCATCACCAAGCACGGCCTGCAGGTCAACGAGACCGACCGAGCGACGAGCTGGCTTCCGCTCTATCACGATATGGGTCTGATCGGCTTTCTCATCGCGCCGATGATGAGCCAGCTCTCCGTCGACTATATGGATCCGACCGATTTCACGCGCCGGCCCATCACCTGGCTGCAGCTGATTTCGGACAATCGCGGGACGCTCTCCTACTCGCCGACTTTCGGTTATGAGCTCTGCGTTCGCCGTTGGCGCGACGACCGCGAGCTGGACCTGTCCTGCTGGCGCGCCGCGGGCATTGGCGGCGACATGGTGCGTCCGGAACCGCTGACGGAGTTCTCGGACCTGTTCGGCCCGATGGGTTTTTCCGAATCCGCCTTCACCCCGTCCTACGGCATGGCCGAAACGACGCTGGCAGCAACCTTCGCGCCTCTGGGCCAGGGGCTCGTCAAGCATACGATCGACATGCGCCGCTACGAGACGACATCGGATGCCGTCGCCGCCAACGACCTGACCGCTCCGGGAGATACGCGAACCTTCGTGGCTTGCGGCGTGAAACTGCCGGGACACGAGATCGAGATCCGCGACGCGGACAACAATGTCCTCGGCGAAGACCATGTCGGGCGGATCTGCCTCAAGGGTCCCAGCCTGTCGCCGGGCTATTTCCGCAACAGCCAGGCGACCGAAGCCGCCTTTTCCAAGGATGGATGGCTGGACACGGGCGATCTGGGCTACTGGCATGACGGCCAGCTGATCGTGACCGGACGATACAAGGACCTGATCCTCTATCACGGCCGCAACATCTGGCCCCAGGATATCGAATGGGCCGCGCAGGCGGCCGCCCCCCACCGCTGCGGCCGGGCCTGCGCCTTCTCCGTCGGAGGAGCGGGCGACCAGAAGACCATCATGCTGCTGCTGGAATGCCGCACGCGCGATCCGAAGCTGCTGGCCGAAATCGAAACGGCCGTCTCCGCGGCGATCCGCCTCGAAGTCGGCGTTCCCGTGCAGCTCATGCTCGTGCCCAAATCGACCATGATCATCACCAGTTCGGGCAAGCTCTCCCGCGCGCGGGTAAAGCAGAAATTCCTCGATGGCGGGATCATCGATCTGCAGAAGCCCACTCCGCTCAAGGCCGTAGAAGCGTAGCATTCGAGGCTTCGCCCGCGTCCGGCTGACGCGGGTGGCTGGACGCCCCGCGCCGCGCTTGGTATCGGCGCGACCTCTTTAGGACCCGCCTTTGCGTGGCGGGCCGCTGCACGACTAGGGGCGCCATGCCGACCGACCAGCAAATCTTCGACAAGATCTGCGAGCTTCTCAAGCCGTACAACGTCAAGAACAAGCCCATCCTCAGAACCTCTGGAATCATGTCCGACCTCGAGGTCGACAGCACGGCCGTCTTCGACCTGATCATGGAGTTGGAAGACTTCTACGATATCTCCATTCCCATGGAGGTCATCAGCGACGTCAAGACGGTCGGGGAACTTGTCGCGGCCATCCAGGAACTGCTGAACTCATGAGCGGCACGGGCGGAACGGATGTTGCGGGCACGCCGGGCCTGTCGATCTTCAGCAAGTACGGGCAGCTGGAACAGCGCGCGAGCATCCTGAACAAGCTCGGCGTCGATCCGTTCAACATGGCGTTCGACGACATCATGGGGCCGACGCGCGGGCGCATCGGCAACCGGGAGATCATCCTCGCCGGGACCAACAACTATCTCGGCCTGACCTATGACGAAGCGGCTCGGGAAGCTGCCAAGGACGCCATCGACCGCCACGGCACGGGAACGACAGGCTCCCGCATCGCCAACGGCTCCTATGTGGAGCATGAGCGACTGGAGCGCGATCTTGCGGAGCATCTTGGCAAGCCGTCCTGCATCGTCTTCACCACGGGCTACGTGACCAATCTGGCCGCCATGGCCGGGCTGGCCGGACCGGACGACGTCATCTTCATCGACGCCGACGCCCATGCCTGCATCATCGACGGCACGCGCCTGGCCGGAACGACGACGGTGCGCTTCCGTCACAACAATCCGGCCGATCTGGACAAACGGCTGGGCCGCCAGAAGATTGCCGAAGGCGGCCATGCGCTCGTCGTGATCGAAGGGCTCTACTCCATGTTCGGCGACATCGCGCCGATCGCGGAATTTGCGGATGTCTGCCAGCGTCACGGCGCCTATCTCTATGTGGACGAAGCGCACAGCTACGGCGTCTTCGGCGAAGGCGGGCGCGGCATTGCCGAAGAGCAGGGATGCCTCGACCAGGTCGATTTCTACAGCGGCACGTTCAGCAAAAGCCTCGCCAGCGTGGGCGGCTTCTGTGCATCCAAGCACCCGGAGTTCGAACTGCTGCGCAAGGTGATGCGGCCCTACATGTTCACGGCGTCCGCCGCGCCCAGCAACATCTGCGCCGCCCAGGCCGCGCACGAGGCGATCAAGGCGCGTCCGGAACTCCGCCGCAACATCATGGCGCGGGCCGCGCAGCTCCATGCCGGACTGGCGGAAATGGGCTTCGATCTCTGTGCGCCTGCCAGCCCCGTCATCGCCGTCCGCCGTCCCAACGAAGCCCAGGCCGCGATGGAGTGGAACTGGCTTCTCAAGGAAGGCGTCTACGTCAATCTCGCCGTTCCGCCGGGCACGCCGCAAAGCAGCAGTCTGCTGCGCATCAGCGTCTCCGCCGCCCATACGGAAGACGATGTGAACGCCATCCTCGCCCGCTTCCGCGCGCTCAAGGACAACAGTGCCGACGTGATGAATGAGATGATGCGGCGGATGCAGGCGGCGGAATGAGATCAATCAAGCTCGATCCAGAGAACTCGCTTACGATCAAACTGAGAAAAATTGGATTCCTCGTCTGGGACCCTATCGGACTTGCAAAAGATGACGCCGATGGTGATGGACCACCGTGGATGGATCCAAATTTTGGGGATGAATACGACACCTACTTGTATCGTGCCTACGCCATGAGGACTGAAGGCGCCGGGATTGAAGAAATCGCTGCCTATCTGGATAAAATCGCCGCTGTACACATGGGTCTTGGATACGGATCGGGTGATGTGAGCCCTTCGAGATCTGCTGCGGTCGCGATCTTAGAGTTGCGGACGTGAACTACCCCGAGAACGCTCCGCGCCTGAACAGCTTCCACCCCAGCACGGGACTCCAAAGCACCGGATGTCGCCTCTGTGCGTCTGTTACCTCCAGCGTCACGCCGCTATGGCGCTCCACTTTCCGCAGGACATAGTCGAGACCACCGTCGAAGGTCGCCGCGCTGTTCAGGATGCGCAGAGCGGCGACGGGCCGTCCGAGCCAGCGCCGCAGAAACCACCGGATTCGGGAACCATCGCCGCCGAAGTTCTGGACCGCATAGAGCCCGTCTTGCGCAGGGCCGAACAGCGCCTCGCTGATCGCGGCGTAGCGCCTCTCGTACCGAGCGACGATCTCGCGGGCGCGTCCGTCATCGCTTTCGGGGCGCAATTCCGTTCGGTAGCTTTCATAGAAGCCGCGGCCCCAGAAGTCGGTCGATGTGGCAGGCGCGTCGAACAAGGGGGCGGTCTCGCCCGCCAGCTTGCGCACGGCGGCGACCCGGGCGCCGATGATCCGGTCTTCCACATCCCTTGAGGCTGCGCCGAGCAGGGCGCAGGGCTGGCTGAAGCGGCCCCAGACCTGACTGAGAAAGCCGTCGGCGCAGCGCCGTTCGAATTCACCGAGAGAGATGATGGAATATTTGCAGGTGGACAGCACGCCGCCGTCTTCGCGCTCCAGATAGTAGACGGCGGGCGGGATCAGACGGTTCGTCAGGGCGCGCCAGCCGGTCCCGTGCGTTTTCCGGTAGCTGTCGACCAGAACGTAGAAGTCCAGCATCTTCTCCGCATCGTCGAGGTCGCGCAGGCTGGAGCCGTAATAGACGAAGCCCAGAACACGACCCGGATGCCTGTTTCGGATCGCCTGCATGATCCCATCGACGCGGGCAGGCGGGTCGAGGCGCTCCTCCCGGATCAGCGGCTCCAGCGGGTCCGTCACCGCAGGATCGTGACGGGACGGCTCACGGACAGGGTGAAGCGCTTGGCAGGCAGGTCCAGCGGTTCGCCGTCCAGCATGATCGGCCCATCATATTCGAAGGCGGCACTTTTAGCATTCCAGCTGTGGAAGCCGTCCGGCGTGCGGTCCTTGTCCTTGAAGCCGACCCAGACCTCCGCAATGTGTCGGTGCAGGCGTGCCGCCTTGCCATCGACATAGGTGAGGCGAAGATCGCCTGCTTCGTCGCCCCAGAACGGGTCCAGACCCATGGTGATGGAGGGCAGGGTGGTCGCCACCGTGCCAAGATGTGGCCCGGCCAGCGTTTCGCCGTTGATCCGCAACACGCAGTCCGTCGACGGCATGAGCTGATCACGCTCCCCGAGCACCGCCTTGACGATCCCGCCGAAGACGGCGGCCGATCCGCCGATCCCGCGTGCGTGCAATTCGTTCTTCGTGTAGTCGGTGACCATGGGCAGCGCGCCGGTGGAGAAGAGGAAGCCATACTGGTCCGGCGCGCCTTCGCAGGACAGGCGGATCATTCGGGTCTCCAGCGCCTCGGGGTCCTCGTGCAGGGTTTTCAGACCGGATTTTCCGACCTTCTTCATGCCGATGACCTTGGCGATCTGATTGGTCATGCCGCCCGATGCGATGGCGAATTGCGGGATGTCGCCCGTATCGCCGGTTTGGCGCAGCACTTCGCTCATGACGCACTGGACCGTGCCGTCGCCGCCTTCGATCACGAACAGGTCGGAGGTGGTCAGAGCGGCTTCGACCTGGGCAGGAAGCGATGCGAACAGCGCCAGATCGAACACGCGCGCCTCATAGTCGTCGGCATAGTTGGCGAGGCGGGAGCCTTTCTTGCCCACTCGGTCGGAGTGAGGATTGATGAAGAACGCGGCCGTCATGGGGACCCGTCTAGAGCGCTTCGGTCCGCGCAAGCAAGAAGGCCGACAACAGGCCGAAGGCCAGCAGCGGCATGGCGATGGCGGGCACGACCGCAATGCCGCCGGAGGCCGCGAACGTCGCCATGGCGCCATCGATGATGAGGAAGACAAAGCCGAGCGTGATTCCGAGGATCAGCGTCCGGTCTCCCGTGTCCTCCCGACCCGTGCGCTGCATTAGCGCTGCGCAGGCGATCAAAAGAATGATGGCGGCAAGGGGGCGTGTCAGACGGTGGGCGTGCCAGAAACCGTATGCAAAGGATGGCTTTGCTCCACTATTGCCGGGTTTCATGAAGTTGCGCATCTCCGCCAGGGACAGGTCGCGCGGCTCGGCGGCGAGGCGTGCAATGGAAGTCGGGGTCTGGGAGGTAGTCCAGACCGCGGCCTCTTCCACGGGTTCGGCCTGCCGCGGTTCCCCGGCGGCCCCGGCGACATCGAGTCGTCTGACACCGTCCAGCGACCAGCCATTGCCCGTATAGGTCCCGCGCTCGGCCCAGATGACGGCCTCGACCGAGCCCGCCTCGTCGCGCTGGAAGATTTCGATGTTGGCGAGGGTTTCGTAGGATTCCCGCTCGGTCGCCCGCACGATCGCGCCATTGTCTTCCAGCCAGAGCGGATTTTCCGGTGTGATGTTCTTGATGCGGTATTCCCCTATGCCCCAGGCCTGCAACGCCCGCACCGCCGGAGCCATCGTGTAGTCGATCAGGACGATGGAGGAGAAAGCCGCGCCGAACACGACCGGCGTGAGAAGCAGGATCTGGCGCGTGGCGCTGATCCCGAAACCGAGCAGGGCGACGAGTTCATGCTGTCGGATCAGTTTCACATAGGTCAGCAGGATTGCGACGACGAGGGTGAAGACGAAGATCCGGTCGAAGATCACGGGCGCCCGAAGACCCATATACTTGAAGGTCCCGCGAAAGCCTTCGCCGCTGGCCACGATGTCCGCGCCGTTGGCGAGACTGTCCAGCAGGCCGATCAGGACGAGGAAGCCGAACACGACCGTCAGCCATGTGATCAGGAACGACTTGGACAGGTAGGCGGCGAACTTAAGCACGGCTCGCATCCGCATTGCCGCCGAACAGGTCGCGCGTCTGGCGCAGGCCTTTGCGGACCTGCCCGTTGGCATGCTTCAACCACATGGCAAAGGAGGTCAGCGGCGGTTGACCCATTCGGAAGGCGCTCTTGTAGAAGACGATCCCGGCCAGCACCGCCAAGGCGGCGATGAGCCCCCAGATGCCCAGCCAGGGCGGAATCGTCCCCGCTGCGCCGAGTGACTGCGCGAACTCGAGGCCTTTCTGCAGCGACACAAGGAAGACCACGCCCACGAATATGCCGGCGGAGGAGGGGTTGCGTCCGTAGTTCAGGCCGAACGGCACGGCGAGGAAGGGCAGGATGAACAGCATGACCGTGCGCGCGATCCGCAGGTGCAGCGCCGCATTGTTGGTGTTGCGGTCGATCTCGGTCCGCAGGTCGCCCTTGCGGTTGTCGAACAATTCCGAGGAGGTCAGTTCGCGTTCGTCGTTGCCGCGCATGCGGAAAGGCACGATGGTCGCCGCGCCGGCAATGGACATGCCGCCGAAGCCAATATCGTCGCTGAGCCTGACATTGTCGGCGACCTGGTAGCCCTGTCCGTCACTGAGTTGGAGCACGGGCGCACCGGTTTCCTCGCGGACGATCAGCTCGCCTTCCTGCGCCGTTGTCAGGCGGAACCCTGTCCTGACACCGTTCTGGAACACATCTTCGTAGATGAAGATAGGGCCGATGCCTGCATCCGGCTTGGCCGTGCCGCCGAAATAGGTCCGCGAGCCCACGGTCGTGAACATGCCTTCGCGCAGGGCCGCCGTGAAGGCCGTCTGCTTCACCGAGTTCTCCACGGCGCGGTACTGATAGCGGCCGAGCGGCTGCAGCCAGCCTTCGATGAAGACCGAAGCGACAGCCAATATTCCCGCGATGAGCAGGAACGGCTTGGTCATGTGGGTCAACGACACTCCGGCCCCGAGCGCGGCCGTGAGTTCCGATGAGCGGGAGAAGCGGTCCACCGTGATGATCGTGCCCAGCATCAGGGCCATCGGCACGGCGATGCCGAGATAGTAGGGCAGGAGGGAGATGATCATGTTGGAGGCATCGGACGCGGGCTGGGTGGAGGTCGTCACGACCTCGAAAATGCGCAGCAAGCGCTCAAGCAGCAGCACACAGCAGGCGAACACGACGAGCCCGCCAATGGCGACCGACGCCTTTTTGAAAAGATATGTGTTTAGACGCCCCAAGCGATACCTGCGATCCGACCTTTGCTAACCCTCCGGACCCGCCCATATCCACGGTCCAAACGAGAGACGGCTGAACAGGGGCTGATTCCGCATGAAATGGTTCATGTCAGGCTCATCCTGAACGGCCTATTGAAAAGCCATGATCAACGCAATTACGTCTTCCAGAGAGTACGGAAAATTCATGCGGCGTGCCGGTCTTGCCGCAACGGCCGTTCTGGCGCTGTCGAGCCACTCGACCGCCAGTGCCGATACGGAGGAGCCTCTGTCCCAGATCGGAATCGAACGGGGCCTCGAGCTCTACCCGCGAGACGTCGCAGACCAGTGCATCCT
>JBARXH010000301.1:0-1729 GCA_049647245.1 Litorimonas sp.
GGCGCGGACCGTCGCGTGGACAATGTCGGCGCGACGACGCAGGTGGCGCTGGACGGCTCTGGCTCCAGCGACCCGAACGGCGACCCGCTGAGCTACAGCTGGACGCAGGTCTCCGGCCCGGCCGTCGCGCTAAGCGGTGCGACGACCGTCATGCCGACCTTCACCTTCGATCCGGCAGGAGCGACCGTGGACCAGGTCGTGGCCTTCGATCTGGTGGTCAGCGACGGCACCACGAGCGCCACGGACCGGGTTACGCTGACGCTGGGCGTCAATCCCGCGCCCGTCCTGGTCGTCACCCAGCCCCAGCCGCAGACGAACTACGTTCCGGGAACGCCGGTCGAGCTGGACGCTTCGGGAACGAACGACCCGAACGGCGACACGCTGACCTACAACTGGGTTCAGGTGGGCGGCCCGGATGTCACGCTGGTCAATCCGAACAGCGCGACGCCGACCTTCACATACGATCCGGACGGCACGGGCGGAGGCCCGATCGTCGTCGCCAAACCGTCCGCGACGACCGCGCCCAGCCAAGCCACGGCGAATGCGGGACCCGTCACGTTCACCTTCCAGGTGACGGTCAGCGACGGCGTCAACACGAGCAGTCCCGAGACCGTCAGCATCACGCTCGATCCCGATCTCGCTCCGGTTGCCGAAGCGGGTGCGGCGCAGACCTTGAACCGCCCCGAAGCCGGTGCGGTGATCCAGCTTGACGGCTCCGCCTCGGTCGATCCCGACGGAAATGCTCTTACCTATCAGTGGTCGCAGGTCTCGGGCCGCTCGGTCAGCCTGACGGATGTGAACGGACCCAACGCGGCTTTCACCTATTCCGTCCCGGCTGGCGGACGTCCGGACGAAGAGCGCTTCGTCTTCTCGCTCACCGTCAATGACGGCGCGCGAAGCTCCACGGCGGATACGGTGGAGATCGTCATCACCGACGACAATGTCGTTCCAGTGGCGGATGCCGGCACGGACATCGGTTCGGTCAATGGCGGGCAGACCGTGCAGCTGGACGCCGGCGGATCGTCGGATGCTGACGGCGACACGCTCACCTACAGCTGGGCGCAGGTCTCCGGGCCGTCCGTGACCCTGCAGGGGGCCGACACGGCCACCCCGACCTTCACGGCCCCGAACGTGGCCACCAATGCCGCGCTCGTCTTCGAAGTCACGGTCGGCGACGGCACCGACACGGCGACCGACCAGGTGAGCGTTTCGGTCCAGCCGTCCGGCTCGATCACTATCATCCAGGCCATCACGGGCCGGGATGCGGGCTTCTCCTTCGTCTCCAACATCCCGGAGCTGAACGCCACGCTGACAACCGCGAACGGCGCAGGCCAGCTGCAGGCCGACAATCTCGCGGCCGGGTCCTACACGGTGACGGCGGCGGATGCGCGCGATGCGGGCTTCGCCCTGACCAACCTGGTCTGCACCGACCCGGACGGTTCGGTGGACCTCGCCAACCGCACGGCCAACATCAACCTGTCGGCCGGCGAAGACGTGGTCTGCACGTTCACGTCCGTGAACTCGCGCGAGGCGGCCCAGGACGCGATCCGCGAAGCGGTCGCCCTGCGCTCGCGCCTCCTGCTGAGCGCCGAGCCGGGACGCCAGCGCCGCATCGACCGCCTCGAAGGGCGCGTCGCGGCCAATGGCGGCTCCAATCTGGCGGGCTTCCAGCTGCCAGGCTCCCAGTCCCTGCCGCTGACCGCCTCCGCCAGCGAAGGCCGTATGGCCA